>DATLFQ010000033.1:0-34201 GCA_035540915.1 Acidimicrobiales bacterium
GTGCACCTGGGCCACCGGGCGCTGCTGGCCCGTGTCCGGGCCATGGCCGGCGACCTCGGCGTCGAGAGCGCGGTGGTCACCTTCGACCGCCACCCGGCGACGGTGGTGCGCCCCGAGTCGGCCCCCCGCCTGCTGACCGACCTCGACCAGAAGCTGGAGCTGCTAGCGGCCACCGGCGTGGACCGGGCTGTGGTGGTGCGGTTCGACGCCGAGCGGGCCCGGGAGTCGGCCGAGGACTTCGTGGACGAGGTGCTGGTGGGCTGCCTGGGCGCCCGCGCCGTGGTGGTGGGCCACGACTTCCACTTCGGCCACCGCCGGCGGGGCAACGTGGCCCTGCTGCAGACGATGGGAGCGGCGCGGGGGTTCGACGTCCTCGGTGTCGCCCTCTCCGGTGACGACGCCGAGCACCTGCCCATCTCGTCCACCCGGATCCGCGCCCTGCTGTCGGCGGGCGACGTGCAGGCGGCCGCTGCGCTGCTGGGCCGCCCGCACGAGGTGCGGGGCGCGGTCGAGGCCGGTGACCGGCGCGGCCACCAGCTCGGCTACCCGACCGCCAACGTCACGGTGCCCGCCGAGATCCTCCTGCCGGCCGACGGCATCTACGCCGGTTGGTACCGCCGGCCGGCCGGGTCGGTCCATCCGGCAGCCATCTCCCTTGGGCGCCGGCCCACCTTCTACGAGGCGGCCGAGGCCCCGGTCCTGGAGGCCCACCTGCTCGACTTCGACGGCGAGCTGTACGGCGAGGGGGCCGCCGTCCGCTTCGCGGCCCGCCTGCGGGGCGAGGCGAAGTTCGAATCCGCCGCCGCCCTGGTCGCCCAGATGGCGGCCGACGTGGACGCCGCCCGCGCCGTCCTGGCCTGACGCCTTGGCTTGTGCAGTTGCCCGCCCAGGCGGCGGCCAACTGCACGAGAGTCCGGTCGGGCTCCGGTTCGGTCCGCCGGCGCTCAGTCGTCGTCGCCGGCCGGGCCGGTCGACCGCAGCCGCTTGATCGACGACCGGCGGCGCTTGGACTCCAGGCGCCGCCGGCGGGCGGCCCGGGTGGGGGCGGTGGCGTGGCGGGGAGTGGCGACGTGCAACGCGCCGGCCAGGCGGGCGGCCAGGCGCTCCAGGGCCAGCGCCCGGTTGCGGGCCTGCGACCGCTCGTCGGCCGCGACCACCCGGACCACCGGGCCGAGCCGGGCGACGATGCGCTCCCGCTGGGCGGGCGACAGCGACGCCGACGCGGCCACGTCGAAGCGGACCTCCGCCCTGGTGTTGGCGGTGTTGGCGTGCTGGCCGCCCGGCCCGCCGCTGCCCGAGAAGCGCCATTCCAGTTCGTCGATGGCGATGGCGCAGCCGGGCGTCACCTCGAGCTCCTCGGCCACGCCGGCCGACGCTACCGGCCTCTCATGCCGGGCCGGGACCCTCCCCCTGGTAGGGTGGCTCCCGGCTCTACCGAACCACATTCCGAGGACGCTTCTGCATGCCTGACAAGGCCGCCACCATCACCACCCACCGCCTCCACGAGACGGACACCGGTTCGCCCGAGGTACAGATTGCCATCTTGAGCGAGCGCATCGACCATCTCACGGCGCACCTGAAGCAGCACAAGGGCGACCACCACACCCGCCGTGGCCTCATGCGGCTCATCGGCCGGCGGCGGCGGCTGCTCGACTACGTGAAGGACAACGACGTCGAGCGCTACCGCGGCATCATCGGGCGCCTCGGCTTGCGGCGGTAGCGCAACACCGCCTGGCGGCGCATGCGCCGCAGGGAACCGAATACCACCAGGGGCGCAGGCGGTCAGCTGCCAGTGGCCTCGAGCTCGGCGGGTCACCGCGACCGCCGGGAGCGTGACCACTGGGAACTGGCTCCCGCCCCTCCGAACCGAGAGGAGCGCGAGTGGCAGACGCCATCGCCGTCTCCGGTCCCGTGAGCGGGACCGACAAAGCCCTGTCCTTCGAGACGGGCAAGCTGGCCCCCCAGTCACAGGGCGCCGTCGTGGCCCGGCTGGGCGACACCGTCATCCTGGTCACCGCCAACGCCGACAAGAAGGTACGCGAGGGGGTCGACTTCTTCCCTCTCACCGTCGACGTGGAGGAGAAGAAGTACGCCGGCGGGTTCATCCCCGGCTCGGTGTTCCGCCGGGAGGGCCGCCCGACCGACGAGGCCGTGCTGACCTGCCGGCTGATCGACCGTCCGCTGCGCCCCAGCTTCGCCGAGGGGTACCGCAACGAGACCCAGGTCATCGTCACGGTGCTGGGCGTCGACTTCGAGAACCCCCACGACGTCCTGGCCATCAACGCCGCGTCCGCGGCCCTGATGATCTCGGGCATCCCCTTCCAGGGGCCGATCGGCGCCGTGCGCCTGGCGTTCGGCACCGACGGACAGTGGATCGCCCACCCCACCTACGAGGAGGGTGACGACAGCACCTTCGAGATCGTCGTCGCCGGCCGCCAGGCGGGCGACGACGTGGCCATCATGATGGTCGAGGCGGGCGGCACCGAGAAGGCCTGGCAGTACTACGAGGCCGGGGCGCCCAAGGTCACCGAGGAGGTCATCGCCGACGGCCTGCAGCAGGCCAAGCGCTGGATCCAGGAGTCGATCGACCTCCAGCTCCAGCTGGTGGAGCAGGCCGGCGTCGGTGAGCCGATCCCCTACGAGCCCCAGGTGGACTACGGGCCCGACGTCTCGGCCCGGGTGGCCGAGGTGGGCACCGGCCCGCTGACCGCGGCCAGCCAGATCGCCCTGAAGGCCGAGCGCAGCGAGGCCACCGACCAGGCCACCGCCGAGATCCTGGCCGCCCTGGCGAACGAGTTCGAGGGGCGGGCCGGCGAGGTGAAGGCGGCCGCCCGGGGCCTGGTCAAGCAGCTCGTGCGCAAGCGCATTGTGGAGGAGGGCGTCCGCATCGACGGCCGCGGCCCGGCCGACCTGCGGCCCCTGTCAGCCGAGGTCGGCATCCTGCCCCGGGCCCACGGCACCGGCCTGTTCCAGCGGGGTGAGACACAGGTGCTCACGGTGGCCACTCTCGGGATGCCGAAGATGGACCTGATGATCCCGTTCCAGGACGGCCTCACACCGACCGAGCGCAAGCGGTACATCCACCACTACACCATGCCGCCGTTCTCCAACGGCGAGACCGGCCGGGTGGGCGGTACCAAGCGCCGCGAGGTCGGCCACGGCCTGCTGGCCGAGCGGGCCATCGTGCCGGTGCTGCCGGCCCAGGAGGACTTCCCCTACGCCATCCGCCTGGTGTCGGAGGTGCTGTCGTCCAACGGCTCCACCTCCATGGCCTCGGTGTGCGGCTCGGCCCTGTCGCTGATGGACGCCGGCGTGCCGATCAAGGCACCGGTGGCCGGCATCGCGATGGGCCTGGTCTTCGCCGAGGGCCGCTACACCACCCTGACCGACATCCTCGGGGCGGAGGACGCCTTCGGGGACATGGACTTCAAGGTGGCGGGCACCGCCGAGTTCGTCACCGCGCTGCAGCTGGACACCAAGATCGCCGGCCTGCCGGCCGACGTGCTGGCCGACGCGCTGCAGCAGGCCCGCAAGGCCCGGCTGCACATCCTGGAGGTCATGGCCGGCGCCATCGCCGAGCCGCGGCCCGAGGTGGCGGCCAGCGCCCCCAAGATCGTCAGCCTGCAGATCCCGATCGACAAGATCGGCGAGGTCATCGGGCCCAAGGGCAAGGTCATCAACGCCCTGCAGCAGGAGACCGGCGCCGACATCAACGTCGACGACGACGGCATGGTCGGCACGGTGACCATCGGCGGCAAGGACGGTGCCGCAGTGGCCGAGGCCCGCCGGCGCATCGAGCTGATCCTCGACCCGCCCTCGGCCGAGATCGGCGCCGTCTACACCGGGCGGGTGGTCAACGTCACCAAGTTCGGTGCCTTCGTCAACATCCTCCCCGGGCGCGACGGCCTGGTCCACATCTCCAAGCTGGGCCGCGGGAAGCGGGTCGAGCGGGTGGAGGACGTGGTCGACCTGGGCGACGAGATCAGCGTCCGGGTCGACGACATCGACCAGCAGGGCAAGGTGTCGCTGTCGCCGGTCGGCCCCGACGGCGAGAGCGGTCCCGAGCCGGCGCCCGACCGTGGCCCGCGGCGGGACCCGGCCAGGCCGGCCGGCCGCTCCGACGCCGGCCGCTCCGACGCGGGCCGCTCCGACGCCGGCAGCGGTGGCGGTGGCGGCGTGGCTGTGGCCTCGTTCGAGGCCGTGTGGGAGGAGGAGGCGGCCAAGGAGTTCGGCGACCTGGGCCCACCCGCCGTCGCCGGTGGCCCGGCCGCCGAGCCGCGGGGCGACCGTGACCGGGGGCCCCGCCGCAACCCCCGGCGCAGCGGCCGCCGCTGAGAGCGCCGGCTCGCCGGGGGTGATACGGACCACCGTCTCGGACTGCGGGATCACCGTGGTCACCGAGGCCATGGCCGACGTCCGGTCGGTGAGCCTCGGGTTCTGGGTCGGCACCGGGTCCCGGGACGAGGAGCGACGCCTGGCGGGGGCGTCGCACTTCCTCGAGCACCTGCTGTTCAAGGGCACCGCCACGCGCAGCGCCCGCCAGATCGCCGAGGACGTCGACGCCGCAGGCGGCGACATGAACGCCTTCACCACCCGGGAGTACACGGCGTTCTACGTCCGCCTCCTCGCCGACGCCACCGACCTCGGTCTCGACATCCTGTCGGACATCCTCTGGCGGCCCGCCTTCCGGGCCGCCGAGGTCGAGGCCGAGCGCCAGGTCATCCTGGAAGAAATCCTGATGCGGGCCGACGAGCCGGCCGACCTGGTGCACGAGGTGCTGACCGAGGCGCTCTTCCCCGACCACCCGGTCGGGCGGGAGGTGCTGGGCGAGGAGGCCAGCATCGAGGCCATGGCCCGCAACGACATCGCCGCCTTCCACGCCGAGCACTACCGGCCGGGCAACGTGGTGTTCGCGGCGGCGGGGCGCCTCGACCACGACCGGCTGGTCGAGGGGGTCGAGCGGCGGTACGGCGGCGGTCCCGGCGGCGCCCGTCCCCACCGCGCCACGCCGACCGCCCGGCCCCGCCCGAGGGCGGCCGAGGACCGCGACACCGAGCAGGTCCACCTCATGGTCGCGGTGCCGGCCTACGACCACGACCACCCGGACCGCCACGCCCTGGCCGTGGTCAACCACGTCCTGGGCGGCGGGCTGTCGTCGCGGCTCTTCCAGACCGTCCGCGAGGAGCGGGGCCTGGCCTACTCGGTGTACTCGTACCACTGCGCCCTGTCCGACTGCGGGTACCTCGGCGTGTACGCCGGCACCTCCCCGGCCCGGGCCGGGGAGGTGCTCGACCTGGTCCACGCCGATCTCGACGCGCTGGCCGCCTCCGGCATCACCGAGCGCGAGCTGGACGTCGCCCGCCGGCACCTGGCCGGCGAGCTGGCCCTGTCGCTGGAGGACTCGGCGGCCCGCATGAACCGCATCGGCCGCAGCCAGCTGCTGCGCGACCGGGTGGCCACCGTCGACGAGGTGGTGGCCCGCTTCGACGCGGTCACCGCCGCCGACGCCGCCCGCGTGGCCGCCGACGTGCTGGCGGCCGACCGCGTCGTCGCGCTGGTGGGCCCCGTGGCCGAGGCCGGGCTCACCGCCCCGCGCGTGGCCTGATGGCCGTGCGGGTCGGTGTCCTCGGTGCGGGCGGGCGCATGGGCAGCGAGGTGTGCCGGGCAATGGCGGCCGACCCGGACCTGGAGCTGGTCGCCGCCGTCGATCCCCACTACGCCGGCGCCGAGGCGGCCGGCGTCGTCGTGGCCGGCACGGTGGAGGCGCTCGCCGAGGCCCGGGCGCAGGTGGCCGTGCACTTCACGCTGGCCGAGGCCGCCCGGGACAACCTCCGGTGGTGCGCGGCCCACCGCGTCCACTCGGTGGTGGGCACCTCGGGCCTGGGGGAGGGCGATCTGGCCGAGCTGCGGTCCCTGTTCCCGGGGGACGGCGGCCCCAACTGCATCGTCGCCCCGAACTTCGCCATCGGGGCGGTGCTGATGATGCGCTTCGCCGAGATGGCGGCGCCCTTCTTCGAGACCGCCGAGGTGATCGAGCTGCACCACGACAGCAAGGCGGACGCCCCGTCGGGCACCGCGCTGGCGACCGCCGAGCGCATGGCGGCGGCCTCGGCGGCGTGGGCCGCCGACCCGACCACGAGCGAGGTGGTGACCGGCGCCCGGGGCGGCGCCGGAGCGGGGGGGATCAAGGTCCACTCGGTGCGCCTGCGCGGCCTGGTCGCCTGCCAGGAGGTGCTGCTGGGGACGACCGGCCAGACCCTGTCCATCCGCCACGACACCACCGACCGCACCTGCTTCATGCCGGGGGTGGTGCTGGCCGTCAAGGCCGTCGCCGACCGGCCCGGCCTCACCGTCGGCCTCGACGCGCTGCTCTTCGGGTGAGGCCCATCTGGCGGGCGTCGCTGGTGGCGGCCGCCGCCATGGCGGTCACCGCCTGCGGATCCGGTGGGGACGCCCCGACTGCGGGGTCGACGGACCCCGCCGCGGCGCTGCCCGAGCCGCCGCCCGGCTACGTGGCCCGGCTGGAGGAGTCCGGCGGGTTCGACCTGGACCGGTACGCGGCCGAGCTGTCGATCGCTCCCGACGCCGACCGCGCCGTCCTGGAGGCGGCCGGCTTCACCCGCGGTGCGGTACGGGCCTGGTCCCGGGCCGAGGGCGGCGTGGCGGTCACCGTCTACGTCTTCGGGCTGGGCGACGCGGCCGGCGCCGCCGCCGTGCAGGAGCACTTCGTGGTCGACGGGCGGGAGCTGCTGGGGGCCGACGCGTTCGAGGTGCCCGGCATCGCCGGCGCACAGGGCGCCTCCTACGACCGGGGGACCGCCGCAGCCCCAACCCGGGTCCACGCCGTCTACCTCACCAACGGACCTCTGTTCGTCAACGTCCTCGCCAGCCATCTCGACACCGGAGCCGGCCCCGACGTGGCCGTCGAGTTCGCCCGCCGGGCGGCCGCCGCCGGCCGCTGACTCAGCGGCCCGGGTCGGACCCGGCTGCGTCGTCGTCCCGGGTCGGCCCGCCCTCGGCCCGCAGCTCCTCCTCGAAGCCGGCGACCGACTTGATGTCGCTCTTGCCCTGCCGCCGCTGGTTGAGCAGCCACAGCACCGTCAAGGTGACCGACACGATGGTCAGCACCAGGCCGTTGTTCCCGTAGAAGCGGTTGACCGCGCCGAGCGGCCCGTCGAAGACCTCGGCGAAGCGGTAGAGCAGCGTGACGACGGTGACGGTGCCGGCCAGGTTCAGCACCATGAACACGGCCGGGCGCATCCGCGTGGCGCCGGCCAGCACGCAGGCGAACAGCCCCGGGAACAGGAAGACCAGGACCGGGCCGGCCTTGCGGAACCAGCGCTCCATGGCCTTGACCAGGCCGACCTCGTCGCCCATCCGGCGCTCCATCCAGCGCACGCCGGCGTCCCCGTACAGGTAGCCGAGGAGGTAGAAGAGCGGGTCGGAGGCCATCCGCCGCACGACGGCAACGAGCAGGAACGGCACGAAGTCCACCTTGCCGGCCACCAGCAGCAGGAAGCGGTTGCGGGGCTCCAGCGCCACCAGGAGCAGGGGATGGTCGTTGATGAGCGTGGGATGGATGGCGTTGCCCACGTTGCCGGCGACGATCAGCGCCACGATCGGCACCACGATGAACGCCAGGGTGCGCCGGCCGGGCCGTCTGTGGTGCCGGTCTCGTGTTCGTCCATCGCCCGCCGACGCTACCGGCCCCGATCGCGCCGACCAGGAGGGGGGCCCCGGCCGGTACCCTCGGCGGTGGTGGACGATGAATTGCTGGCCGTCACCAACACCGACGTCGACGAGGCCGTCCACGCCGTCGCCGACGGCTCCGACGCCATCTTCACCTGGGACTACACCAAGGGCGCCCGCCCCAAGCTGGCCCGGCTCTACGAGAAGGCCAAGTCCTCGATGTGGAACGCCGAGACCGACCTGGCCTGGGACACCGAGGTGGACCAGGAGCGGCTGGTGCTGGCCAACAACATCGCCGAGGCCAGCCTCCTGAACGGCAGCGCCGACGTCAGCGGCACGCCGCTGGAGCGGTGGGGCGACGCCGAGTGGCTGCGCTTCGGCGTGGAGAGCCAGAACTGGACGCTGTCGCAGTTCCTGCACGGCGAGCAGGGCGCGCTGGTCTGCACCGCCAAGATCGTCGAGTCGGTGCCCTGGATCGACGCCAAGTACTACGCGGCCACCCAGGTCATGGACGAGGCACGCCACGTCGAGGTGTTCGCCCGCTACCTCGACACCAAGCTGTCCGGCCATTACCCGATCAACGCCCACCTGAAGGACCTGCTCGACGACGTCATCGCCGACAGCCGCTGGGACATGACCTACCTCGGCATGCAGATCATGGTGGAGGGCCTGGCCCTGGCCGCCTTCGGCTTCATCGCCCAGCTCACCAACGAGCCGCTGCTCAAGCAGATGCTGCGCTACGTGATGGCCGACGAGGCCCGCCACGTGGCGTTCGGCGTGCTGAGCCTGCAGGACTTCTACGCCGAACTGAGCGACGCCGAGCTGCGGGAGCGCCAGGAGTTCGCCTACGAGGCGGCCGTGCGCATGAAGGACCGCTTCCTCCAGCAGGAGGTGTGGGAGCGCATGGGCGTGGACCCCAAGGAGGCCATCCCGCTGGTGATGGCGTCGCCCGAGCGCCAGCTCTTCGTCTCCATGCTGTTCTCCAAGATCGTGCCGAACTGCGGCAAGCTCGGCCTGCTGGACGCCTCGGGCGGCTGGCTGCGCCAGCGCTTCACCGAGCTGGGCGTCATCGGGTTCGAGCACCTGCCCGACGACGGGGACCAGGCCGCCATGTTCGCACTGGCCGAGGGCGCCACCGCCTAACCTTCGGGCGCATGGGAGTCCCCGGCCGCTTCGGCGCCCTCCTCACCGCCATGGTCACGCCGTTCGACGACGACGGGCGGCTCGACCTGGACGGCGCCGTCACGCTGGCCCGCTGGCTGGTCGACCACGGGAGCGACGGCCTGGTGGTCGCCGGCACCACCGGCGAGTCGCCGACGCTTTCCGACGCCGAGAAGCTGGACCTGTGCCGGGCGGTGGCCGAGGCCGTCACCGTGCCCGTGCTCACCAGCACCGGCAGCAACGACACGGCGCACTCGGCGGAGCTGACCGCCGCGACCACGGGCACCGGCGCCGCCGGGGTGCTGGTGGTGACGCCGTACTACAACCGGCCGTCGCAGGCCGGCATCGAGGCGCACGTCCGGGCCGTGGCGGCGGCGACCACGTTGCCGGTCCTGATCTACGACATCCCGGTCCGCACCGGCCGCAAGGTGGCCCACGACGCGCTCGTGCGCCTGGCCCGGGAGGTGCCCAACGTGCTCGGGGTGAAGGACGCCGCCGGCGACCCGGCGGCGTCGGCCCGGCTGGTGGCCGACGCCCCCGCCGGCTTCGAGCTGTACAGCGGCGACGACGCCCTCACCCTCCCGCTGCTGTCCATCGGCGCCTGTGGCGTGATCAGCGTGGCCTCGCACTGGGCCGGGCGGGCCTTCGCCGAGATGATGGCCAGCTACGCCAAGGGCGACGTCGACGAGGCCCGGCGGCTGAACGCCCGGCTGCTCGACTCATTCGCCTTCGAGACCGGCGACGAGGCGCCGAACCCGCTCCCCGCCAAGGCCATGTGCCGGGTGCTCGGCCTGCCGGCCGGACAGTGCCGGCTGCCCATGGGCCCGGCCCCGGCCGGGTTGGAGGAACGCGCCCGCGCCGTGCTGGCCGGCCTGGGGGAGTGGGCGCCACCACTGCATGGCTGACTCCCTCCGCATCACCTTCCTCGGCGGCCTCGGCGAGATCGGCCGCAACTGCGCGGCGTTCGAGCTCGAGGGCCGCATCCTGCTCCTGGACTGCGGGCTGATGTTCCCGGACCTGGAGATGCCCGGCGTCGACCTGGTGCTGCCGGACTTCACCTGGCTGCGCCAGAACGCCGACCGCGTCGAGGGGTGCGTCGTCACCCACGGCCACGAGGACCACGCCGGCGGCCTGTCGTTCCTGCTGCGGGAGCTGTCGTTCCCGATCTACGGCTCCGCGCTCACCCTCGGGTTGGCCCGCAACCGGCTGGAGGAGGCGGGCGTGCTGGACCGCACGGAGCTGGTCACCGTGCGCGACGGCGAGCGCCGGCGCATCGGCCCCTTCGACGTCGAGTTCATCCCCGTCACCCACTCGGTCCCCGACGGCTTCGCCACGGTGTTCCACACGCCGCAGGGCGTCGTGCTGCACTCGGGCGACTTCAAGCTGGACCTCCGGCCCGTCGACGGGCGGATGACCGATTTGGCGCGCATCGGCGCCATCTCGTCCGAGCACGGGATCCGGCTGCTGCTCTCGGACTCGACGAACGCCGAGGAGCCCGGCCACACCCGCAGCGAGTCGTCGGTCGGCGAGGTGCTGCGGGGGCTGTTCCGCGACCACGCCGACAAGCGGGTCATCGTCACCTGCTTCGCCAGCCACATCCACCGGGTCCAGCAGGTCGTGGAGGCGGCGCTGGCCAGCGGGCGGACCGTCGCCACCCTCGGCCGATCCATGGCCAAGAACGTGGCGCTGGCCCGGTCGATGGGGATGCTGCGCATCCCCGACGCCGACCTGGTCGACATCGAGCGCATCGGCGGCCTCGATCCCCGGCGGGTCTGCGTGATCTCCACGGGCTCGCAGGGCGAGCCAATGTCGGCCCTGGCCCTGATGGCGGCCGGCGAGAACAAGTGGCTGAAGGTCGGCGAAGGAGACCTGGTCATCATGAGCAGCCACGCCATCCCGGGCAACGAGATGAACGTCGGCCGGGTGATCGACGGCCTCTACCGCCGGGGCGCCGAAGTGGTCCACTCGGGGCTGGCCGACGTGCACGTCAGCGGGCACGCCATGCAGGGCGAGCTGCAGACGCTCCTGGCCGTCGCCCGGCCCGAGCACTTCATCCCGGTCCACGGCGAGTACCGCCACCTCACCCACCACGCCCGGCTGGCCATGCAGATGGGCGTGTCGCCCGACAAGGTCCTCCTGGCCGAGGACGGTGACGTCGTCGAGCTGTCCGACCAGGGCCTGGACTTCGCCGGATCGGTCCCGGCCGGCTACCTCTACGTCGACGGCATCGTCGGCGACGTGGGCCACGGCGTGCTGCGTGACCGGAAGGTCCTGGCCGAGGAGGGTGTGGTCGTGGTGGTGGTGACCGTCGACATGCAGGCCGGCGAGGTGGTCGGCGGGCCCGAGGTGATCACGCGCGGATGGGTCTACGAGCGGGAAGCGGAGGGGCTGCTGGACGAGGCGCGCCAGGCGGTGGTGGCCGGCGTCAAGCAGGTCGGCGGGGACTGGTCCGGCGACGTCGAGGTGCTGAAGCGCCACGTGCGCCAGGCGCTCGGCCGGTTCGTCCAGGAGCGCACCCGCCGCCGCCCCATGATCGTCCCCATCGTGATGGAGGTCTGACCCACCCGAGGACCGCTCCGGCCCAACCGCCGCCGGGCATGGGGCCACTGTTACTGTTGTGGCTCCTGTGACTACCCGCAGCGGTACCAAGCCCAAGGCCCGGACGCCGGCACGGACGAAGGCCGCACTCCCGCCCGCCCGCCGGTCGGCGAAGGCACCGCCTCGACGGCCGCCCTCTCCGCCGCGATCGAGGCGGGCCCGGCCGTCGGCCGTCACCCGCCTGCTCCGCGCGGTGCGGGCGGTGCTGGCCCGCCAGTCCGACGACCTGTGGGGCGTCGTCCTGATCGGGGCAGGGATCCTGCTCGCGCTCGGGCTCTATGCCGACGTCGCCGGTCCGGCCGGTTCGGCCGTGGACCGCTGGACCGGGGCGCTCCTGGGCGGCGGGCGCTTCTTGCTCCCGCCGGGGCTGTGGTGGGTCGGCGGCGTGCTGGTGCGCGGCAGCGGCCCGGCCGATCCGGGCCGCGTCGCCGTCGGTTTCGGTCTCCTCGGCCTCTCGGCGGCCGGGCTCCTGCACCTGCTGAGCGACGGCCCCGGGCTGTCCGCGCCGGCCGGCGAGCTGGCCCGGGCCGGCGGTTGGCTCGGCGCCGTCGTGAGCCGGCCCCTGCGGGCCCTCCTCGCTCCCATCGGGGCCGGCGTGGTCCTCGTGACGGCGCTGGTGCTCTCGTGCCTCATCGTGACCCGTACGCCGGTGCGGGCGTTCCTGGATCTGGTCCGCGGTGGGGGCCGGTCGACGACCGCCGCGGTGCTCGGCGGGCTGCGCTGGCTCACCGCCCGCGACCCCGACGACGAGCGGGACGCAGCCGCGGCGCGGCACCCTTCTGCCGCCACCGCGCCGCTGGCGCCGGTCCCGGTCGAGCCGGCCGCCGAGCCGGACGAGGCCGTGCCGCCACCGTTGCTCGACGAGACCCACGCGCCGCCCGGCGAGCAGCTGGCCATCCCGCTCGGGCCGGCCGCCGTCCCCGGGCCGTGGCGGCTCCCACCGCTGCAGCTGCTGAAGCGCAGCGCGGCGCAGGAGGTCGACCAGCGCATGCTCGACGCCCGGGGCCGCACGCTGGAGGAGGCGCTGGCCGCGCACGGCGTGGAGACCCGGCTGCTCGGCAGGACGGTGGGGCCCACCGTCACCCGCTACGAGCTGGAGCTCGGGCCGGGCGTCAAGGTGGCCCGGGTCACCAGCCTGCAGAAGGACATCGCCTACGCCATGGCGGCGCCGGACATCCGGCTGCTGGCGCCGATCCCGGGGCGCTCCGCCATCGGCGTCGAGGTGCCCAACGTGCAGCGCCAGCTGGTCTCCCTCGGCGACATCCTGTGCTCGGACGAGGCCCGCCTGGCCACCCATCCCCTCGAGGTGGGCATCGGTCGGGACATCGCCGGGCGGGCGGTGATGGAAAGCCTGGCCGCCATGCCGCACATCCTGATCGCCGGCGCGACCGGTGCCGGCAAGTCGTCGTGCCTCAACTCCCTGCTGACCTCGATCCTCCTGCGGGCCACGCCCGACCAGGTGCGCATGATCCTGGTCGACCCCAAGCGGGTGGAGCTGGGCCAGTACAACGGGCTGCCGCACCTGCTGACCTCGGTGGTCGTCAACCCGCGCAAGGCGGCCAACGCGCTCGCCTGGGCGGTCGCCGAGATGGAGCGGCGCACCGACCTGCTGGCCGAGGTGGGCGTGCGGGACATCGGTGGCTACAACGCCGCCTTCGACCGCGGTGAGCTGCAGCGCGAGCCCGGGTCGGACTTCGAGCCGGTCCGCCTGCCGTTCGTGCTGGTGGTGGTGGACGAGCTGAACGACCTGATGATGGTGGCCGCCCGCGACGTCGAGGAGTCGATCTGCCGGATCGCCCAGATGGGCCGGGCGTTCGGGATCCACCTCGTCATCGCCACGCAGCGGCCGTCGGTCGATGTCATCACCGGGGTCATCAAGGCCAACATCCCGTCCCGGCTGGCCTTCGCCGTGTCGTCACTGGCCGACAGCCGGGTCATCCTCGACCAGGCCGGCGCCGAGCGCCTGGTCGGCAAGGGCGACATGCTGCTGCTGACCGCCTCGTCGAACGTGGCCCGGCGCATCCAGGGGCCGTGGGTCAGCGAGGAGGAGGTGGCCAAGGTGGTGGCCTTCTGGCGGCGCCAGGCCTCGCCCAACTACGTGGCCGGCGTGGAGGGCGACACCGCCGACGGCGGCCGTCCCGGCGGCGCAGCGGGGGGTTCGGGCGACGAGGATGACGACGACATGCTGGAGGCGGCCCTCGACCTCGTCGTGCGCTCCCAGCTCGGTTCGACCTCCATGCTGCAGCGCAAGCTGCGGGTCGGCTTCGCCCGGGCCGGGCGGCTGATGGACCTGCTCGAACGCCGCGGCGTGGTCGGCCCGTCCGAGGGTTCCAAGGCCCGGGCGGTGCTCATGACCGTCGAGGAGCTGGAGGAGCGCCAGGCCGGGTGAGCCGGGCCGGCGTGGCGCTGCCGCGGACCGGCCTCCTCACCGTCTGACGCGACGAGGCGCCCTCGTCGTTGAGGGCGCCTCGATCGGCCAAGGGGTCGGGAGAGCCCGGGCGCTACGCGGCCCGGCTGACGTGACGGGTGGGCTGGTGGCGCTGGGCCGGCTCCTCGCCGTCGGACGAACCGAGCCAGCGGAACAGCGCCCGCCAGACGCTCGTTGTGCCGGCCAGGGCCAGGCCGGTGACCAGGGTGCCCATCCAGGCCTCGCGCAGCGAGACGTCGAAGCCTGCGAAGAGCGAGTAGTCGATGGCGAAGGCCCCGACGACGCCCAGTCCGGCGGTCACCAGGCCGTGCACCTTGGAGAGTTCGGGAACCAGGTCTTCGAGGACGTCGACCATCTTGAACAGCGCCAGCCCCAGCAGCAGGGTGACGGCGAGGGTGTACATGGTTGTCTCCTTGAGATGACGGGAGGTCGTGGTGTCCCGTCGCCAGCTTCGACCCGGTGCCGGCGACGGTGGTAACAACCTCGGCGTGACGGCCGTGCGCGCTCGGGCCCCGGCCTCGTCGGCCAACCTCGGGCCCGGCTTCGACACCCTGGCGCTCGCCCTCGCGTTGTACTGCGAGGTGGAGATCGAGCCGGCCGGCCGGCTTTCGGTGCGCTCGGAGGGCGAGGGCGCCGATTTTCCCGCCGACGCCTCGCACCTGGCGGCCCGGGTGGCCGTCGGCGTGGCCGGCCACGAGCGCATGGCCATCACGGTGCGCTCGGAGATACCGGTCGGCCGCGGCCTGGGGTCGTCGGCCGCGCTCGCTGCCGCCGCGGCTGCGGCGGCCGGCGCGCCCGACCCGCTGGCGGTCGCGTCGGCCGCCGACGGGCATCCCGAGAACGCGGCTGCGTCGGTGCTCGGGGGACTGGTCACCGCCACGGTCGTGGACGGCCGGGCGCTGGCCCACCCGCTGGCGCTGGACGCCGACCTCGCCTTCGTCGTGCTGGTGCCGGCCCAGCCCCTCGCCACCGCCGAGGCCCGCGCCGCCCTGCCGGCCACCGTCGCCCACGGCGATGCCGCCTTCAACCTCGGGCGCATGGGCCTCCTGCTGGCCGGCCTGGCCGACGCCGACCGGCTGGTGCCGGCGGCCACCGACGACCGCCTCCACCAGGCGGCGCGGGCGCCGCTGTTCCCGCCGTCGACCGCCCTGCTCGCCGGGCTGGTTGGATCGGGCGCCCTCGGCGCCAGCTGGTCGGGGGCCGGCCCTTCCCTGCTGGCCATCTGCCGCCGCGAGGGGTCGGCCACCGTCCGCCAGGCCGGCGAACGCCTTCTCGCCGAGGCCGGGGTCGCCGGCCGGGCGCTGCTGCTGGAGCCGGACATGGCCGGCCTGGTGGTCACCCGCAGCTAGCGTCGGGAAATGGCCACCTACGAGGGTTACTGCGTGAAGTGCCGCGAGAAGCGGGAGTTCGAGGGCGAGGAGAAGGAGCTGGCCAACGGTCGCCGGGCCGCCCAGGGCACCTGCCCCGTCTGCGGCACGAAGATGAACCGCATGCTCGGCAAGGCCAGCTGACCCAGCGGTCGCGGCGGCGGCCGGGGCGCTACAGGTGCTCGGCGGCGGCGGCCTGGACGGCTGCGACGATGGGATCCCAGTCGGCGCCCGGGCTGCGGCTCACCGTCACGAAGTCGTTGGTGCCGAACACGTTCGCCACCCCGCCGGCGGCGAACACGGCGGATGCGAACGGGTCTCCTTCGGCGTCGGCGGCCGACGCGAAGCTGATCAGCGCCGGCAGCGTCGTGTCGAGCTGGAAGCGCAGCGCGTTGGGGTTCGGTGACGGCTGAGGGGTGGCGGTGGCCATCGCGCCGAACCTACAGCAGGTCCGGCGGGCGCCAGTCCTGGCCGAGGACGTGGTGGTCGAGGAATGCGAGCACCGTCTCGTACCAGAGGCGGACGTTCTGGGGCTTGGTGACCCAGTGGTTCTCGTCGGGGAAGGACAGGAACCGCGCCTCGACGCCGTGGCGGCGCAGGTCGGTCCACAACCGCAGCGCCTCGCCCACGGGCACCCGGTGGTCGCGATCGCCGTGGACCACCAGCATCGGCGTGGAGATGGCGGCGACGTGGCGGTGCGGGGAGTTGGCCTCGTAGCGCTCGCGGTCGGTGTCAGGGTCGCCCAGCTGGCGCTCCCACCAGACGCCGACGTCGGTGGTCCCGTGGAACTGGTCGAGCGCCCAGAGGCTGGCGTGGGTCACGATGGCCCGGAAGCGGTCGGTGTGGCCGGCCACCCAGTTCGCCATGTAGCCGCCGAAGGAGCCGCCCAGCAGTGCTGTGCGCGTGGCGTCCACGTCGGGGCGGTCCACCGCCGCGTCGACTGCGGCCAGCACGTCGGTGTAGGGGCGGTCGCCCCATCGGCCCCAACCCCGGGCGATGAAGGACAGGCCGTAACCGGTGGACAGCGCCGGGTCCGGCAGCAGGACGGCGTAGCCCCGTTCGGCGAGCAGCTGCGGGTTCCAGCGCCAGTGCCAGCTGTTCCACGACAGCAGCGGCCCACCGTGGACGAACACCACCAGGGGCGCCGGCGCCTCGGGCGAGGCGCCGTCGGGCAGCACCAGCCACGAGCGCACGGCCACGCCGTCGTCGGCCGTCGCCACCACCTCCTCGAGGCGGCCGGGGACGGAGGCATCGGCGCCCGGCGTGGGCAGGCGCCGGGGTGCCTGGTGGCCGGCGGTCGGGTCGAGGGCGACGGCGGCGGGCGGCGAGGCCGGCGTGCTGCACAGCGCGAACAGCCGGCTCCCGTCGGCGCTCGGGCAGAGGTCGCCGAAGGCGCCCGCCCCGCTGAGCCGGGTGACGCGACGGCCCGCCAGCTCGACCCGGAACACCGGCGCCCGGCCGCCTTCGTCGGCCACGAAGTACACCGCCGCCGAGTCGGGCGCCCACGCCAGACCGTGCGGCCACAGGTCGAGCCCGGGCGTCAGCTCACGGTCCTCGCCGGTGGCCAGGTCGACCAGCCAGAGCGTGACGTCGGCCGGGCGGTCCGGCGCGCCCGGCCACCCGCGCCGGCACACCACCCAGCGGCCGTTCGGGGCGCAGCGGGCCCCGCTGTGCTCGGCCTCGGCGGCGAGCAGCGTGCGGCGTTCTCCGGACGCCGTGTCGATGGCGACCAGGTCGACCACCTGCCGATCGACGCCGGTGCCCGGCCGCCAGCCGGTGACGACCGCCGAGCCGTCCGGGGTGATGTCGAAGGTGGTCTGGTCCAGGTGGCGGCCGGGCTCGGGCGTGAGGTCGCGAACCTCGGCCAGCCGGCCGTCGCCGAGGGGTGGGGCGGCGGCGAACAGCCGGCGCTGGCGGGGCCCGAGCCAGGTGTCCCAGTACCGGACCGGGTAGCCGTCGAACAGCTGGGCGGTGACGCCGGCGTCGGTGCGGGCCTTCTCCCGGGCCTCGTCCCCGGCGGTGTCGGTGGTGCCGGGAAAGCGGTCGGCGGCGAAGGCCACCGTCCCCGTCGTGCGGGCGACGGCGACGGCCTGGACCCCGCCGGGGTCGGCGACCACGAGCCGGGCCTCGCCTCCGTCGGCGGGGAGCAGCCAGAGGCCGGCCGGGCGCCGGTCGCGGTCGCCGTCGTCCGCCTTCGCCGCGGCGTCCGGGTCGGGCCTGGTCGAGGTGAACAGCAGGGACCCGTCGGGGAGGAAGGCGGCGCCGGACTCACCGGGCGCCGACCGGGTGAGGCGGCGAGGCGGGCCGGCACCATCGGTGTCCAGCGCCCACAGCGAGGTCGTGAAGCTCTTGCGGTCGGGGGCGACCGCGGCCACCGACGTCACCAGCCGGCGGCCGTCGGGGGACAGGGCCAGCCCGGCCACGCGCGGCACCGTGAGGAAAAGCTCCAGGTCCCACACCGGCTCGGCCACGAACGGGGAACTGTAGATTCGCTCCGTGCCGAGCCACACCTTCTGGGTCGAGACGCTGGGCTGCCCGAAGAACCAGGTCGACTCGGACAAGTTGGCCGGCACCTTGGTGGCCGACGGGCTGACCGCCGCTGCGGGCCCCGGCGAGGCGGACGTGGTGGTGGTCAACACCTGTGCGTTCATCGAAGCCGCCCGTGAGGAGTCGGTGGCCACGGTGCTGTCCCTGGCCGAGAGCCGGCGGCCGGGCGCCCGGCTCGTGGTGACCGGGTGCCTGGCGGAGCGCTACGGCGACGAGCTGGCGTCCGTGCTCCCCGAGGCCGACCAGGTCAGTGGCTTCGGCGTCCCGGTCGCGCTCGGCCGGGCGCGCGCATCGGCGGAAATCGTGCCTGCCATGGACCTGCTGGAGCTGCCTCGGCCGCCGGCGTCGGCACCGTGGGCGTACCTGAAGATCGCCGAGGGTTGTGACCGTGCCTGCGGCTTCTGCGCCATCCCGTCGTTCCGCGGTCGCCAGCGCTCCCGCCGTCCCGAGGACCTCCTGGCCGAGGTCGACGCGCTCGGCGCCCGGGAGATCGTCCTGGTGGCCCAGGATCTGGCGTCCTACGGGCGTGACGCGCCGGGCATCGGTGGCGGCGCGCTGGTTCCGCTGGTGGCCGCGGTGGCGCAGCGGGTGGCCCGCGTCCGGCTGCTGTACCTGTACCCCTCCGAGCTGGACGACGCGCTGGTGGAGGCGATCGGCGCCACCGGCGTGCCGTACTTCGACCTGTCGCTGCAGCACGTGTCACGCCCCCTGCTGCGCCGGATGCGGCGGTGGGGCGACGGCCGCCGCTTCCTCGAACGCATCGCCGCCATCCGCCGCCGCTGGCCCGACGCCGCCTTCCGGTCGAACTTCCTAATCGGCTACCCGGGCGAGACCGAGGAGGACCACGACCAGTTGCTGGCCTTCCTGGACGAGGCGCAGCTCGACTGGTGCGGGTTCTTCGCCTACTCACGCGAGGCCGGCACCTACGGCGCCAGCCTGGGCGACAGCGTCGACGCCGCCCTGGTGACCGACCGGCTGGCAGAGGTCGGCGAGCGGCAGGACGCCATCACGGCCCGCCGGCGCCAGGCGCTGATCGGCCGCACCGTCGAGGTGCTGGTCGACCGCCCGGGCGTCGGCCGCACCCACCGCGAGGCCCCCGAGATCGACGGCATCGTCCTCGTCCCGCCCTCCATCCCCGTCGGCGAACTGGCGCCGGTGGTGGTGACGGGAGCCGCCGGCCCCGATCTGATCGCGCGGGTGGCGTAGGCGTGGCGGAGGGCCAGGTGGCCGGCTTCGGCCCCGGGGCGCTGGCCACTCCGGCCAACGCCGTGACGCTGATACGCGTGGCGGTCACACCGTTCCTGCTGGCCATGATCCTGGGCGACGGCGACTCGTGGCCCGCCCTGGCGTTCTGGATCGTGCTGTCGGGCACCGACTGGGTCGACGGGTGGCTGGCCCGCCGGCAGGGCACCACCCGCTCGGGCGCCTTCCTCGACCCCCTCGCCGACAAGTTCCTCGTCCTGGGAGCCATGTTCGCCCTCGTGGCCGAGGGCATCTTCTGGTGGGTTCCCGTGGTCGTCACCGCCGTCCGGGAGCTGGCCATCAGCGTGTACCGGTCCTGGGCCGGCAAGCGGGGGATCTCCGTCCCGGCCCGGTGGTGGGCCAAGGTCAAGACCGTCGTCCAGCAGGTGGCCGTGGGCTTCGCCCTTCTCCCGCTCACCTCGGACAACCGACTGCCCGCCAACGTGCTGCTCTGGATTGCGGTGGCCCTGGCCGTGGTGACCGGTGTGCAGTACCTGCTCGACGCCCGCCGGGTCGGTGGTGCCCGGGGCGCGCCGACGCTGTGACGCGAGCGCAGCCCGCAGAACATGCGCTGTGAGCTGATCGCCGTCGGCACCGAGTTGCTCCTCGGCCAGGTGACCGACACGAACTCGGCCTGGTTGGCCGAGCGGCTGGCCGCCGCCGGTGTCGACTGCCACGCACACACGACGGTGGGGGACAACCACGCCCGTATCGTCGAGGCCCTCCGGATCGCGCTGGGCCGGGCCGACGCCGTCATCGTCAGCGGGGGGCTCGGCCCGACGGCCGACGACATCACCCGCGAGGCGCTGGCCGAGGTGGCCGGCGTGCCGCTGGAACGCGACGAGGTGCTGGCCCAGCGCATCGGCGCCATCTTCGCGGCGCGCGGGCGCGAGATGGCTCCGACCAACCTGCGCCAGGCCGACGTCCCGCGCGGCGCCACCGTCATCCCGCAGGAGCGGGGCACTGCGCCCGGCCTCATCTGCGACGTGGGCGCCCGGGTGGTCTACGCCCTCCCGGGCGTGCCCTCCGAGTTGCACGAGATGGCTCTGCGGGCGGTGGTGCCCGACCTGGTGGCCCGGCGCACCGCGGCGGGCGAGCCGGCGACGACCATCGTGTCGCGCATGGTCCGGACCTGGGGGCTGGCCGAGTCGGCGCTCGCCGAGAAGGTGGCGCCCCGGTTGGCCGCCCTCGACGGCGACCGCTCGGCCACCCTGGCCTTCCTGGCCCAGGGCCGGGAGGGCATCTGCGTCCGCATCACGGCCCGAGCCCCCACGCCGGGCGAGGCTGCGCTGATCCTGGACCGTGAGGAGGCGGCGCTGCGCGAGCTGCTGGGCGACATCGTGTTCGGTGTCGACGACCAGACGATGGAGGACGCAGTGGCCGCCGGGCTCCAGGCGGGCGGGCACTCGCTCGCGCTGGCCGAGTCCCTGACCGGCGGCATGGTGGCGTCGCGACTGGTCGAGGTGGGTGGCTCCAGCGAGTGGTTCCGCGGCTCGGTGGTCGCCTACGACAGCCAGGTGAAGTTCGACGTCCTGGGTGTGCCGGAGGGCCCCGTGGTCAGCGCCGAGGCGGCCGCTGCGATGGCCGAGGGAGCGGCCCGCGTGCTGAAGGCCGGCGTCGGGCTGTCGCTGACCGGCGTGGCGGGGCCGGCCACCCAGGACGGCATGCCGGTGGGAACCGTCTTCGTCGGCTGCACCGTCGACGGCGCCACGGAGGTGGCGCACCTGTCGCTGCCGGGCGACCGCCGCGGCGTCCGCCACCATGCGGCCATCTCCGCGCTCGACCTGCTTCGCCGCCGGCTGGGCGGCGGGGCGGCGTGACGCCGCCACCGCGCCGGCGCCTGGCCAGCAGGCTGCGCTGGCGGCCGGCGCCGCCCCGACCCGTGCTCGCGTCCCGCCGTCCGGCCGGGCCCGCCGAGTGGGCGCTGTCCGCCGCGGTGGCCCTCCTGCGCGCCGGTGGGCGCTGCTTGCGCCCGGCCCCGGCGGCGCGAGGAGGCCGGCGGCGGTCGGTGGTGGCCCGGGCGCACCAGCGGGCCCGGCTGATGGTGGGGCGGCGACTGCGCCGGTGAGCAGCCCAAGAAGCCGGTGACCGCCGGGCCGGCGGCGCGGTTGTTCGTCGCGGTGTGGCCGCCGTCCGAGGTGGCCGACGCGCTCGCCGCGCTGCCCCGGCCCGTCCTGCCCGGCCTGCGGTGGACGACGCCCGACCAGTGGCATGTCACGCTCCGATTCCTCGGCACGGTCGCCGTCGACGACGCGGTCGAGGCCTTCGGGCGGATCGAGCTGGGCCGGCCGGCGGTCGCGACCCTCGGCCCGGTCGTCGGGCGCTTCGGTTCGCGGGTGCTGCAGGTGCCGGTGACCGGCCTGGAGGCCCTGGCCGCCGCCACCGTGGGCGCGACGGCGGCGCTCGGGAAAGCGCCGGCCGACCGCTCGTTCACCGGCCACCTGACGCTGGCCCGGGTGCGCCGGCCGGGCGCGGTCGACCTTCGGCCACTGACCGGCGCGCCGGTCAGTGGCCGGTGGGTGGTGGGCGAGCTCACCCTCGTCCGCAGCCACACCGCGGCGGCGGGCGCTCGCTATCAGGTGCTGGCGGCCCGGCTCCTTCCGCCTGCCACCGCCGGTGCTTGATCGAACACCCGTTCAGGAATTACGCTCCCGGAAGTACAGCGGTGTCACTACAGCGGTGTCATTGTCACACCCTCTCCCTAGGGTGCACCCGACCGACGAGACCGACGACCAAGGAGTCCCCGATGGAGCGTGACAAGGCACTCGACATGGCACTCAGCCAGATCGAGAAGCAGTTCGGCAAGGGCTCGGTGATGCGCATGGGCGACGACACCCGGATGGGAGTCGAGTCCATCCCCACCGGGGCCATGGCCCTCGACCTGGCCCTCGGCGTGGGCGGCCTGCCCCGTGGCCGGGTGGTGGAGATCTACGGCCCGGAGTCCTCGGGCAAGTCCACGCTGGCCATGCACGTGGTGGCCGAGGCGCAGCGCAACGGCGGCATCTGCGCCTACATCGACGCCGAGCACGCCATGGACCCGGTGTACGCCGAGGCCATCGGCGTCAACGTCGACGAGCTGCTCATCTCCCAGCCCGACACCGGCGAGCAGGCGCTGGAGATCGCCGACATGCTCATCCGCTCGGGCGCGCTGGACGTCCTGGTCATCGACTCGGTGGCCGCCCTCACCCCCCGGGCCGAGATCGAGGGCGAGATGGGCGACAGCCACGTCGGCCTCCAGGCCCGCCTGATGTCGCAGGCGCTGCGCAAGATCACCGGCACCCTCAGCCGCTCCCGGACGATCTGCATCTTCATCAACCAGCTGCGGGAGAAGATCGGGGTCATCTACGGGTCACCGGAGGTCACGCCTGGTGGGCGGGCCCTGAAGTTCTACAGCTCGGTCCGCCTCGACATCCGTCGCATCGAGTCCATCAAGGACGGCGCCGAGGTGGTGGGCAACCGCACCCGGGTGAAGGTGGTGAAGAACAAGGTCAGTGCCCCCTTCAAGCAAGCGGAGTTCGACATCGGCTTCGGCAAGGGCATCAGCCGGGAGGGTTCGGTCATCGACGTCGGCGTGACGCTGGGCCTCGTGAAGAAGTCGGGGGCCTGGTACACCTACGAGGGTGAGCAGCTCGGCCAGGGTCGTGAGAACGCCAAGCAGTTCCTCATCGACCACCCCGAGATGATGGTGGAGCTGGACGACCGGATCCGCCGCCAGACCGGCCTGCTGGCCACCCCCGACGACGTGCCACTCGGCCAGGGCGCCGGCGACGACGAGCCCATCACCCTGCCCGACTGACACGCTGGAGGCCGTGGAGTCCACCCGGGTCGACCGGTGGCTGTGGGCGGTGCGGCTGCTGCCCACCCGGTCGGCGGCCACCGAGGCCTGCCGGGCCGGCCACGTACGGGTCAACGGGCGGCCGGCCAAGCCGGCCACGCCCGTCCGGGTGGGCGACCGGGTCCAGGCGGTGCTCGGTCCGCGGACCCGCATCGTCGAGGTGGCCCAGGTCCTCGACCGCCGGGTAGGTGCCACCCTTGCGGCGACGTGCCTCGTCGATCACAGCCCGCCGCCGCCAGCAAGGGCGATGACGACTCTGGGGGTCGTCCGCAGCCCCGGGGCGGGCCGGCCGACCAAGCGGGACCGCCGCCGTTTGGACGAACTGCGGGACCGCTGAGCGGCTGAGGTCGCCGCTCGACGCGCCGGCTAGATCACGGCGTTCAGGACCACCGTCAGGACCACGGACAGGAGCAGCGACAGCACGAGCGGCCACACGAGGAACCGCGTCCGGGGCCGTTCGCCCGGCGTCTTCGACCAGATGAACATCCCTGGCGCTTGCCCGCCGTCGTGAGCCGCCAAACACTCGCTCATGCGCCGGGTGCCTGGCGGGCGGCACCGCGGGCGATGACGGTGCCGTCCGCGGTGGCGATCCAGTAGCCGTCGCCACGAGCCGTGCGGACCACAGCTACCGCCGGTGTGGCCAGTGGCCGGTCGGCCGCCGAGCCGAAGAACCCGGCCCGGCCGAAGTTGAAGATTCCGCCGTCGGCCGCCACCAGCCAGTAGCCCTGGCCGTCGGCCGCCGCCGCCATGGCGACCACCGGTGACGCCAGCCGGATGGCGCCGGTGCTGCCGTGGAAGCGGGCGCTGCCGAACGAGAAGATCCCGCCGTCCGCCGCCACCAGCCAGTAGCCCTGGCCGTCGGGCGCCGCCGCCATCCCGACCACCGGCGACGCCAGGCGCCGGCCGCCCATGCTGCCGTGGAACCGGGCGCTGCCGAAGGCGAACACCCCGCCGTCGCCGGCCACCAGCCAGTAGCCGCGCCCGTCCGGCGTGGGCGCCATGGCCACGACGGGGGAGTTGAGCCGGAGGCTGCCGGTGCTGCCGTGGAAGGCAGCGCTTCCGAAGTTGAAGATGCCGCCGTCGCCGCCCAGCAGCCAGTAGCCGCTGCGGTCAGCCGTCGACGCCGCCCCGACCACGACCCAGTTGAGGGGGACGGCGTCCAGCGATCCGGCGCTGCGGGCGCTGCCCTGCGGCCGCACCGCCCCCAGCCCGCTCACGGTCGCGTAGCCCAGCTCGTCGGCCGCGGGCAGCAGGCCGACCACGTCGGCCACCACCGGGTCGCCGCCGGCCGTCCCTCCGTCGCCCACCCACTCCCAGTGCCACGGCTCCGGGCAGGCACTTCCGCCGGGGCGGGCGAACGCCGGTTGGTTCCAGCCCAGTCGCCCGGCGTTGGCCGCCAGCCAGCGGTACGCCGGCGACGAGAACGTCAGCGGGCCGGCGGTCGAGAAGTCGACCGCCTTGCCCCAGCCGTGCATGGACGTGCCTCGCGGCCGGCCGTCCGGCTGGGGTTGCGGTGCCGCCGCGCAGGCGCTGTTGCCGCGCGCGCTCCACGAGGACGCCACCGCCAGCTGGCCGCTGAGCGGGCGGTAGCAGTCGCGGGCGCCGAGCGGCACGCCCGATCCCGAAGCCAGCCGGAACAGCAGCGCCACGCTGGGCCCGGCCTCCCGGGCCACCCGGCATCCGGGCGCCGCCATGATCAGCCGTGCCCCGGGCACGTGGCCGTTCTCGGTGCCGGCCAGCGCGGTGGGGCGGTTCCCGGGCTCGACGGCGGGCACGCCGCCGGCCGGCGGCGCGGCAACGCTCACCAGTGCGGCGGAGGCGACCACCGCCAGGCCGACGCGGCGGAGCCGGAATGCGGGCTGGAACGGCACGGAGCGATTGAACCACCTCGGCGGTTCCGGGCCGTGACATCGGGCACATCGGCGGGCGGAGGCCCGGCACTCGGCCGACCGGAAAGGAGATGGCGGCACAGATGTCGAACTAGTGCCCGGTCCCATTCCCGTGACCGGCCGACACTGGGGGCACGAAGCAATGGAAGTACTCAAGGTCAGCAGCAAGTCGAACCCGAACTCGTGTGCCGGCGCGCTGGCCGGCGTCATCCGGGCCAACGGCGCCGTGGAGGTGCAGGTGGTCGGGGCCGGCGCCCTCAACCAGGCGGTCAAGGCGGTGGCCATCGCCCGGGGGTTCCTGGCGCCGTCGGGCGTGGACCTGGTCTGCGTGCCCACGTTCGCCGACATCGAGATCGACGGCCAGAGCCGCACCGCCATCCGGCTGTTGGTCGAGGACCGCGAGCGCCGTGTCCCCCAGCCGCTCGACCTGCGCACGACGGTGGACGCCCGGCCGGCCCGGGACCTCGCCGCGTCCTCCCTCTAGCGGGAGGCCACTCTCAGGGTCCGGCTCCAGATCTAGGTGCGCCTTTACGTGCGGTGGTCGACCGGCTCTGGCACGCTGTGCCGGGACCGGGCCGGCAGGGAGGGCGATGGAGAACAGGACGGCGACGCTCGTCTGTGAGCGCCACGGCAACGCCACCCCGCTCACCTGCGTCCGGTGCCAGGCGCCCATCTGCTGGGGCTGTCTCGTCGAGACCGATGTCGGTTTCATGTGCGAGCGCCACGGGGGCCGGGCCCGCCGGCCCCAGACGCTGCCGGCGGTCCGGCGCGAGCGCCTCGTCCTGGGCGCCGGCTCGGTGGTCGTCGGCGTCCTCCTGCTCTTCGCCGTTACGCGGCTCAACGCCAGCGGCGACGGCCCGCCCGCGCCCCAGCCGGTCGTCTACCAGGTGTTGCCGGACCTGCCGTTCAACGCCGGCTTCGAGGGGGGCAGCGGACCGTCGGGGGTGCCGGTCGGGTGGGAGATCCGCGGCGGCGACGTCGGGGTCCTCGACGCCGAGATCACCCACAGCGGCGCGGCGAGCGGGCGGTTGCGCGCGGCGGAGGGCGACCTCGAGCGGCGCCGCACCCCTCCCGGCATGTATAGCTGCTTCGGGGCCGAGCCCGTGGCCGGCAGGACCCTCCGGCTGCGAGCGTTCGTCCGCTCCGAGGACGCCACCGGATCGCTCACCGGCCTGGTGATCGAGGTGTTCGGGCGCGGCCCCGGCGGGCGGTCGGAGTTGCTCGCCGCCGGAACCATGCGGTCGTTCCCCATCTCGGGCACCACCGGCTGGGAGCAGCACAACGTGCAGGTGCCCGTGGCCAAGGTGGCCGAGCGGGTGTGCGTCGGGGCGGTGATCACCGGCCGCGGGACCCTGTGGATCGACGACCTGGGCCTGGAGCACAGCGTCGGAGGTCCGGCGCTGCCCTGAGGGCCGGGCGGCTGGGCCACAATGCTCCCGATGGACCCCGTCACGAACCCTGGCCCGACGAACGCCGACCCGGCCCGCCGCTACCTCATCCGCACCTTCGGCTGCCAGATGAACGAGCACGACAGCCAGCGCATCGCCGGCGTGCTCGAGGCCGACGGGATGGTGCCCACCGACGACGCGGAGGCGGCCGACGTGGTGGTCCTCAACACCTGCTGCATCCGCGAGAACGCCGACAACAAGCTCTACGGCAACCTCGGCCACCTGAAGGCGCTGAAGGAACGCCGGCCCGGCCTGCAGATCGCGGTGGGCGGGTGCCTGGCCCAGAAGGATCGCGACCTCGTCCAGGCCCGGGCCGCCCACACCGACGTCGTGTTCGGGACCCACAACACGGCCCGGGTGGCCGACCTGCTCCGCCAGGCCCGCCAGGACGGCCCGCTCATGGAGGTGCTCGAGGAGGCCGACGGCTTCCCGTCCGCGCTGGTGGCCCGCCGCGACCAGCCGTGGGCGGCCTGGGTCACCATCCAGATCGGCTGCGACAACTCGTGCGCCTTCTGCATCGTCCCGTCGGTGCGCGGCCGAGAGGTGAGCCGCCCGGTGGCCGACGTGGTGGCCGAGGTCGAGGCGCTGGCTGCTGCCGGCACCGTCGAGGTCACCCTGCTGGGCCAGAACGTCAACTCCTACGGGCGGGACCTCACGCGCCGGGGCCCGCTGTTCGCCGAGCTGCTGGCGGCGGTCGGTGCGGTGGACGGCATCGAGCGGGTCCGCTTCACCAGTCCCCATCCCAAGGACCTCCGCGCCGACACGATCGCCGCGATGGCGGCGACGCCGGCGGTGTGCGAGCACCTGCACCTGCCCCTGCAGTCGGGCAGCGACCGGACCCTGGCGGCCATGCACCGGGGCTACACGGCCCGCCGCTACCTCGACCGGCTGGCCGCCGCCCGGGCGGCGGTGGGCGACCTCGCCGTCACCACCGACGTGATCGTCGGCTTCCCCGGCGAGAGCGACGACGACTTCGAGGCGACGCTCGCAGTGGTGGCCGAGGCCGCCTACGACAGCGCCTATACCTTCGTCTTCTCGCCGCGGCCGGGCACCGAGGCGGCAGCCCTGACCGACCGGTTCGTGCCGCCCGAGGTGGTGGCCGACCGCTTCGAGCGGCTGCGCATCGTGGTCGAGCGCTCGGCGCTGCTGCGCCACCAGGCCCGCGTCGGCCGGGTGGAGGAGGTGCTGATCGAGGGCCCCAGCCGAAAGGACCCGACCGTGCTGACCGGCCGCACCCGCCAGAACAAGCTGGTGCACCTGCCCGGCCGGCTGGCTCCGGGGGCCTTCGCCCGGGCCCGGGTCACCGCCGCCGCCCCGCACCACCTCACCGGCGAGCTGGTCGAGGTGACCTCACCGCCCCGCCACCGCACCCGCATCCCGGTGGTCGCCTCGTAGTCCGCCACCTGGCCCTCGTCGGCCCGACCGCGTCGGGCAAGTCGGCCCTGGCCCTGGAGGTGGCCCGGCGGCTGCCGGGACCGCCGGTGGAGCTCGTGTCGGTCGACTCCATGCAGGTGTACCGGGGGATGGACATCGGGACGGCCAAGCCGTCGGCCGCCGAGCGGGCCGAGGTCCGCCACCACCTGATCGACCTGGTCGACCCGGCCGAGGACTTCTCGCTGGCCCGATTCCAGGCCGAGGCCGCCGCCGCGGTGGCCGACATCGAGACCCGCGGGGGACGGGCCCTGCTGGTGGGCGGCACCGGCCTGTACCTGCGGGCGGTGGTCGACGGGCTGTCGGTGCCGGGTTCCTGGCCCGGGATCCGGGCCGCGCTGGAGGCCGACCCCGATACGGCCGCGCTGCACCGCCGCCTGGCCGAGCTGGACCCGGCCGCGGCCGCCCGCATGACGCCGGGCAACCGCCGCCGGGTGGTCCGGGCGCTCGAGGTCACCATCGGGTCGGGCCGCCCGTTCTCGTCGTACGGGTCCGGGCTGGCGAGCTACGGGCCGACCCGCTTCGCCATGGCCGGCGTGTGGCTGCCCCGTCCCGTGGTCGCGGCCCGCATCCGAGCCCGGGTGGCGGCGATGGTGGCCGGCGGTCTGGTGGCCGAGACGGCGGCGTTGGCCGCCCGGCCCGGCGGCCTGTCCCGCACCGCCGCTCAGGCCCTCGGCTACCGTGAAGTGCTGGCCTCCCTGTCCGGTGGCCCGGCGCTGGACGAGGCGGTCGAGCTGACCGTCCGCCGCACTCGCTCCTTCGCCCGGCGCCAGCGGGTCTGGTTCCGGCGCGACCCGCGCATCGCCTGGTACGGCGCGGTCGACAACCCGCTCGCCGTGCTGCCGGCCCTGCTGGGAGACTGGTCCTCACCGTGCCCCGAACCACTGTGAACCGGACCACTGTGAACCTCACCAAGCACCACGGTCTGGGCAACGACTTCCTCGTGCTCGTCGACCTCGACGGCCGCCAGCCGCTCGGCGCCGAGGCCGCCCGCGCGCTGTGCGACCGCCGCCGGGGCGTGGGCGCCGACGGCGTCATCCGGGTGGTCGCCGGAACCGGCGGCGCCGACGTCAGCATGGAGCTGCGCAACGCCGACGGCAGCGTGGCCGAGACGAGCGGCAACGGCCTGCGCTGCCTGGCCCAGGCGGTGGTCGAGGCCGGGGTCGTGGCCGGGCCCAACCTGGCTGTCGCCACCGGCGCCGGGCTCCGTCGCCTCACCGTCCGGCGGACCGACGACCCGGCCACCATGGAGGTCAGCGTGGACATGGGGGCGGCCACCCTCGGCCCGGACCAGCCCCAGGCGGCACCCGGCCGGGGCATGCGGACCGTGGACCTGGGCAACCCGCACCTGGTGCTGTGGGGCCCGTCCTTCGTCACCGAGGACGTGGTCGGCCTCGGCCCCCGGGTCCAGGCCCACCACCCGGGCGGGGTCAACGTCGAGTTCGTCACGCTGGGCCCCGGTCCCGACGAGCTGACCGTGCGCATCTGGGAGCGGGGCGTCGGCGAGACCCAGGCCTGCGGGTCCGGCGCGTGCGCGGCGGTCGCCGCGGCCCACAGCTGGGACCTGGTCGGCCCCCGGGTCACGGTGCACCAGCCGGGCGGCGACGCCTTCGTGGAGCTGCGGGGGGACACAGTCGTGCTCACCGGCCCGGCCGTGCGGGTCGCCCGGGTCGAGGCCGAGGTCGACGTCGAGGTGGGATCGGGGCCGGCGTGAGCTCGCAGACCCCCCTCATCGAGCGCACCTTCCGGGAGCGCATCATCCTGGTCGGCGTCGCCTTCGCCGGCACGTCGATGGAGGAGGTGGAGGCCCACCTGGACGAGCTCGCCCTGCTGGTGGCCACCGCCGGTGCCGACGTGGTCGGCCGCGTCGTCCAGCGCCGGGCGGCGCCCGACCCGGCGACGTTCATCGGCAAGGGAAAGGCGGCCGAGCTGGCCGAGCTGTCCCGGGACCTGGACTCCGACACCACGGTCTTCGACGACGAGCTGAGCCCGGCGCAGCAGCGCAACCTGGAGAAGATCCTCGGGCGCACGGCCATCGACCGCACCGCGGTGATCCTCGACATCTTCGGCCAGAACGCCTCGACGCTGGAGGGCAAGGCACAGGTCGAGCTGGCCCTGCTGCGCTACCGGCTCCCGCGGCTGCGGGGCAAGGGGACCGCGCTGTCGCAGCAGGCCGGCGGCGGCGGCATCGGCAGCCGCACGCGCGGACCCGGCGAGACCCAGCTCGAGGTGGACCGCCGGCGCCTGCTGCGGCGGATGAGCCGGCTGGAGACCGAGCTGAAGCAGCTGACCGCCACCCGCCGGGTCCAGCGCAAGGCCCGGGGCCGCGGGCGGCTGTCGACGGTGTCGCTGGTCGGCTACACCAACGCCGGCAAGTCCAGCCTGCTCAACCGCCTGACCGACGCCGGGGTGCTGGTGGAGGACCGGCTGTTCGCCACCTTGGACCCCCGCACCCGCCGTCTGGAGCTGCCGGGCGGCGAGCCCGTCCTGGTGTCGGACACGGTGGGCTTCGTCCGCAAGCTGCCCCACCAGCTGGTACAGGCGTTCCGGTCCACGCTGGAGGTGGTGGCCGAGTCGGACCTGCTGGTCCACGTCGTCGACGCGTCGGCGGCCGACCCGGACCAGCAGGTCGACGCGGTGCGGACGGTCCTGGAGGAGATCGGCGCCGACCGGGTCCCCGAGCTGGTGGTCTTCAACAAGAGCGACCGGGCGCCGAGCGCCAACCGGCTGGTGGCCGACCATCCCGGCTCGCTGGCCGTCTCGGCGCTGAAAGGTGACGGCGTCGACGAGCTGCTGGCGGCCGTCGGCGACCGGCTGCGGGCGGCGTCGGGCGTGGTCGAGCTGCTCGTCCCGTTCGAGCGGGGCGACGTGGTGGCCGCCGTTCACCGGGAGGGCGAGGTGCTGACCGAGCAGCACACCGACGCCGGCACCCGCCTCCAGGCGCGCCTCGACGGCGCCGGTACCGCCCGCTTCTCCCCCTTCCGGGTCCACCCCCGATGACCCCGCACCGGCGAACTCGGTGCCATATCGCGCGCCAGGACGCGCGATATGCAGGCCGGTTCGGGTGACCGCCCCCGAGCCGGGGGGCTTCGAGCCGCCGATCTACCCCTACGAGCGCCTGGCCGGGGCGAGGGCCCGGGCCGAGGCGGCCGCCGGCGGCCTGGTCGACCTCTCCATCGGGACCCCATGCGACCCGCCCGCCCCGGCGGTGGTGGCCGCCCTCGGGTCCTCGGGGACCGAGCGCGGCTACCCGGCGTCGGTCGGCAGCACCGCGTACCGGGAGGCGGCGGCGGCGTGGATGGGCCGGCAGCTCGGCGTGCAGGTGCCGGCCGGCCAGGTCGCCGCCTGCGTGGGGCGAAGGAGTTCGTCGCCACGCTGCCGTCGTGGCTGCGGCTGCGGTCGCCGGGGCGCGACACGGTGCTGTACCCGGCCGTCTCGTACCCGACCTACGAGATGGGGGCGATCCTGGCCGGGTGCCGGGCGGTGGCGGTACCCGTCGACCGGCACTGGCGGCTCGACCTCGGCGCCGTCGACCCGGCCGACAGCGCCCGGGCGCTGACCCTGTGGGTGAACGCCCCCGGCAATCCGGCCGGCCAGCTGGAGGACCTGCCCGCGGTGGCCGCCTGGGGCCGGGCGCGGGGTGTGCCGGTGTTCAGCGACGAGTGCTACGTCGAGTTCACCTGGGACGGCCCGGCCCGGACGGTGCTGGCCACCGGCACCGACGGCGTGGTTGCCGTCCACTCGCTGTCGAAGCGGTCCAACCTGGCCGGCCTGCGGGCCGGCTTCTACGCCGGTGACGCCGACCTGGTGCGCTATCTCTCCGAGGTGCGCAAGCACGCCGGAATGCTCGTGCCCGGCCCGGTCCAGGCGGCGGCGGTGACGGCGTGGGCCGACCAGGCCTCCGTCGACGACCAGCGGGGCCGCTACCACGAGCGGCTGGTCTTCTTCGCCGAGGTGCTGTCCCGTCTCGGCTGCAAGGTCACATTGCCGGCCGGCGGCTTCTACCTGTGGGCGGCGGTGCCCGGCGGCGACGCCTGGGCGTTCACCGAGCGCATGGCTGCCGAGGGGGGCTGTTTGGTCAGCCCCGGCGACCTGTACGGCCCGGCCGGCGCCGGCTACGTCCGGGTGGCCCTGGTGCAACCACTGGAGCGCCTCCATCTGGTGGCGCGCCGGCTTCAGGCGGGGCGGGCGGCCCGGGCGTAGAGCACCTCCACGGTGGCCTCGGTGACACCCTCGTCGGCCAGCCGGGTGACGATGGCCTCCCGGACGCGAGCGGCGGCCGCCGGCCCCATGGCGTCGAAGACGCCCCGGTAGCCCGAGCCCTGGACCATGGTCCAGACGTCGTCGGGGGTGATCGGGTGCACCGTGGTCTCGTCGTCGACCACCGGCTCCGGCGCTCCGGCCGCGGCGAGGAGCGCGGCCAGGCCGGCCGGCTCCCTGATCGAGCGCCAGGGCGGGTCGCTGCGCACCAGGTCGGGCCGCTCGGCGGCCACCGCCGCCCAGATCACCTCGTCGACCGGTTCGAACAGGCGGCGGCCCCAGCTGGTGACCGCCAGCGTCCCGCCCGGGGCCACCGCCCGCCACAGCCCGGCCGCCGCCGCCGGCATGTCCGGGGCGAAGAAGACGCCGAAGACGCACACCACGGCATCGAAGCCGCCGCTCGCCGCGGCACCGAGTCCGGCGCCGAGCGCGGTCAGGTCGCCGACCTCGAACCGCACGTTGCCGAGGCCGGCGGCGGCCGCCTTGGCCCGCCCGACGGCCAGCAGGCGCTCGGCGAAGTCCACGCCGACGACCGACCCGCCGGGCGCCACCGCCCGGGCGGCCGGCAGCGCCGAGGCACCGGTGCCACAGCACACGTCGAGCACGCGCATCCCCGCCCGCAGCCCGGCCCGCTCCACCGTCGCGGCGCCGAAGCGGTCCCACACCGGGACGGCATCGAAGTGCGGCGCGGCGGCCTCGAACACGGCCCGGATGCGGGCCTTGGCCTCCTCGGGATCGACAGGCTCGGCTCCGGTCACGGCCCGGAGGTTACCGACGGGTTACCCCTGGTCGACCCGCTCGGCGCCGTCGACGCCGAGCGCGGCCAGCACGGCCGGCTGGCGGAGGGCGGCCCGGCCGGCGGCGGCGTCGCCGCTGGCGAAGGCGGCCGTGATGGCGGCGTCGGCGTCGGGTGCGGCGGCCTGCACCGCCGGCCGGATGCCCAGGTAGAACGTCTCGCCCTCGGCCCGGGTGGCCTCCTTGCCGCCGGTGTCGAGGTACTTGTGGGTGGCCAGGTAGAAGATGTAGTCGAGGGCGGCGCCGACCTCGGCGGTCCGGGCGGCCAGGGCGGCCGCGTCGCCGGCGAGGGCGGCCTGCTGCGCCCCGGCCAGGGCGGCCAGCACCGGCTCGGCCACGGCGCCGTCCCGCCCGAAGTCGGCGGCCCGCTTCCCGGCCGTCGAGACCAGGCCGTTCCCACCGGCGGTGAAGAAGGCCCACGCCTCGTCGACGTTGTGGGCGGCGCCGGTGGCCGGGTCCAGCTTCCCGTCGGCCAGCTTGGTCGCCGCCGCTCCAAGCTCCTGGCGCACCTTGGCGGCGAGGAGGACCGAGATGCCCTTGTCCACCCGCTGCGCCCGCACTGCGTCGCTGGCCCCGGCCGACGCGCCGGTCCCGTCGACGGCCTCCAGCACGAAGGCCACGGTGGCCGGCGCCTCCACCAGCTTCTCGAGCGTGCGCACGGAGCCGTCCGACTTCAGCGAGGCGCCGCCGGCGGTGAACGCCCGCCGCACGCCGGCCCAGTCCACCGGCTGGCCCGCCTTGACCGCGTCCAGGAGCGCCTTGGCCGCCGCCACGTCGGTGCCGATGGCCGCATGGGGCGCCACGTCGGAGACCGGCATGAAGCCGGCCGCTGCCGCCGGTCCTGGCGGCGCCGCGGGTGCAGCGGGCGAGGCGGGTGCGGCGGTGGAGCCCTCGGTGGAGAGCTGCTCGGGCCCGTCGTCGTCGCTGCACGCGCCGAGCAGGACTGTGGTGGCGAGGGCGATGGCGCCCAGGCCGAGGGTGCGTCGCACGGTAGCAATCCTTTGGTAGAGGGAAGAGCAGCTCTTAGGCAAGCCGAATGAGTGGGGTTCTGTCAACCCTCCATGGCTAGCCTGGCCGGCATGGCCGATCTCGCCGACCTCATCACCGAGTTGTGGGCGCGCCGAGCCGAGTTGGCGCCCGGCGATGGCGAGGCCACCGCCGCCGTCCACCAGGCCGTCGAGCTGCTCGACCGCGGTGAGGCGCGGGTGGCCGAGGTCGACCCGGCGACCGGCGAGGTGGTCGTCCACCACTGGCTGAAGCAGGCCATCCTGCTGCTGTTCAGCCTGTCCACCATCGAGACCACCGAGGTGGGGCCCTTCGAGTACGCCGACAAGATCCCGCTCAAGCGCAACCTGGCGGCGGGCGGAGTCCGCGTGGTGCCCGGGGCGTCGGCCCGTTGGGGCTCGTTCCTGGACCGGGGCGTCATCCTGATGCCGAGCTACGTGAACATCGGCGCCCGGGTGGGGGCGGGCACCATGGTCGACACCTGGGCGACCGTCGGTTCCTGCGCC
>DATLFQ010000034.1:0-11681 GCA_035540915.1 Acidimicrobiales bacterium
CGCCCTGGGCCTCGAGGCGCGGCACCCGGCCCACGGGGGCCACGTGCCACATCTGCTCCAAGGTGGCGTGCCAGTCCTTGAGCAGCTCCTCCGCCCGGGGCGAGGCGGTGAGCTCGAAATGGCGCTCCACGAGCCAGCGCAGCTCCTCCACCTCCTCGGCGTCGGGCCGGGCCGCGTTCACCAGCGCCGAGTTGAGGCGGGCGGTGAGGCGGGCCCCCGGGTCCCAGATGTAGGCCTCGCCGCCGGTCATGCCGGCGCCCACGTTGTAGCCGACCGGCCCGAGGATGACGATCGTGCCGCCGGTCATGTACTCGCAGGCGTGGTCGCCCACCCCCTCCACGACCGCGTTGGCACCGGAGTTGCGCACTCCGAAGCGCTCACCCGCGGAGCCGGCGACGAACAGGTCGCCGCCGGTGGCGCCGTACAGGCAGGTGTTGCCGGCCAGCACCGGCAAGCCGGCGTCGTTGGCGGGTGGCCGGATGATGATGCGACCGCCGCCCATCCCCTTGCCCACGTAGTCGTTGGCCTCGCCCACCAGGTCGATCTCCACGCCGTGGGTCAGGAACGCGCCGAGGCTCTGGCCGGCCGAGCCGGTCAGGTGGACGACGGCGGTGCCGCTCGGGGCCCGTCCGCCCCACTCGAGGGCGATGGCCCCGCCCAGGGCGGCGCCCACCGTGCGGTCGCGGTTGGTGATCTGGTACTCGAGGTCCACCACCTCGGCGTCCCACACGGCCCGGAAGGCGTCCGACTCCAGCCGGTCGCCCAGCGCCGACCGGGGCCGTTGGAGCGCCACCCCGGCCACGAAGCGCCGCGGCGCCGAGCGGTCGGCGGGGGCGGTGATGATCGGGGTCAGGTCGACGGTGTCGGCGCGGGGGTCGCCGCAGCGGCGCTGGCGCAGGCACTCCACCCGGCCGATGGCCTCGTCGAGGGACCGGAAGCCGAGCTCGGCCAGCAGCCGGCGCACCTCGTCGGCGACGAACATGAAGTAGGCGGCCACGCCCTCGGGGGTACCGGCGAACTTGGCCCGCAGGTTGGGGCGCTGGGTGGCGATGCCGGTCGAACAGGTGTCGCGGTGGCAGGCGCGCAGCATGATGCAGCCCTCGGCGATCATGGCCGCCGTGCCGAAGGAGTACTCGTCGGCACCGAGCAGGGCCGCGACCATCACGTCCCGCCCGGTCATGAAGCCGCCGTCGACCCGCAGGCGGGCACGGTCGCGCAGCCCGTTCTCGACGAGCGCGGCCTGGGTGTCGGCCAGGCCCAGCTCCCAGGGCATGCCGGCGTGCTTGATGGACGACAGAGGTGAGGCGCCGGTGCCGCCGTCGGCCCCGGAGATGTGCACGACGTCGGCCAGCGCCTTGACCACCCCGGCCGCCACCGTGCCGACCCCGTCCTCGGCCACCAGCTTGACCGACACGTCGGCGTGGCGGTTGACCTGCTTGAGGTCGAAGATGAGCTGGGCCAGGTCCTCGATGGAGTAGATGTCGTGGTGGGGCGGCGGCGAGATGAGCGTCACGCCCGGCTGGGTGTGGCGCAGGCCGGCGATCTCCTCGCTCACCTTGTGGCCGGGCAGCTGGCCGCCCTCGCCGGGCTTCGAGCCCTGGGCCACCTTGATCTGCAGCTCGTCGGCGTAGGCGCAGTACTGCGGGGTGACCCCGAAGCGGCCCGATGCGATCTGCTTGATGCGGCTGTTCTTGTCGCCGGTGGGCTGGCCACGGGTGGCGAACCGGTAGGCCGCCTCGCCGCCCTCGCCGCAGTTCGAGCGACCTCCGATGAGGTTCATGGCCTCGGCCAGCGTCTCGTGCGCCTCCCTCGACAGCGACCCGTGCGACATGGCGCCGGTCGAGAACCGCCGGGCGATGGCGGTGACCGGCTCCACCTCGTCGAGGTCGACGGGCGGGCCGGCCGGGACCAGCTCCAGCAGGTCGCGCAGCGTCGATGCCGGGCGCTCGTTGACCAGGGCGGCGAACTCCGCGTAGAGGTCGTCGCTCTCCCCGGCGATGGCCCGCTGCAGCTTGTGGGCCATCGCCATGTTCTGCAGGGCGTCCACCACCGTCTTGTCGTGGACGTGGTAGTCGCCCTTGCGCATGGAGCGGTAGTAGCCGGGGTTGGGCAGCTTGGCCCCGTTGACCGGATCGGGCGGCCAGACGGCCTGCTCGTGGTTGGCCAGGGCGTCCTCGCCCAGGGCCGTCCAGCCCAGGCCGCCGGTCACCGACGGCGTCCCGGCGAAGCACTGCTCGACCACCTCGGGGCCCAGCCCGACGACCTCGAAGATCTGGGCGCCGCGGTAGGAGTCGACCGCGGAGATGCCCATCTTCGACATGACCTTCAGCACGCCGTCCTCGGCGGCTGCGTGGAACCGCTCCTGGGCGTCCTGGGACAGCAGGTCGGAGTCCTCGGAGCTGTCCGCCTCGGCGGCCACGCTGGCCAGGGCCAGGCGGGGGCAGATGGCGTCGGCGCCATAGCCGAGCAGGCAGGCCAGGTGGTGGACGTCGCGAGCGTCGTCGGCCACCACCACCAGGCTGGTGAGCGAGCGCACCCCGGCCGTCACGAGCGCGTGGTGCACGGCGCCGGTGGCCAGCAGCGAGGGGATGGGCGCCCGGGACGCGGACGCCGCCCCGTTGTCGAGGACCAGCACGCCGGTGCCGTCCGCCACCAGCTGCCGGGCACGGTGGCACAGAGCCTCCACGCCGGCCCGCAGCCCGTCGGGGCCGAGGGCGACCGGGAAGGTGGCGTTCAGGCGGGCGGTCCCGAACTCGGCCGTCTCCTCCCGGGACAGCAGCTCGACGGTGGAGGGGTAGACGAAGAACGAGTCGAGGGCGAGCAGCCGGGCCGCCTCGGCCGACTCCTCCAGCAGCGGCCGCCGCGGCCCGAGCAGGGTGCGCAGGCTCATGACCAGGCGCTCGCGCAGGTGATCGATGGGCGGATTGGTGACCTGGGCGAAGCGCTGGCGCAGGAAGTGGTGGACGGGGCGGGCCCGGCCGGCGAAGGCGGGCAGCGGCGTGTCGTCGCCCATGGAGAACGTCGGCTCCTTGGCGTCGAGCGCCATCGGCTTGAGCACCATGCGCAACTCTTCGGTGGTGTAGCCGTGGGCCAGCTGGCGGGCGAGCAGCTCGTCCGCCGCCGGCGGCTCGGTCAGCGGCACGCCGAGCGGGACGCGGCGCAGACCGTCGGCCGCCCAGCGGGCGTAGGGCGCGGCCGCCGCCAGACGCTCCTTGCACTGCGCGTCGAGGATGGCGCCCCGGGTCGGGTCCACGAACAGCATCTGGCCGGGGCCCAGCCGGCCCCGGGTGACCCGGCCCCGGCCCGACACGTCGATGGCGCCGGCCTCCGAGCAGCACACCACCAGCCCGTCCTCGCAGATGGCGAAGCGCAGCGGGCGCAGCCCGTTGCGGTCCAGGGCGGCCCCGACGCCCAGTCCGTCGGTGAAGACGAGCCCGGCCGGGCCGTCCCACGGCTCGACCAGGCAGGCGTGGTAGCGGTAGAAGCCCCGGACCTCCGAGTCCAGGTCGCGGGCCCCCTCCCACGCCTCGGGGACGAGCATGGCGACCGCGTGGCGGATGTCCCGCCCGCCCCGGACCAGCAGCTCGACGGCGGTGTCGAGCTGGCCGGAGTCGGAGTCCTCGGCGTTGATCACCGGCCGGAACAGCTCCTCGGGGCCCAGGCCGGCCGCCTCGGTGCCCAGCACCGACCGCGCCCGCATGCGGTTGAGGTTGCCGGCGATGGCGTTGATCTCGCCGTTGTGGCACAGCGTCCGGAACGGCTGCGCCCGCTCCCAGGTGGGCAGCGTGTTGGTCGAGAACCGCTGGTGGAACAGGGCGAAGGAGGCGGCGAACCGCTCGTCGGCCAGGTCGAGGTAGTACCGGCTCAGCAGGTCGGCGGCGACCAGCCCCTTGTACAGCACGGTGCGGAACGAGCAGCTGGCCACGTAGGTGCCGGTCGTGGTGGCCTGGACCCGCCGCCGCAGGCGGTACGTGGCCGCCTCCAGGCTCCGGTCGGTGCCGCCCGGCTGGCCGGTCGGGGCCAGCACGGCCTGCAGCAGGACGGGGCGGCTGGCCCGGGCCAGCTCGCCCAGGTGCTCGTCGTCGGTGGGAGGCGTGCGCCAGTCGACCACCGCCAGGCCCTCGGCGGCGGCGGCCTCCTCGAAGGCGGGCCGGGGATCGTCGCCCCGGACGAACAGCGACGCCACGCCGTTGCCCTCGCCGAAGATCCCGGCCGGGATCGGGGCCAGGATGCCCGAGCCGTCAGAGGTCCGCGAGTCGGCGGCCACGGCGCCGCGGTGCGTCAGGCACGCCAGCCCCGAGAGGGCGGCCTCGACGATGGCGCGGCTGACCCGGCCTCGGGCGTCGGCGGCGAAGCCAATGCCGCAGGCGTCCAACTCGGGGAAGCGCCGGGGGGGACGGCGAACGGGTCGCTCGACGGAGCGGATCATGGCGTACCTCGGGTTCTCGGGCCGGACTGTCGTGACCGGGGCGCCTTCTCCGTTGAAGGCGAGCGAAGGAGGCGCCATTGCCGAGCAGTGCACCGCCCCGGGACCTGCTGGGTACCCGAGTGTAGCGGCGCGGCCCGCCCGCTACCGTCGCCGTCCAGTGCTCCTGCGCCTCGGCTCCCGGTCCTACGACGTCGCCACCCGGGCTCTGGTCATGGGGATCCTCAACCGGACGCCCGACTCCTTCTACGACCGGGGCGAGCACTTCGACCTGGCCCGGCTGGTGGACCGCGCCGCCGCCTTGGTCGAGGCGGGCGCCGACCTCCTGGACGTCGGCGGGGTGAAGGCGGGGCCCGGCCCCGAGGTCGCTGCCGCGGAGGAGGTGGACCGGGTGGTGCCGGCGGTCGAGGCGCTGGTGGCCCGCTTCGACCTCCCCGTCTCCGTCGACACCTGGCGGGCCGTGGTCGCCGGTGCCGCCTTCGACGCGGGGGCCTGCGTCGGCAACGACATCAGCGGGTTCGCCGACCCCGACTACCTGGCCACCGCGGCCAAGGCCGACGCGACGGTGGTGGCCACCCACATACGCCTGTTGCCCCGCATCCCCGACCCGGCCCCGCGCTACGACGACGTCGTCGCCGAGGTCTGCGACTACCTGGTGACGCGGGCCCGCCAGGCCGAGGCGGCCGGGATGGGAGCCGGGCGCATCGTGGTCGACGCCGGGCTCGACCTGGGCAAGACGCCCGACCAGTCCGTCGCCCTGCTGGGCGCGTCGAGCCGGCTGGCCGCCCTCGGCTACCCGCTGCTGCTGTCCGCCTCGAACAAGCCGTTCCTGGGCGCCCTGCTCCACCTGCCCGTCGACCGGCGGAGCGACGCCAGCCTGGCCGCCGCCGCTCTCGGGGTCACGCTGGGCTGCCGGATCGTGCGGGCCCACGACGTCGGCGGGACCCGCCGGGTCTGCGACACCCTCGCCGCCGTCCTGGAGGCCGGCCGGTGAGGGCGGCCGCACCGGTTCGCCACGCGCCGGGAGGGCAGGGGCCCTACCGGGCGCGGCGGGCGTGCGGGGAGCCGGGAGGGCAGGGGCCCCACCGGGCGCGGCGGGCGTGTTCCGAAGGAACCGGGTGCCCGCCGCCATAGGAATGAACGCCTGGCTGGTCCGGGGGGACGACCCGGTGCTGGTCGGCGAGGCGGCTCGGGCCCTGCTCCACGAGCTGAGCGGCGGCGACCCGCTGTCCGTCGAGGAGCTGGCCGGCGACGACACGGTCACCGTCGGGACCATCGTCGAGACCTGCCAGACGCCGCCGTTCCTGGGCGACCGCCGCGTGGTGCTGGCGCGCGACGTGGCCCGCTTCGACGGCGAGGCGCTGGGGCCGCTGCTGGCCTGGCTGGCCGAACCGCTGCCCACCACCCGCCTGGTGATGACGGCCGGTCCGGGGCGCCTCAGTGTGAAGCTGGCCAACGCGGTGAAGAGGGTGGGCGCCGTGGTGGACACCGCTCCGGGCCAGAGCAGCCGGGACCGGGCCGGCTGGCTGGATCGGCGCCTGGCCGAGGCGCCGGTCCGCCTCGACCGCGACGCCGCCCGCCAGCTGGGTGATCACCTCGGCGAGGACGTGGGCCGCCTGTCCGCCCTGCTCGAGACGCTGGCCGCTGCCTACGGCCCGGGCGCCCGGGTGGGCGTGGCGGAGCTGGAGCCCTACTGGGGCGGCGCCGGAGGGGTGCCCCCCTGGGACCTCACCGACGCCGTCGATCGGGGCCGGGCGGCCGACGCCCTGCGCCTGCTCCACCGGATGGTGGACGGCGGCGGGCGCCACCCGCTGGAGCTGATGGCCACCCTGCACCGCCACTACGGCGCCATGCTGCGTCTCGACGGCGCCGAGGTGGCGGGGGAGAAGGGGGCGGCCGAGCTGGTGGGCATGGCGCCCTACCCGGCCAAAAAGGTGCTGGAGCAGTCCCGCCGGCTCGGCTCGGCCAAGGTGGGCCGGGCCGTCGAGCTGCTGGCCGCGGCCGACGTCGACGTGCGGGGGGCCAGCGGCCTGCCTGCGATCGTGGTCCTGGAGATCCTCCTCGTCCGCCTGTGCGGGCTGGCCCGGCGGTGACAGCTGGCGAGGTCGTCGCGGGAAGCGCGACCTCTGCGCCGTCTTCTGACAACCGCTGCCGCCGGGCGAGCGGCCGCCGTCAGCTGCTGGCGGAGGTGCGGGCCAGGCGGCGCATCAGGCGGGACTTGCGGTTGGCCGCCTGGTTCTTGTGGATCACGCCCTGCGAGGCAGCCCGGTCCAGCCGCTTGACGGCCAGGCGCAGCGCCTCGGCCTGGTTCTCGGCCCCCGACTCGGCGGCCGAGACCGCGTTCTTCACGCGCGTCTTCAGCTCGGAGCGCACGGACTTGTTGCGCACCCGGCGACGCTCGTTCTGAAGGTTGCGCTTGATCTGGCTCTTGATGTTGGCCACGGTCGGGCCAGGCTAGCAGTCGCCACCCGGCTCCTACGATGGCCGGCGAAGTGATCCCCCTCGAGCGCCTGCGCAACATCGCCATCGTGGCGCACATCGACCACGGCAAGTCCACCCTCAGCGACCGCATCCTGGAGCTGACCAACGCCGTCGACCCGCGCGACATGCGCGCGCAGTACCTGGACTCGATGGACATCGAGCGCGAGCGCGGCATCACCATCAAGGCCCAGAACGTCCGGGTGAGCTGGCGGGACCACGTCGTGCAGCTCATCGACACGCCCGGTCACGTGGACTTCGGCTACGAGGTGAGCCGCAGCCTGGCCGCCTGCGAGGGCGTGGTGCTGCTGGTGGACGCGGCCCAGGGCATCGAGGCCCAGACCCTTGCCAACTGCTACCTGGCCCTCGAGAACGACCTCGAGGTGGTGGCCGCCCTCAACAAGATCGACCTGCCGGCCGCCGAGCCCGAGCGGTACGCGGCCGAGATCGAGACGGTGCTCGGCATCCCGGCCGGCGAGATCCTGCGCATCAGCGCCAAGACCGGCGAGGGCGTGGCGGAGCTGCTCGACGCGGTGCTGGCCAAGATCCCGCCGCCTACCGGCGATCGCGAGGCGCCGCTGCAGGGCCTGGTCTTCGACTCCTCCTACGACCAGTACCGGGGCGTCATCAGCGCGGTGCGCATCGTCCACGGCACCCTGCACGCGGGGCAGCGCCTGCGCTTCATGCAGGCCGGCGCCGTCCACGACGTGGAGGAGATCGGCACGCGCACCCCGGTCCCGGTCGCCGCCGCCCAGCTGGGACCGGGCGAGGTGGGGTACCTGATCGCCGGGATCAAGGACGTCTCGGAGGCCCGGGCCGGCGAGACGGTGACCGACGCGGCCCGCCCGGCGCCGGCCCCCCTGCCCGGCTACCGCGAGCCCAAGGCCATGGTGTTCTGCGGCCTGTACCCCACCGACGGCGACGACTTCGCCGACCTGCGCGACGCCCTGGAGAAGCTGCGGCTGAACGACTCCAGCTTCAGCTACGAGCCGGAGACCTCCGGGGCCCTTGGCTTCGGGTTCCGCTGCGGGTTCCTGGGACTGCTGCACATGGAGATCGTGCGCGAGCGCCTGGAGCGCGAGTTCGACCTGGCCCTTATCGCCACCGCCCCGTCGGTGGCCTACATCGCCCGGCTCCGGGGCGACGTTGTCGTCGAGGTCGACAACCCCAGCGCCATGCCGGCCGGCGGCGAGCTGGAGTCCATCGAGGAGCCCTTCCTCACCGCCACCGTGCTGCTGCCGGCCGAGTACACCGGCACGGTGATGGACCTGTGCCAGGCCCGCCGCGGCGAGATGGTCAAGATGGAGTACCTCTCGCCCGAGCGGCTGGAGCTGGTGTACCGGATCCCCCTGGCCGAGGTGGTGGTGGACTTCTTCGACCAGCTCAAGTCCCGCACGAAGGGCTACGCCAGCCTGGACTACGAGCCGGCCGGCTACGAGCAGTCCGACCTCGTGAAGATCGACATCCTGCTGAACGGCGTGCCGGTGGACGCCTTCTCGACGATCATCCACAAGTCCAAGGGGGTGGACTACGGGCGTCGCATGGCCGAGAAGCTGCGCGGCCTGATTCCCCGCCAGATGTTCGACGTGCCCATCCAGGCCGCCGTGGGGGGCCGGGTCATCGCCCGCGAGACGGTCAAGGCCAAGCGCAAGGACGTGCTGGCCAAGTGCTACGGGGGGGACATCACCCGCAAGCGCAAGCTGCTGGAGCGCCAGAAAGAGGGCAAGAAGCGGATGAAGAACATCGGCCGGGTGGAGGTCCCCCAGGAGGCGTTCATCTCCGCGCTCCGCCTGGACGAGTAGCCGGCGGCCCCGGGACAGCGGCTGGCGCTCGGTACAATCGACCGCCAGTGCTGGACGATCGCAAGGCCGCCGTCCTCCGCGCCGTGGTGGAGGAGTACATCGACACCGCCCAGCCGGTGGGGTCCTCGCACGTCGTGCGGGCCGCCGGGGTGGCGGCGTCGTCGGCCACGGTCCGCAACGAGATGTCGGTCCTCGAGCGCGAGGGGTACCTGATCCAGCCGCACACCAGCGCCGGCCGCATCCCCACCGACAAGGGCTACCGCTTCTTCGTCGATCAGCTGGCCGGCCCCGGCACGCTGGACGCCTCCCAGCGCCAGCTGGTGCGCGAGTTCTTCGACACCGCCCACGGCGAGCTGGAGCAGATGCTCCACGACACCACCCGGCTGCTCTCCAAGCTGACCGACTACGCCGCGGTGGTCGTCCGCCAGCCCGACGAGGCGGTGAGCGTGCGCTCGGTCCAGCTGGTCGGTCTGGCGCCCCAGGTCGCCCTGGCGGTGGTGGTCATGTCCAACGGTGCCGTGGAGAAGCGGACCCTGGAGCTGCCATGGCGCGTCGACGAGGACCGGCTGGCGCTGGCCGGCGCCCGCCTCGCCGCCGCCCTGAAGGGCCGCCCGTTGCGCCAGGCTGCGACCCCCTCGCCCAGCGGCGACGAGGTCGCCGACGCGGTGGTCGTCACCGCGCTGGGTGCGCTGGCCGAGAGCGACGACGAGGCCGGCCAGGTCTTCGTGGGCGGCGTGTCCCGCATGGCCACCGCGTTCGACGCCGTCGACGTGGTCCGCCAGGTGCTGGTCACACTGGAGCAGCAGTTCGTCGTCGTGGGCCTGTTGCGCGACGTGCTGGACCGCGGCCTCTCGGTGGCCATCGGCACCGAGCACGGCCTGGCCGACCTCGCCTCGTGCGCGGTGGTGGTGTCGCCCTTCGAGGTGCCCGGGACGGCCGGCGGCACGATCGGCGTGCTGGGCCCGACCCGCATGCACTACCCGCAGGCCCTGGCTGCGGTGGCCCTGGTCAGCGAGCGGCTCGGCCGCCGCCTGGCCGAGGGCTAGCGGCCGCGTTCCCATGGCGGTCGACGAGGACTTCTACGAGCTGCTGGGCGTCTCCCGCCAGGCCGGCGACGACGACATCAAGCGCGCCTACCGCAAGCTGGCCCGCGAGCTGCACCCCGACGCCAACCCCGGGGACGCGGCGGCCGAGGAGCGCTTCAAGCTGATCACGGTGGCCTACGAGACCCTGCGCGACCCCGAGCGCCGGCGCCGGTACGACGCGTACGGCATCGACGGGCTGCGGGGGTCGGGCGGGGCCGACCCCTTCGCCGGCTTCACCGGCGGGCTGGGCGACCTGTTCGAGGCCTTCTTCGGCGGCAGCCCCTTCGCGGGCGGTTCGGGCGGCGGGCGGGGTGGCCGGCGGTCGGGCCCGCCGCGCGGGGCGGACGCCGAGGTGGCGCTCTCGCTGGAGTTCGAGGAGGCCGTGTTCGGGGCCGACAAGGAGGTGACCGTGCGCACGCCGGTGGCCTGCCAGGCCTGCTCTGCCACCGGAGCCCAGCCCGGCACCTCGGCCACCACCTGCGTGCAGTGCGCCGGGGCCGGCGAGGTGCGCACCGTGCGCCAGTCGATCCTCGGCCAGATGGTCACGGCCCGGCCGTGCCCGCGGTGCGGGGGCCAGGGCCAGCAGATCACCTCGCCGTGCGAGACCTGCCGGGGCGAGGGACGGGTCACCGAGGCCCGCACCTTCACCGTCCCGGTCCCGGCCGGCGTCGACACCGGCAACACCCTGCGGCTGGAGGGCCGGGGCCCGGCCGGGCCTCGCGGCGGCGCCCCCGGCGACCTCTACGTGCACCTCGACGTGCGCTCGCACCCCCGATTCCAGCGCCAGGGCAACGACCTGGTCTCCGAGCTGCACGTGCCGTTCACCGTCGCCGCCCTGGGCGCCCACCTCCCCTTCGAGACCCTCGACGGCACCGAGGAGCTGGTGGTGCCGGCCGGGTCGCAGTCGGGCCGGGTGTTCAAGCTGCGGGGCCTGGGCGTGCCCCACGTCGAGAGCCACCGCCGGGGCGACGTGCTGGTGCGGCTGGTGGTGGAGACGCCCACCAACCTGTCCGCCACCCAGGAGCGGCTGCTGCGGGAACTGGCCGCCGAGCGGGGCGAGGCGGTGGACCCACCCGACGCCGGGCTGCTGTCGAAGATCCGCAGCGCCTTCAAGTAAGCCGGTCCGGGCCGGTGCGGGAGTCCGCCGCGCACGCCTTCGTGGCCGACCTCGACGCGCCGGCGCTGGCCGACGAGGACCGCCACCACCTGGCGCGGGTGCTGCGGCTGCGGTCCGGCCAGACGGTCACGGTGGCCGACGGCGCCGGGCGCTGGCGCCAGTGCACGTGGGGGGCCGACGGGTCGCTGGCGGTGGCCGGGGAGGTGACCGCCGAGGCGGCTCCGGTGCCGGCGGTCGCCGTCGCCTTCGCGCTCACCAAGGGGGCCAAGCCGGAATGGACCGTGCAGAAGCTGACCGAGCTGGGGGTGGAGGCCATCGTCCCCTTCGTGGCCGCCCGGTCGGTCACCCGCTGGGACGCGGCGGCGGCCCGGCGCCACGCCGAGCGCTGGCGGGCCGTCGCCCGCCAGGCCGCCATGCAGAGCCGCCGGGCCTTCCTGCCCGAGGTGGCCGAGGTGACCGCCTTCGCCGACGTGGTCGCCGCGCTGCCGGGGGCGGCGATGGCCGAGCCGGGCGGCGGCCCGCCGTCGCTGGACTCGCCGGCGGTGCTGATCGGCCCCGAGGGCGGCTGGTCGCCGGCCGAGCTGGCCTGCGGCCTGCCCACGGTCGGCCTCGGCCCCACCATCCTGCGGGCAGAGACCGCCGCCATCGCCGCCGCCACCCTGCTCGTCGCCCGCCGGGCCGGCCTGTGCCCATGACGGCGCCGGCGCCCTTCGGCGTCTACGTCCACGTGCCGTTCTGCGCCCGCCGCTGCGACTACTGCGCCTTCGCGACCT
>DATLFQ010000035.1:0-5586 GCA_035540915.1 Acidimicrobiales bacterium
CCGTGGACGCACCAGGTGGAGTGCAGGAGTCGGGACGGCAGGCGTCAGGGGCGGTGCTCGAGGCGACCGACGACGCCGCCGCGTCCCTGCTGTTCCGGGCCGTCGGCCCTGAGACGGGGACGGGGACGGGGAGCGAGACGCAGGTGTTCGCCCTGTGCGACCTCGCCGGATGCGCCGACGAGCCCCCGGCCGGCACGGTGGTCACCCGGCCGCTGGGCGGGGACGGCACGGTCGAGGTCTGCGCCGTGGCCGTCGCCCCCGGCCGGCAGGGGTGTGGGCTGGACGGCCGGCTGCTGGACGAGGTCGCCCATGCCCTGCTCGCCGGGGGCGCCCGGCGGATGGTCGCGCGGGCCGACCCGGCCGACGCCGACCGCCAGCTGCTCCTCCGCCGGGCCGGCTTCCGGCCCGATCCCGAGGCCGGGGCCCCCCCCGACGGCGACGCCCGGGTCTGGTTCTCCCGGGAGCTCTGAGCCCGAGAGAGCGAGCCGGCAGACCTAGGCGCGGATGGCCCGCAGCTCGTGGATGCGGCGGGCGACGCCCGCCATACCCAGCTCGGCGACGGTGGCGGAGGCCTTGTCGAGCAGCGCCCCCGCCTCGTCGGCGTCGGCCGGGTCTCCCCGGTCGTGCAGGACCTGGGCCAGCCGGACCTGGCTGCGGGCCAGGAACGGTCGGGCCCCCAGCCCCTCGTGCAGCTCGACGGCCCGGCGGAGGTGGGCCTCGGCCTCGTCGTAGCGCTCCATCACCAGGGCCAGCGAGCCGACGTAGTGGGCCACCGCACCGGCGCACAGCGGCCGGGTGAACAGCACGATGACCTGGTGGTCGTAGGGCGCCAGCAGGTCGTAGAGCAGCGCCGCCCGGCGGCGGTCGCCGAGCAGCGTGCAGACCTCGGCCCGGGCGGCCAGCGCGAAGAGCCAGGCGACGTCGCGGGGCGTGTCGGCGAAGTCGGAGGCCGCCACCATCTCGAAGTGCTCGCGGGCCTCGTCGGTGCGGCCGTCCTCGGCCAGCAGCAGCGCCAGCGCGGTGCGCCAGACGAGGTGCTTGGGGTCGACCTCGATGTAGCTGCGGACGGTGGGCTCCAGGAGCGCCATGCGGCCCTGCTGCTCGTAGAGCTGGACCAGCTGGCCGCTCCACGTGCGGACGGCCTCGTCGTGGTTGTAGCGCTGGGTGGCGGCCAGGTTGTCGTGGATGCGGGCCTCGGCCTCGGCGAAGCGGCCCTCGACCAGCGCCTTCATGGACCGGCCCCAGCCGATGTGGCCGAGCAGGACCGGTGCCCGCAGCTCCCGGGCGATCGCCTCGGAGGCGTCCAGCTCCGCGTCGGCGGTGACGCCGTCGCCCAGCTGCAGGGCGGCCAGGAGGCGGAACGTCCGGCCGAGCAGCTCCAGGTCGCGCCGCCCGCAGCGCTGCGCGGCCGCCACCAGCTCGCCGGCGATGGCCAGGCGCTCCTCGGGGTTGCCGGGCTCCCAGACGGCGATGTAACGGTCCCGCAGCGCCTTGGCCAGGGCGTCGTCGCGGGCCAGCCGCCGGGCGACGGCCACCGCCTCGTCGGCCAGCTCCCGCCGGCGGTGGATCTCGTCGGTGAAGTACAGCTCGCCGGCCAGTCGGCCAAGGACCAACGCACGCGCCGGCGAGTCGTCGTGGGGGAGCGCGGCCAGTGCCTCCTCCAGGAGCGCCACGGCGGCGTGGTCGACCACCCCGACGCCGCTCCACCAGCCCCACCAGTTGCCGCCGCTGAAGCTCGTCGCCACCCGGGCCAGGCGGGCGGGGTCGGCCGATGCCCGGGCCAGGATGGCCGCCTGCTGGAGCGCTGCGCGCCCGCCCTCCTGGTCGCCGCCCGACTTGCGGGCCCGGCCGAGGCGCAGCAGCAGGTCGAAGCGGAGGTCGTCCCGGTCGGCCCCGTCGTCCCCGGCCTGGGCCACGATGGCCAGGGCCTGCTCGCAGTGGCGGGCCACCTCCTCGTAGGCCAGCTGGGCGGCCGCCCGGTCGGCGGCCCGGATGGCGTAGGCAATGGCCTGGTCGGTGAAGCCCGCTGCGGCGGCCCGGCCGAAGTGGTGGGCCAGCTCGGCCAGCCGGGTGCCGGGGTGGGCGTGCTCCACCGCCTCCAGGGCCTGGGCCACCCGGGCGTGCAACCGGGCCCGGCGGAGCTGGCTGAGGCCGTCGTAGAGCGTCTCGCGAGTCAGGGCATGGGCGAACCGGAGCCGACCGACGAGGTTCGGGCACTCGATGACGATGCCCGTCAGGATGGCCGTCTCGACCAGGTCCAGCACCCGGTCGGCGTCGAGCTGGCAGGCCCGGGCCAGCACGTCGAGGTCGAACTCCCGACCGACCACCGACGCCATGGTGAGCACCGTCTGGGCGTCCTCGGGCAGCCGGCCGACACGGCGGCGGATCGTGTCCCCGACGCCGGCCGGCACCGCCCGCCGGGGGGCGGTGCCGTTGGCCGACGCCCCGGCCGGGGCCGTCAGCCGCCCCTCGCTGGCCAGGAGGCGGACCAGCTCCTCGATGAAGAACGGGTTGCCCTCGGTGCGGTCGTGGACCTCGTCCACCACGCCGGCGTCGACTCGTGACCCGGCGGCCGCCTCGATGTAGGCCTCGACCGCGCCCCGGTCCAGGCCGCCGAGCTGCAGCCGCTCCAGCGCCGGCTCCCGGGCCAGGGCGCCGAGGGCCTCGGCCAAGGGGTGGCCGGGCGACACCTCGCCGTCGCGGAAGGTGCCGACGACCAGCAGCGACCCGGTCCGCACCTCGACGGCCAGGAACTGCAGCAGCCGCAGGGACGCCACGTCCGCCCAGTGCAGGTCGTCGAGCACCAGCACCAGCGGTCGGGCGGCCGACGCCCGGAGCAGCAGGCGGGTGGTCGAGTCGTAGAGCCGGAACCGCGCCGCCTCCGGGTCGATGGGGGCGGCCACGCCGGCGGCGGCCGCCTCTGGCCGGGCACCGAGCTCGGGGACCAGCTGGGCCAGGTCGGCCGCCCCTGCACCGGCCGCGGCGGCCAGCTCGTCGGCCGGCGTGTGGGCCACGAGGTCGCGCAGCACCTGGGCCCACGGCCAGAACGGGGGCGCACCCTCGCCCTCGTAGCACCGGCCCCAAACGACCAGCGCGCCGGCCGCCGCCGCCCGGTGGCCCAGCGCGTCGGCCAGGGTGGTCTTGCCGATGCCCGCCTCGCCGCAGAGAAGGACGATGCGACCGCGCCCCTGGCAGGCGTCGGCGAGGGCCCGTTCCAACACGACCAGCTGGTCGTCCCGCCCCACCATGCGGCCCCGGCCGGTCCCGTCGTCCCGGTTGGCGCGGTCGTCCGAGGTGCCGGGCGCCGCCGGTGGCGGCGTGGCAGCCGGTGCCGTTCCGCCGGCGGTGGCGCGGGGCGCCGGCTGCCAGTCGAGCGTCGGCGCCTGGCGGAGGATGTCGCCCTCCAGGCGCTGGAGGCTCGGGCCGGGGTCGATGCCCAGCTCGTCGGCCAGCCGGGACCGGGCGTCCTGGAACGCCCGCAGCGCCTCCGCCTGGCGACCGGACCGGTAGAGGGCGAGCATGAGCAGGCCGTGGAGCCGCTCGCGCAGCGGCTGGTCGGCCACCAGCCGCTCCAGCTCGGCCACCGACTCCCCGTGGTGGCCGAGGGCCAGGTCCGCCTCGACCCGGTCCTCGAGCGCCAGCCAGCGCAGCTCCTCCAGCCGGGCGATCTCGGCCTGGGCGAAGGTCTCGAACGAGAACTCGGCCAGGGCCGGCCCCCGCCACAAGCCCAGCGCCTCGGTCAGCGCCTCGCGGGCCGGGGCCGGGTGGCCTTCGGCGAGCAGGCGCCGGCCCTCGGCGGCCAGGTGCTCGAAGCAGGCCGAGTCGAGGTCAGCCGCGTCCACCCGGAGGAGGTAGCCGGGCGGCTGGGTGACCAGGACCTGGGCCGGGGCCCGGGCCGGCCGGTCCGGCTCCAGCGCCCGCCGCAGGTTGGCCACGTAGACCTGCAACGAACCGGTCGCCCGGGCCGGTGGTTCGTGGCCCCACAGCTGGTCGATGAGCCGGTCCAGCGAGACGACGCGGTTGGCCTCGATGAGCAGCATGGCCAGGACGGCGCGCTGCTTGGGGCTCCCCGTGTCGACCGGCCGCAAGCCGGCGACCACCTCCATGGGACCGAGGATCCGGAACTGCACGCGAGACGCCCCTTCCGACGTGGCGTTTCCAGCCTACGGTCGCCACCGCGGAACGCGGTCGGGATTGTGGCCGCCCGCTACGGTACGGCCCGGGGAGGGGCGGTCGTGTACCTGCGACACCGGGTTCAGTTGCTGTTGATGATGCTGGCGATGCTGGTGGTCGCCGACGTGGCGCTCGACCGGTACCTGGTGAGCGAACGCGACGACCTGCGGACCGACGTCCGGCGGCGGTGGGAGCCGGCCCGCACGGCGGCGGCCGAGGTGCTCTTCGGCCTGGTCGACCAGGAGACGGGCGAGCGGGGCTTCCTCATCACCGGCGAGGAGGAGTTCCTGGCCCCCTACCGGCTGGGCGGCGCCCGGGTCGACGCGGCGATGGCCCAGCTGGAGCTCCTCGTCGACGGCGACGCCGCCATCCAGCCGAAGCTGCGCCGCGTCCGCGACCGCGTCAACGCCTGGCGCCAGCTCGGGGCCACCTTCGAGATCGGGGCCAAGCAGTCCGAGGGCGACGACCGGGTGAGGGCCCTGGTGGCCACCGGAACCTCCATGATGCTCTTCGACGAGGCGCGGGTCGAGATCGCCAGCCTGCGGGCGAGCATCATCGACCGCCTCCGCATCCAGGAGCGCCGGGTGGACCGCCTGGAGACCCGGATCTCGGCGCTCCGGGTGGCCAGCGCCGTCGTCGCCCTCGCCATCGTGGCCGTCGCCAGCGTGCTCATGCGCCGGTGGCTCACGCGGCCGCTGGGCCAGCTCACCACGTCGGCCCGCACCATCGCCAGCGGCGACCTCACCCACCAGATCCCCTCGCCGGGGCCGCCCGAGCTGGCGGGCCTCGGACGGGACGTCGAGGCGATGCGCAAACGCATCCTCGAGGAGGTCGACCACTCGGCTCGGGCGCAGTCGTCCCTGGTCCAGCGGGGCATGATCATGCTCGCACTGCGCGACGAGCTGGCCCCGTCGCCCATCGAGCCGCCGGCGTCGGTGCGGGTGGCCACCCGGTTCCGGCCGGCGGAGACCTTCTTGGCCGGCGACTGGTACGACGTTCGCCGCGACGGTGAGCACCGGCTCACGTTCGTGCTGGCCGACGTCTCGGGGCACGGCCCCAATGCCGCCGTCTTCGCTCTCAAGACCAAGCAGCTGGTGGGCATCGCCCTCGACCAGGGGCTCGCCCCCGCCGCGGCGTGGGCATGGGTCGCCGAGCGCCTCGGCGACACCGGCGACCAGTTCCTGACCGGGGTGATCGCCACGGTCGACGTGGCCGGGGGGCGGCTGACCTACGCCAGCGCGGGCCATCCGCACCTGCTGCTGCGCTCGGCCAACGGCATCACGATGCTCGGCCCGACCGGCCCGCTGGTCGGGCTGGTGCCGGGCCCCTGGGGGGAGGCCGACGTGGATCTCCCCGTCGGCTCGTGCCTGCTGGCCTACACCGACGGGCTGCTGGAGGTGCGCGACACCGCCG
>DATLFQ010000036.1:0-19638 GCA_035540915.1 Acidimicrobiales bacterium
CCCTCCGCCACCGCACCGACGTCCCCGAGCTGTCGTCGTTCATCGTCGCCCTCATCCAGGCCGACGAGATGGGCGTCGCCATCTCCGAGGTGCTCAAGGTCCAGGCCAGCCAGGTCCGGCTCAAGCGCCGCCAGCGGGCCCGGGAGAAGGGCGCCAAGACGCCGGTGAAGATCCTCTTCCCGCTCCTGATCGGCGTCTTCCCCGCCATCTTCGTGGTGACCATCGGCCCCGGCGCCATCGACATCGCCCGGGCGTTCATGGGCAACTGAGCCGCAGCTTCCCCAGCGGCGGCGGCGCACGGCCCCGGCTTCGGCCGGGGCCGTGGCGCGCTCAGGGCGCACTGACTAGTGCGGCCGGCGGCTCGAATGGCCCGATCGGGCCATGAACCCGCTCCGGCGCAGCGCCGATACCTCTACAAGGAAGTTCTGACCCCCGAAAGGAAACCCACTCGATGCTCGCTCTGTTCTGCTGGTTCAAGAGCCGCCTCGCCGTCCAGGACGAGCGCGGTGCGACTGCTGTGGAGTACGGCCTCATGGTCGCCCTGATCGCCGTGGCCATCATCCTGGCCGTGACGTTCCTCGGCGACCAGTTGACCGCCCTGTTCAACGACGTCGGCCAGGAGGTCGACGGCGCCACCCCGTAGCCGCCTCGACAGTCCCCCTGTCGCCGGTCCAGAGGGCGCTCCGAAAGGGGCGCCCTCTTCGGCGCGACGAGAGGCCCCCACCCGACCGGGCCGGCGAGGAGCATCGCGATGAACCAGCGCCACGCCCATCGGCCCGGCCCGTCGCTGTCGCTGGTGGTCCCCGTGTTCGACGAGGAGCACCGCGTCGCCGAGCGGGTTCCGGAGCTCCTGGACTTCGCGGCCGACTCGCCGCCCGGCAGCGAGTTGATCGTGGTGGACGACGGGAGCACCGACGCCACCGCCCAGGTGGTCACCCGGTTGCTGGCCGGGCGTCCAGACGTCCCCGCCCGGCTGCTGCGCCGCCCGCACGCCGGCAAGGGGGCCGCCGTGGCTGCCGGCCTGGCTGAGGCCACCGCCGACTACGCCGGCTTCTGCGACGTCGACCTGTCGACGCCGCTGGCCGACCTGGAGCGCGTGGTGAACGTCGCCCGGCAGGGGACCGTGCTGGCCATCGGGTCGCGTGACGTCGAGGCGGCCCGGCTCCTGCAGCCCGAGAGCCGGATGCGGGAGCTGCTGGGCCGGACCTACAACCGCCTCGTCCGCCTCACGCTGACGCCGGGCATCCGCGACACCCAGTGCGGCGCCAAGGTGGCGCACCGGGCGCTGTGGCGGGCGATCCTGCCGTGGTGCCGGGAGCAGGGCTTCGCCTGGGACGTGGAGGCGCTGGCCGTGGCGTGCCGGCTGGGCATCGCGGTCACCGAGGTGCCGGTCAACTGGAGCCATGACGAGCGCAGCCGGGTGCGGGTCGGCCGGGACGGGATCGCCATGGCGCTGGCCGTGCCCCGCATCGCCCGCCACCTGCAGGACGTCCCGGCCGCCCGGCCGATGCCGGCCCCTGTCCCGGCCCGGCCGGTCGCAGGGCTGGTTCCGCTACGGGTGGTCGACGGCCGTTCCCGCTGAGCGGTGCCGGCGGACCAGCAGCACCCCGGCCGGCTCGGCCACCACCTCCCGCCAGTCCGGCGTGGCCCGCAGCTGGTCCAGGAGCGGCCGGTCAGGCTCGGCGAGGACGCAGTCGACGCCGTTCTCCCGCAACCACTTCTCGGCGCCGGACCCGCCCTGGAGGAACCGCCGCTGCTCGAGAAGCGGCGCGGTGCCATAGACGTCGGCCCGGCTGTCCTGGGAAACCTTTACCCCCGGCCAGCGGGCGAAGAGGAGGTACCCGCCCTGCTCGTACTCGTTGAGGACCCGGCAGCCGTCGGGGATGGCAGCCACGGCGCCGGCCGGGAACCTCGACCGGTCGACGTGACCGGCCTTCCCGGCGGTGTCGACCGCCCCAACCAGCGCTGCCGCCAGCACGACCGCCCCGCCGGCGGCGAGCGGTCCGGCACGGGGCCCGGTGCGCGCCCGCAGCCGTGCGGAGCCGATCGTGGCGAAGCCGAGGGCCAGCTCCGGCCCGGCCAGAACCACGAACATCGGTGCGCTGCGGATGGCGTCCACCGTCGCGACGGCCAGAAGGGCGAGGGGCAGCACGACGTCGAGCCGGCGCCACCGCCCGGTGCGGATCAACGAGACCACGACGAGCACGGCCACGATGGTCGCCATCAGGTCGGCGCCCTGGGCCAGGTCGGGGTGGCGGTACTCGCCGATGGCCAGGTCGCGGCCGAGGCCCCTGACCACCGGGGCATCGGTGTAGGTCAGCACTCCGTACGGCGTGGCCAGCACGGCCAGGGCGGCGACGGCGACGACGACCACCGGCCGGCCGGCGCGGCGGGAGGCGACGGCATGGCCGGCGGCCATGGCACCGACGACGGCGACACCCAGTGGGGCCACGCCGTGGAGGTTGGCCCACAGGACGAAGGTCGCGGCCAGCCCGGCGAGGGCGCGGTTCGACCCGGACAGTGCGGGCCCGGCCAGCGCCACGGCCACCGGCAGGAGCAGGTAGCTGAACAGCTGCGGCCGCTCGTTGACGAACGGGATCAGCGCCAGGCCCGCCACCACCACGGCGGCCACGATGGGCCAGGGCCGGGCGCCCCGGCGCCGGGCGAGCGCCCCGATCGCCAGCAGCGTGACCGCGAACAGGCCGGCCCGCAGCACCGAGACCCCGGCCAGTCCGCCGACCCGCCGGGCCGCCTCGAAGACCGGATCGCCGGCCCACCCGTTGGGGTGCCAGCGATCTCCCAGAGCGGTCCACGAGAACGGGTCCCGGCGGGGGATCACCGACCGGTCGAGGATGTACTCGCCGGTGCGAAGATGCCACCAGCCGTCGTAGTCGCTCAGCGGGCCGGCCCGGAAGCCCGCAAGGCAGGCCACCACGAGGCCGAGGGCGACGGGCGCGGCGCGCTCCAACCGGCCCGGCGTCGTCCCGCGCGCTGGATCCGGGGACGGTGCTGGGACCACGGCCACCGGGACAGCTTGTCGGAGCGGCACGCCGGCGCCGCACCAGCCCGAGTGCATACTGGCCGCCATGGATGAGCCGGCCGCCGGCCGCCAGGGGGAGCGCCAGTTCCACGACGAGCCGGCCACCGGCATCGCCCGGTTCGAGGTGGCCGAGGCGGAGCGGCTGCCCTTCGGCGACGAGGGCTTCGACCCGGCCTTCGGCAACTCGGCCCTCCGCCACCTCGCGCCGGCGCCTGCGGTGGCCGGAACGGTCCGCGTGCTCCGCCCGTCGGGCGCCGCGGTGTTCGCCGAGCCGTGCACGGTCCTGCAGGGGCCCGTCGCGGCCGACCATCCCCGCCGGGCCTGATGGCGGCCGCCGGGCCGGCCCCGCTGGCTCGCCGACCGCTCGTCGCCGTCGCCCTGCTGCTGGCTGCCTACGCCGTGCTGTCGCTGCTGAACGACCCCAGGGGTCAGCTCGGCTCGGACTCGGGGGGCAAGGTGGCCACGCTCAAGGTGATGAAGGAGCGGGACCGGCTCCGTCCCGACCTCGGCTACTGGGCCGAGCGGTACGACCCCGCTGGCCAGGTCCACCCGCTGGTCCTAACCCAGCGCGTCGACGACCGCTGGGTCAATGTCACCACCCTGCCGATGCTGTACGCCGCCTTCCCGCTCTACCGGCTCGGCGGCTACCGGCTGGCGCTGCTGGTGCCGATGCTGGGCGGGGTGGCGGCCGCACTGGCGGCGCGGGCGCTCGCCCGCCGCCTGGCGGATGGCGACGGCTGGTCCGCCTTCTGGCTGATCGGCCTGGCTTCCCCGGTCCTCGTCTACGCGCTCGACTTCTGGGAGCACACCGTCGGGCTGGCCGCCATGGCCTGGGGCGTCGTCGCGCTGTGGGACCTGGTGGAGGGGGAGCGGGGCCCGTGGGCGGCGCTGACCGCGGGTGGCCTGTTCGGCGTGGCCGCCACCATGCGCACCGAGGCGCTCGCCTACGGCGCGGTGGCGGTGGCGACGGCCGCCGTGTTCATGGTCGCCCGGCGGCGGCGCCTCGGCCCCGCGCTGATCACCGGGTCGCTCGCCGCCGCGGGGCTCGCCGTCCCGCTGCTGGCCAACCTGGCCCTGGAGGTGGCCGTCCTGGGGAAGCCGTTCCGCTCCGGGCGGGCGGCGGGGACGGCGGCCGACGCCGGCGCCGAGGCCGGCCTGCGCCTGCGCGAGGCGCTGGCCGGCGCCGTCGGCCTGTTCGACAAGACGGCGGCGCTGCCGCTCGTCCTCGGGCTCGCGCTGGTGACCCTGATGGCCGTCGCAGCGTGGCAGGCGGGTCGCCCGAGCGGGAACCGGCGAGTGGTCGCGCTCACGCTGGCGGGGGCCGCCGTCCTGTACGGCACCAGGGTGGCGCTGGGTCCGGCAGTGCTGCCCGGTCTCGCCGTTGCGGCGCCCCTGGCGGTGGTCGGCGGCGTGCTCGGGTGGCGCATCCCGCGAGCCCGCTACCTCCTGGTGGTGGCCCTGGCCGCCCTGCCGCTGGTCTGGGCGACGCAGTACCCGGGCGCCGCCCTCAACCACGTCGGGGCGCGCTACGTCCTTCTCAGCGGCCTGCTGCTCGCCACCCTCGGCGTGGTGGCGCTGGGCGGGCTGCCGCCGTGGGCCCAACGGGCGTTCCCGGCGCTGGCGGTCGCCGTCACGGCGTACGCCTTCTCGTTCATGGTCGTGCGGACCAACTCGTTCGCACGGGCCGGTGCCGAGTTGGCCGACCGCCCCGAGCCGGTCCTGGTCTCCCGGTTCTCCCACCTGCACCGCGACGGCGGAGCCTTCTACGGCGAGCACCTCTGGCTCTCGGCCGCGAGTGCCGCCGAGCAGCGGCTCGCAGTGGGCGTGGTGGAGCGGGCCGGCTTCGACCGCTTCGGGCTCGTGCTGCCGCCGGGCGCGGCGCCGGGCGAGATCGCCGGATGGCGCCGGAACGGCACCGACCGGGTCGAGCTCATCTCGGACCTGGACGTGACCGTGACGGCCTACGAGCGGGGCTGACGCACGCGCGGCAGCGCAGCCCTGGCCAGCTCCCGCACGGCAGCCGCGAAGCGGGCGTGGTCGTCCCATACCTTGCGCTGGGCTGCGGCGGCCAGGGGGGCGCGGGCGGCGGGATCGGCGAGGTCGGCGAGGGCCCGGCGCCAGGCCGCCGGCGGCGCGCCGCGGGCGAGGAGCCGGCCCGTGACGCCGTCGTCGACCTGTTCGGCCACCCCGCCGACAGCGGTGGTGACCACCACCGAGCCGAGTGCCTGGGCCAGCACCACGGCGGCGCTCTGGCTGGCCGTCCGGTTGGGCAGCACCGAGGCCGCCGACCCGGCCACCGCGTCCAGGAGGAACGCCGAGGAGACGTAGCCGGGCACCACCTCGGCTCCGGGGGCCGCAGCCGGCGCCCCGGCGCCCACCACCAGGAACCGCCACCCCGGCACGCCGGCGTCGGCCAGGTCCAGCACCGTGCGGGTGCCCTTGTTGTCCCGCCGGAGCACACCGAAGTGGATGGCGGTGAGGCGGTCGTCGTCGACCGGAGCTCGTCCATCGCCGGGGCGTGGAACGTCGGCGGGGACCGGGAGTGGGACCTGGACCACGTCGCGTCCGCCGACGGCGGCGGACACTGCCCGGGCCACGTAGCCGCTGTGGGCGACGACCACGTCGGCCATGCGCAACGACCGTCCCAGCCCGGCCGCGGTGCCCCCCCACCAGCTGTGGGGCTGGTGGTTGTGGACGACCAGCACGACCACTGCGCCGGCCCGGCGGGCGGCGGCCAGGACCGGCCACTCCAGCGGCGGGGCCAGGTAGTTCTGCACGACGACCGTGGCCGGCCGGTGCTCCTCGATGAGGTCGACCGCTCGCCGGACCACGGCTCGGTGGGCGGCGACGCGCCCGGTCGGACCGCTTCCGCGGCTACCGGTGGCGGCCAGCTCCCGCCCGGGGCGGGTGGCGATGAGGACCGGCGCCCCGGCGGCCCGCAGTTCCCCGGCCCACGCGTCGGTGGTCTGTGCGATGCCGCCCCGGCCGAGCCAGTCGACCAGCAGGACGGACCGGCCCGCGGCTCCAGGGCGTGCCACTCAGGCCGCCACCGGTGCGGGGGCAGGCGCCGGGCGCGGCGGCTGCTCGGCCGCCGGGCGCGCCGACCGGCCTGCGCTGCGGGCGAGGTGGGCCGCGGCGAGGACCGAGCCGATGGCCGAGCCGGCCGCGGCGCCGGCGATTCCGTACGCAGGGACGAGGAACAAGTCGGCCGCGACCATGGCGACGAGGCCGACCAGGGCGCTGGCGGGCCGCGAACGCCGGTCGCCACGGGCCACGGCGGCGGCCCCGATCATCTTCCAGGCGCCCCGGGCGACGGCGCCGACGAGCAGGGCCGGCAGGACCTCGGCGGCATCGCTGTACGCGGCGCCGAAGACGGTGGTCACGACCGGGCCGGCGACCCACAGCAGCCCGGCGCCCGCAGCCGCCGTGGCGGCCGAGGCTGCGGCGACCAGGCGGGCCGTTCCGGTACGCCCCGGGTGGCGGGCGGCGTGGGGGAGCAGAACCAGCGCCACCGCATCGGGCACCACCAGCAGCAGCTCGGACAGCGCCACCGCCACCGCGTAGAGCCCTACCTCCCGGGGCGCGACGAAGGCGGCCACCAGCACCAGGTCGAGCCGAAAGGATGCGAGGGTCACCAGCTCGCCGCCTCCGAGGGGGAGGCCGAACCGGACGGCTCGGCGGTGGGCGGCCCGCCCCGGGCCCGCGCCCGGGGCGCCGGCGGGCAGGGCCCGCCGGTGGCGGCGGGCGAGGGGCACCATGGCCATGTTGGCGACCGCGGCGCCGAGCACCGCGAACGCCGGGGACTGGGCCCCGGCCGCCAGGCCGACCGCCATCCAGAGCAGGAACGTCATGCCGTTGGCCGTCGTGATGAGTGCCACCGCGCCCATGCGCAGCAGCCCGTTGGGCACGGCCAGCTCGAGCATGCTCCAGGTGACCGCGAAGGCCAGCAGCGCGGCGGCGGCCGAGCTGGCCGCCGAGCCGAGGGCAACGACTTGCCCGGCCAGGAGCGCCGCCGCCAGCAGGCCCCCGAGCACCGCCGTGGTGGCGCGCAGGTGCCGGCCGATCACCGCCGCCACCTCCCCGGCCCGAGGGCCGCCCGCCTGCCGGGCGACCCAGAACGGCAGGCCGGCCAGCGCGGCGGTCCCGAGCGCGGTGGCCACGACCACCAGCAGGCCGTACCGGCCCCGTCCCGACGGCTCCAGCAGCCGAGCAGCCAGCACGCCGCCGAGCGCGCCGGACAGCCGGGCGGCCACCGTGCCGAGCATCGACCGGGTCACGTGCCGGGCCAGCGGCCGGGCGGCCCGGTCGCGTGGCTCGGTCACAACTCCCGCCAGGCGGCGGCCGCGGCCCGCAGGCCGGCGGCGCGGGCAGCGACGCGCCCCGCGGCCGGCCGGGAGCCGGCCGCGGCCCGCAGGTAGTCGACGACCAGCAGGCGCAGGTTCCACACGACGACGACGGGCCAGGCGGCGGCGGCCGCCCGGCGCCCCTGCGTCCGGCGCACGCAGCGCACTGCGTTGCGGGCCATGAGCCGGCTCTTCTCCGGCCGCACGTCGTCCCGGCCGCCGGCGTGGGTCGCGGTCACGGCCGGTTCGTATTGCACCCGGGCGCCGGCCGTCCGCAGCTGCCAGAACCAGTCGCTCTCCTCCCAGTAGAGGAAGTACGCCTCGGGCAGCGGCACCGCCCGGAGCCACCCGGCGTCGACCGCGACGATGGCCGCCGTCCCGGCGTGGATTTCCTCGGCCACGACAGGTGACCGCCATTTCTGGACGCGTGCCGCGCCCTCGGGCAGCCACGCAGGACGGTGGTCGGGCAGCAGCATCCGCTCGACGAGCAGCGCCCGGGGCGTGGGCAGGGACGCCACCGTGAGGGCGGTGAGGCCGTCGCCGTCCACCAGGCGGGGGAGCGCCACGTCGGCCTGGCCGGAGCTCACCACGGCGGCCAGTGCCAGCACCGACGTCGCATCGACGACGAGGTCGTCGTTGGTGAAGACCACCACCCCGGCGGCGGCCCGGCGCGCGCCGGCGTTCACCGCCGCCGCGTAGCCGGGGTTGCCGGGCAGCGCCATGGCCCGCTCGCCGGCCACGGCGGCCACGGCCGGGTCGTCGTCGACGTTGACCACCACCACCTCGACGTCGGGGTGGCGGAGTCCCTCCATCAGTCGGGCCAGCGAATGCGGCCGGTGGAAGGCCACGACCACACAGGTGGCGAGCGGCGGTGCGCTCATGTGGCCGGCCGGAAGGGGCGGGGGGTGGCCGGCCCCGACGGGGCGCGCCGTGCCGGTCGCACCAGACCGGTGCCGACCCCGGCCAACCAGGCCACCGCCACGCCGGCGAGGACCGCGGTGGCTGCGGCGCGGGACCGCAGCCCGCCGCCGGGGCCGTCGCTGCCCACCGCTTCGACGGTGCCGAGCGCCACCACCGCCGCGGCCGCCAGGCCGGCGGCAGCGGCGAGGCCGCGCAGCGCGGCCGCGGCCCCGAGCGCCCCGACCGCCATGACCGGCACCGCGAGAAGAACCGCTTGGCGCGGGCGCGGCCGGTCGCCCGAGAGCCGCCAGTAGCGCGCCTTGCCCTCGCCGAAGGCCCGGTACTGGCGCAGCAGCGCGACCAGGGACGCCCGGGGCAGGTAGTCGATTGCCAGTCCGGCGTCGAACCACACCGTGCCGAAGCGGCGCAGCCGGCGGTTGAGGTCGAAGTCCTGGTTGACCGGGAGGTCGGCCCGCCAGCCACCGGCCTGCCGGAGCTGCGCGGTGCGGTACGCACCGAGGTAGACGGTGTCGGTCTCCCCGCTCCTGGCCGACCGGCGGTAGCGGGCCAGGCCGGTTCCCCACCGGTTGTTCAGCGCCCGCGCCGTGCCGACCGCGAAGGGACCGGTGCCGGGAGCGACCGCCCGCTGGCGGCCGCCGACCACCGCCACTTCGGGCCGCGCCTCCAAAAGCTCGGCGCAGCGGCGCAGGTAGCCGGCCGGGACGCGGCTGCGGGCGTCGACCCGGACGAAGACCGGCGCCGAGGCGGCGGCCAGGCCGGCGTTGAGGTTGGCCGGCCGGCTCCCCGTCGCCGAGTGCAGGACCTCGGCCCGCCACCACGGGCGGGCGGCCAGGAGTCGGCGCGCCAGGTCGGCCGTGCCGTCGGTCGAGCCGCCGTCGACGACCAGGACCTCGACCTCTCCCGGCGACAGGTCCTGCTGAGCCAGGCGGGCCAGGCAGCCGGCCAGGCGCGCCGCCTCCTCGCGGACGGGGACCACCACCGTCACGCGTGGCGCGGTCGTCACCGGCCGCCGCGGCCCAGCACGCTGCGCAGCGTCCGGCCGATGATGCGGAGGTCCAGGGCCAGGCTCTGGTGGCGCAGGTAGTAGAACTCGTACTGGAGCTTCTCGAGGGCGTCCATCTCGCTGGCGCCGTAGGGATACTTGACCTGGGCCCACCCGGTCAGGCCGGGCCGGACCAGGTGGCGCAGCCGGTAGAAGGGGATCTTGCCGGTCAGTTCGGCGACATACTGCGGCTGCTCGGGCCGCGGCCCCACCACCGAGAGGTCGCCCCGGAGGATGTTGAGCACCTGGGGGAGCTCGTCGAGGTGGGACCGGCGGAGCCACGCACCGAACGGCGTGATCCGGGGGTCGTCGGTCGTGGTCCACGACGACGAGGTCCCGGCGTCGCCGCGCATGGTGCGCAGCTTCAGGATCTGGAAGTCCCGGCCGCCCTTGCCGGTGCGGGCCTGGCGGTAGAACAGCGGGCCCGGGTTGGCGAACCGGTTGGCGACCCACACGATCGGCAGGACGGCGCCCAGGACCACCAGCCCGGCCAGCGCGGCGAGCGTGTCGACCACCTGCCGGGCGCGGCCGTAGCGGGCTCGGTGCAGCTCGCCGATGTCGAACAGCAGCGACACCCGCTCCAGCTCCGAGATGGGCAGCTTGCCGAGCCACTGGTCGTAGAACAGCGACAGGGTCCGCACCCGGACGCCGGCCTCGTGCAGCTCGGCCGCCTGGGCCACGATGGAGTCCTCGTTCTGGGCCGCTCGGTCGAGGACCACCGTGGTGGCCCGGCAGGAGCGGACCGCCTCCAGCAGCGGCTGGCGCCCCGGCTCGGCGACGGCCTCGCCAGGACTCAGGACGCGGACGAGCGCGGCGGGCCGTTCCGGGTGCTGGTCGAGCTCGTCGGCCAGGTGCACGCCTTCCTCCAGCGTTGCGACGGCCACCACGCGGTCGCGCTGGCCGTCCCGGGCGGCGCCGCCCCGGGACAGCGACGCCAGCAGCACGAACAGCGGCACGGCGAGGGCCGGCGCGCCGAGGACGACGGCCCGCGGCAGCAGGGTCGTCCCGGCGAGGAGCTGCACCATGGAGACGGCGGCCGCCGCGGCGGCCGTGGACGCCAGGGCGGCGACGAGCGCGGACCGGCGGCTTCGCGGCAGGTCCGGCAGGCCGGCCCCGTAGGCGGCCACGACCAGCAGGCCGGCGTAGGAGAGGGACCATCCCAGGCGGGACGACGCGGTCCAGTCGTAGCCGTTGGCAAGGGCGTGCGCCTTGCTGACGCCGCCGACCGCGCCCAGCACGGCGGCGGCCAGGAGCAGGCGGGCCAACCGGCGCATGGTGAGGTGTCGACCGGCGCAGGGTCGAGGTTGAGCGCGATCTCGGGCGCGGGCGCGCCGAACCGGGGGCAGAACGCGCGCCCTGGCGTGCGTTCTGGCACCAGGTCCGCCGGGGAGCCTCGGGTCGGCGTCCGGGGCCGTCTCGTACGGCTCAGCCGCCGCCGAAGCTGCGGGCGATGCGGATGCCGGCGGGGCCGATGATGACGATGAACATGCAGGGGAGGATGCAGGTCATCAAGGGGAAGAGGACCTTGACGGGGATCTTCATGGCCTTTTCCTCGGCCTTCTGGCGGCGCTTGACCCGTAGCTCGGCCGACTGCACCCGCAGGACCTGGGCGATGGGCACGCCGTAGCTGTCGGCCTGGATGACCGCCATCACGAAGTGGTGCAGCTCGGGGACGTTGGTGCGGCCGACCAGGCGCTTGAGCGCCTGGGCCCGCGACATGCCGGCGCGGGCGTCCTGGAGCGTGCGCAGCAGCTCCTCGGCCAGCGGGCCGGTCCCCGTGCGGGCGGTGCGGGCCAGCGCGGCGTCGAAGCCCAGCCCCGCCTCCACCGAGATGGTGATCTGGTCGAGGGTGTCGGGCAGGGCCAGGCCGATCTCGGCTTGGCGCTTGCTGGCCCGGTTGCGCAGCACCAGGTCGGGGCCGAACCAGCCCAGGGCGACGAGCCCGGCGGCCATCGCCAGGCCGCCCAGGGTCGGGGAGCCCAGGAACCGCATCACGCCGAGGGCAACCCCGGCCACCCCGAGGACCAGCTTGCCGGCCAGGACCCGCTCGATGGTCCACGCGGCCGGCCGGCCGGCGAGCAGGATGCGGTGCTCCAACCCGTCGACCACGCCGTGGGGGGTGAACCGCCGAGCCTTGGCGGCGAGGCGCTCGACGGCGGGCCGGATGGCCCGCTCGCCGGCGCGGTGGGCCAGCATGGCCTGGCGCATGTCCACCACCGCAGGGTGGCTCGAGCGCACGTTGCGGCCGCCGCCGGCGGCCCGCTCACCCGACAGCGCCCACCAGAGCACGGGGATCGACACCGCCGTCATGGCGCAGGCGATGGTCACGGTCAAGGGCATCGGAGTGATCTCCTCAGAAGACGAGGCGGCAGACCTTGCGGATCCACAGGCCGCCGACCACCAGCAGGACCATGCCCACCCCGGCCAGGATCAGGCCCATGCCCGAGGTCAGCTCGGCGAAGTAGGACGGGTTGCGCATGCGGATCATGAAGGCCAGCCCGAACGGCAGGCCCGTCAGCAGGTAGCCCGAGAGGCGGCCCTCGGCGCTCAGGCTCTTGACCTGGCGCCGCAGGAAGTCCCGCTCGCGGATGGTGGCGCCCACCCGGTCGAGCACCTCGGCCAGGTCGCCGCCGATCTCGCGGTTGATCTCGATGGCCTCCACCACCCACTGGAAGTCCTGGCTCGCCATCCGCTCGCTCATGGCCCGCAGCGAGGCGGACAGGTCCCGGCCCAGGCGGGACTCCACCACGATGCGGCGGAACTCGTCGGAGGTGGGAGCGGACGCCTCACGGGCCATGGCGTCGAGCGCCTGCAGCAGCCCGTACCCGGCCCGCAGCGTGCCGCTGAGGAGCTGCAGCGTGTCGCTCAGCTGGGCCGCGAACTGCGCCTGGCGCCGGCGGGCGACGTAGCCGAGGCCGGCCCGCCCGCCCACCCCGCCCAGGGCCAGGCCCGCCGCGGCCGCCAGCGGGCCGGACAGCGCCAGCCCCACCAGGGCGGCGGTCAGCGAGCCGCACCCGCACAGGACGACGAACTCGCTCGGCCGCAGCGCCAGCCCGGCCCGCTCCAGTGCGTCGTTGAGCCGCCCCCGGCGCCCGCCCCGGTCCAGGGCGGCGTCGGCCACCTGCGTCGCCCGGTCGGCCAACCCGGCGAACGCCGACGCCTTTGACGAGCGGCGGGCTCCGAGCATCGCGCCCCAGCTGGGGCGGCGACCGCGATGACGGCGGGGGAGGAACAGCACCAGCCCCATCAGGCAGAAGGCGACGAAGAAGGCCCCCAGGCCGGCCAGCAGCCAGGTGTGACCGTCCATCGCCGGCTCGGCCGCCGGCCGGGGCTCGGCAGGCGGCGCGGCCACCGTCGTCGGCGGGGCCGGCGGCCCCGCGTCGACGGCGGGCGGCCGGGCAGGCGGCGCAGCCACGGTGGCGGCGGCTTCGGCCGAGAATCCCTCGGCGGCCACTGCCACCCGCAACTCGGCCGGCCCCGTCGCCTCGGACCGGTAGGACACCCGGTACTGGTTGCTCAAGGTGGTGGCGATCCCGCGGTAGATGGCGTCGAGGGCGGCCGGGTCGCCCGCCGGCGCCACCCGTCCGCCGGCCGCCTTGGCCAGCTGGTCCAGCGCAGCGGCGTTGGACTCCGACGACCGCAGGCCGACGGCGTCGACCCGCACGCGGCCGGATCCGAGGGCGGCGATGGCGGCGCCCAGGTCGGACCGGCTGGCGGTGTCGCCGCCGTCGGACAGCAGGACGATCGAGCGGGCCGCGCCCGCCGCAGGCGGGAACTGCGCCACGGCCATGGCCACTGCGTCGTACAGGGCCGTCTCGCCCCGGGCCACCAGCCCGTCGACGGCCGACGCGAGAGCGGCCCGGTCCAGGGAGAACCCGCTGGCGAGCACGGGCGCGTCCCCGAAGCCGACCACGGCGATCCGGGTGCTGTCCGGCATGGCCGACAGGAACGAGGTGGCCGAGCGCTTGGCCGCGGCGAGGGGCGCGCCGGCCATGCTGCCGGACGTGTCGATGACGAGGATGACCTCCAGCTGCTCGGCCGGCAGCGGGGTGACGGTGGCGGCCACCGGGCGGCCGTCCTCGGTCACCGTGAATGCACCCGGCGGCAGGCCGCGGCCGGCCAGGCCGGCGGGAACTCCGACCGTGGCGGTGATCTCGGGCCGGGCGCTGGCGTCGATCGCGGTGACGGTGAGGGCGCCGACGGGTGCCGGCGCCTGCGCCCCGGCCGGCGTGACTCCCGGGGCGGTTGCCAGCGCCAGGGCGCCGAGCACCGGCGCGGCCACCGAGGCGGCCAGGACGCGGATCGCCCGCATCAGGCGCGGGCCCGTCGGGCGGCTGCCAGGACGTCGGTCGCTCCGAAGACCGAGGCCGGGAGGGGGACGCCGAGGTCGGCCAGGCGCCCCGCGAAGCGGGGCCGCAGGCCGGTCGGGACGGCCGAGCCGAGGAAGCGACCGTCGGGCCCGACCCCGGCCGAGTAGTCGAACAGGAAGATGTCCTGGAGGGTGACCACGTCGCCCTCCATGCCCTCCACCTCGGTGACGTGGGTGATGCGCCGGGTTCCGTCCCGGAAGCGCGACACGTGCACGATGAGGTCGAGCGCCGAGGCGACCTGCTCGCGAATGGCCCGGGACGGCAGGTCCATGCCGGCCATCAGCACCATGGTCTCGATGCGGGCCAGGGTGTCGCGCGGCGAGTTGGCGTGGACGGTGGACAGGGACCCGTCGTGGCCGGTGTTCATCGCCTGGAGCATGTCCAGCGCCTCGCCGCCGCGGACCTCGCCGACCACGATGCGGTCGGGCCGCATCCGCAGGGCGTTGCGCATCAGGTCGCGGATGGCGACCTGGCCCTTGCCTTCGATATTGGACGGCCGGCTCTCCAGCCGGACGACGTGCGGCTGGCGCAGCTGCAGCTCGACCGAGTCCTCGATGGTGACCACCCGGTCGTCCTCGGGGATGAACGAGGACAGCACGTTCAGCATGGTCGTCTTGCCCGTGCCGGTGGCCCCGGTGACGAGGATGTTGAGCTTGCCCTTGACGCAGGCCTCGAGCAGGGTGGCCATCTCGGCGGTCATGGTGCCGAACCGGATGAGATCGTGGACCTGGTAGGGGTCCTTGGAGAACTTGCGGATGGTCAGGCACGGGCCGTCGACCGCCAGGGGCGGGATGACCGCGTTGACCCGGGAGCCGTCCGGCAGCCGGGCGTCGACCATGGGGGACGACTCGTCGATCCGCCGGCCCACCTGGCTGACGATGCGCTCGATCACCCTGCGCAGGTGCTCCTGCGACACGAAGCGCGACGTCGTGCGCTGCAGCTTCCCGCTGCGCTCGACGTAGATGGGTTGGTCTGAGTTGACCATCACCTCGCTGACGGTGGGGTCGGCCAGGAACTTCTCGATGGGCCCGTGGCCCAGCACGTCGTCGGTCATCTCCTCGACCAGGCGCTGGCGCTCGGCCGCGGTCAGCGGGGCGCTCTCCTCGCGCATGATCCCGCTGATCTCCTGGACCACCGACGACCGGAGCTGCTCCTCGCTGAGAGAGGCGTCGAACAGCCGCATGCCCAGCCGGGCGAACAGGGCGGTCGACGCCCGCTCCTTCATCTCGGCCAGCGGGTCGGCCGGCCGGTCCTCGGGCACCTCGTGCACCAGCTTGCGGGACGGGGCCGGCGCCGGGGCGGGGGCCGCGGCCGCTGCGGCCTGGACGCTGTCGTCGCCGGCCGGGCCGGACCGCTGCTTCATGCGCTCGCCGAGCTTCACCGGCCCGACCTCCGCCACAGGCCGAAGCCGCTCGCCGGTGCGATGCGCGACTCCTCCGCCTCCGCCGCCCCGCCGACGAGGAACCGCTCGACCAGCTTCTGGAGCTGGCGCGACACCGCCGAGCGGGGCTCGCTCTCGATGACGGGGGAACCCAGGTTGGTCGACTCCGGCACGGACTGGGACCCGCCGATCATGAGGTCGCACTTCATGCCCATCACCGACTCGATGTCGTCCAGGCCCAGGCCGCCCCGGACGTCGGAGCGGTTGAGGACGAAGTGCCGGCGGGCCTTGGTCATGCCCAGCAGGTCGAGAGCGTCCAGCGCCTTGCGCAGGCTGCGGACGCTGGTCACCTCGGGAGTGGACACCACCAGCAGGTCCGTCGACAGCTCGATGGCGGCCAGCGAGTGCTCGCCCAGGCCGGCACCGGTGTCGACCACCACCGTCTGGAACTCGGCGGCCAGCAGCCGCAGCGCCTGAGCCACGTGGTCGGCCGTCACGTTGTCGCCCTCGGCCGGTGTCTCCGGCGCGCACAGGGCGTAGAGCCCGGACGGGTGGGCGCTGAGGAAGACCTTCACCATGGTGGCGGTGACCCGGTCGGGGCAGGCGGCCACGTCGCCCAGGCCGGTCTTGGGCGTGAGCTGCAGGGCGCTGGCCACGTCGCCGAACTGGACGTCCAGGTCGACGATGGCCACCTCGCCGGGGCGGGAGGCGGCCAGGCCAACGGCCAGGTTGGTGGCGAGCGTCGTCTTGCCCGTCCCCCCCTTGGGGGACAGCACCGTCACCACCTGCGAGGACCGGGCCGGCTCGGCCGCCTCGCCCCTCGAGCGGTGGCGGCGGTCGGCCGCGTCGAGGGCCCGGGAGAGGGCCTGGCGCAGCTCGGTCGGGTCGGCCGACGGGGCGACGACGTCGCGCACGCCGACGCGCAGGGCCTCGCGCACCAGGTCGGTGGTCGGCTCGGCGACCAGCACGACGCACATGTCGGGGCGCTCGCGGTCGAAGGCGTCGGCCAGCTGGAGAGCGGTGCTCGGCTCCAGGCCGGGGCCGAGGCAGACCACCTCGGCGTCGCCGTCACCCACGTCGGCGACGACCTTGGTGGGGTCGACCCGCAGGTACTCCTCCCGCCAGCGCAGCGGGCTGCCTGCGGCGTGCTCGGGAACGGCCACCTTCAGGTCGTGCTCGAAGGAGGCGTCGGGCGTGACCAGCGCGATCCGGCCCATCAGAAGACGTTCCCGGGGGTGACGATCTTGGTGCCGGCCTCGGGTGCCTCGGCCGGCTCCAGCGCCAGCCACAGCGTCCCCCGCTCGGCCGCGAAGACCACCCGCTCGACCGACGGGGCGTCCAGGGCCAGCGTCACGAGCAGGTTGCCGGTCGGGGCCAGCGTCGGGGTGCGGCGGGCGGGGCCGGCCGGCGCGGCGCCCGGTACCGGCTCGGCCTCGGGCAGCTTCTGCTCGGCCTGCACGTCGGCCACCACGACCTTGTGCAGCAGGACATGGGTGGTCTCGGTGGCAACACCCTCGGCACCCATCGTCAGCGACGCCACCACGGCCACCCGGTCGCCGACGCGCACCCGCCCGCCGACCGCCCGGGTGGGGTCGAGCGACACGGTGACCCGCAGCTTGTCGGGCGGCACCTCGGCAACGCCGGCCGCCACCTGGGCGGTCACGAAGCGGGGCGCCATGACCTGCTCACCCGGCACCAGGTCGACCCCGGCCACCAGGTCCCTCAGCGGCGCCAGGCTGGCCACGCTCCCGGCCGCCTTGGCCTTCACCGGGACCTGGATGGTCTTGACCAGGCCGCCGATGGCGGCGGCCGGGGTGCCCTTCGCGACGGGCTGGTCGACGACCAGCACGTCCACCAGCTGCTCGCCGGCCAGCGCCTCGTCCTTGGCGGACTGGACGTAGCTGATCAGCGCGAACGTGCCCACCGTGGCCAGGGCCACAGAGGCCACCAGTCCCACCAGTCTGCGTTTCATCGGTCTCTCTTCCTTCCGGCTAGCCGGTGAGCTTGACGGCGACGACCCCGTAGTCCTCGCCGCCGAAGCCGTCGGTCGAGGTGACGAGGGTGGTGAAGTGGCCGATGAGGCATCGGCCGCTGTTGCCGGCTTGGCCGGCGCAGGTTGTGCCCGACGGCCAGGTCTGGTTGCCGACCCTGTAGCCGGTGACGTGGAAGGCGGCGAAGCCGGCCACGTGGTAGCGGCCGTTGGTGCCGGTCCCGGTCTTCTGGTCGTAGATCGGTAGCAGCAGGGTCCGGTTCTGCCAGCCCGAGACGCCGCACCCGTTGGGGAGCCCGTCGTTGCCGCTGTCCACGGTGACCCAGTCCCCGGTGCCCACGACGGCCGCGCAGCCGACCGAGTCGAGCCAGCCGAATCCGCCGGGCAGGTCGCCGCCGGACGGGCCGGCCGGGCAGCTCCCCGGGCTCGAGCCGTGGAAGATCAGGGTGGTCGGCGCAGCTGCGAAGGGCGGGCCGCTGGAGAAGGTGCGCACACCGTCGCCGTCGGGGTCAGTGGCCGCGTTCACCTCGCACTCCGAGACCGTCAGGGGCGGTGCCGTTCGCCGGCTGCCGGGAGCGCCCCAGGCGGCCGCGGCGCGGGCGCGCAGCGTGGCGCCGGACTCCTGGGTCAGGACCCGGGCCAGCCCGTAGGTGATCTGGTTGGTGCCGCTGGACGCGTCGTCGGTGCTGCTGGTGACGCGCACCCAGCCGTTGGCCCCGGTCGGTCCGGTCGGTGCGTCGGCGCAGGGCGTCAGGCCCGGGCCCGACCCGCACACCTCGTCCACCGCCGATGCGCCGTCGTTGGCGTTGGCGTCGACGAGCGAGCCGGCCGTCGTCGCCAGCGAGCCGCAGGCGCCGCCGGCGCAGTCGCGGGCGAGGGCCAGGGCCGCAGCGTCGGCGCCGTTCTGCAGCTCCCGGCGCTCCTGGTACAGGGCGCCGACGTCCAGCACCAGCGCGCCGAAGCCGAACAGCGGCACTGTGAGCAGGGCGACGACCAGCGCGGTCGCCCCCCGCTCGTCGCAAGCCGAGAACGGGCTCATGGAGACATATCGGCACCCGGCCCGGCGAACTGAAGTCAGCTCACCAGCTTCACGGCCGTCACGCCGAACGAGCCCCCGCCGAAGCTGTCGGCCGAGGTGACGTAGGTGACGAAGTGCCCGACCAGGCACGTGGTCGAGCTGTCGGGCTCCGCGTCCCTGCACTTCATGTTGGAGGGCCACTTCTCGCTCGGGAACCGGTAGCCGGTGACGTAAAAGGCGGCGAAGCCGGCCACGTGGTAGCTGCCGTTCGAGCCGCTGAGCCCGTTGGTGTCGTCGTAGACGGGGAGCAGGATCGTCTTGTTGCGCCAGTCGGCCGGGTGGCACCCGCTCGGCACCGCGTTCCCGGTCTTGTCGGGCACCCAGTTGCCGGCGCCGATGAGCGCCCCGCAGTTGGTCGACAGGAGCCAGCCGAACCCGCCGGGCAGGTCGGCCCCGGAGGGACCGGCCGGGCACGTGCCGGCGGCCGTCGTGGAGTGGAAGTGGACGGTCCGGGACGCGCTGGCGAACGGCGGGCCGGTGGCGAAGGTGGGCACGCCGTCGCCGTCGGGGTCGGTGAAGGCGTCGTACTCACACTTGGAGATGGTGAGTTGGGTGGTGATCTTGGCCCCGGCCGAGCCCCAGGCGGCCACGGCGCCCGCCCGCACCGTGGTCCCGGTCTGGTCGGTCAGCACCCGGGCCAGGCCGTGGGTCAGCTGGTTCAGGCCCCCGGGGCCGCGGGTACTGGTCCGGACACGGGCCCACCCGGTGCCGCCCGGCACCGCGGGCGGCGGGTCGGGACAGGGGGCCAGGCCGCCCCCGGCACCGCAGACCTCGTCGACCTGGGCCGCCCCGTCGTTGGCGTTGAGGTCGGCGAAGGCCGCGGCCGTCGAAATCGCGGTCCCGCAGCCCGCGGCGGCCGCGCAGTCCCGGGCCAGGGCCAGGGCGGCGGCGTCCGCCCCGTTCTGCAGCTCGCGACGCTCCTGGTAGATGGCCCCCACGTCGACGACCAGCGCGCCGAGCCCCAGCAGCGGCACGGCGAGGAGCGCGACGACGACGGCGGCGGCGCCCCGTTCCGTGCGGCTCAGCCGCCGCACCGCATCACCCCGCGCCCCTGCAGGGTCCAGGTCCCGCCGCCCACCAGGGGGATGTCCCAGAGGAGGGGGTAACTGGCCCGCACCTCCACGGTGGTGCCGGCCGTGCACGGGGTGGTGATGGCGTTGAACGTGATGCGGCTCGTGTCGAGGGAGGGCGCCGAGTCCCTGACCCGGGCCCGGACCTGCTCGGCGGTCCCGTTGAGCGCCAGGAGGCGGGCCCCTTCGCGGGAGGCGGCCGTGAGGGTGATCTTGGCGTTGTAGGCCCGCCCGAACTCGATGATGCCGAAGACCAGCATCACCAGGATCGGCAGCACGAGGGCGAACTCGATCATGGCCGCCCCCCGCTCGTTGCGTGCTCCACGTTCGCCGGCCACGCGCCGGGAGGGCGCGCCGGTGCCGCTGCGGCCCGTCCGGGTGGAGACCATGGTGCAGGTATCGG
>DATLFQ010000037.1:0-10081 GCA_035540915.1 Acidimicrobiales bacterium
GGGCAGCCCGGCATCCAGGTCGACGAGCCCCTCCTCGGCCAACTGGAAGACCAGGGCCGCCGTGAAGGACTTCGTCGTGCTGGTGACGTCGAAGCGGGTGCCGGTCGTGAGGGTCGTGCCGGCGAAGGGGTCGACGCCGAACGCCCCGGTCCAGATGGCTGCGTGCGGTCGCAGCAGCCCGACCTGGGCGCCGGGGACGCCGTGCTCGTCGCCCCACGCCTCGATTTCGTGTTGCAGCGCCCCGGCCAGCGCGGTGGAGACAGCCGGCGCCAGCTTCTCGGGCGCCCACACGACGCCGCCGCCGACCCGGGCGAACAACGCCGAGCGTGGCCCGTGGTCGTCGGCGACGGCGAAATCGGCGGCGGCCGTCCGGAACGTGGGCCGGGGCGGCGCCTGCGACGGGACCGGCGGGCGGGGACCGACCGCGCCGGCGGGCGCCCCGCCGATCACCGACGACGCCATCACCAGCACGGCCAGCCCGGCGGCGGCCGGAACACCGAGTGCGGGGCGGGCGCGGCGTTCCGGTGGAGCGGCCACCGGGCGGAGGGGCAAGGACCCGTGACGGGCCAGGCCCGGCCAGAGGCGGGCCGGACGGCCGGCGGCCAGATCCTCGACCCATCCGAAGGTTAGGATCAGCAGCGTCATCACGGCGGCCGTGCCGGCCAGGAACGCCATGCTCCACACGCCCACCGGCAACGGGCCGACGCGACCGAGCGCCAGCCGTGTCACGATCAACGCCGCCGCGTGCCAAAGGTAGATGGTCATCGTGCGCTGGGTCACCCAGACCACCGCCCGGCCGGCGACCCGCGTGGCGGTCAGCGCCTCGAGGGCTCCCCTCGAGGCCAGCAGGACCGCGAGCCAGGCGAGGCCAGCCAGCAGGTGGGCCGGGTGTGAGTTGTTGATTACAAGGCCGGGGACCGGCTGGGTGAGCATCCAGGCCGCGACCGCGAGACCCGAGGCGCCGGCGACGGCGAGCCAGGCAGCCGTGCCGATACGGTCGAGCAGCCCGTCGCGGTGGGCGAAACCGAGGACGAGGAACACGGCGTAGAGGGCGACATCGCCGGCCTGCCACACCAGGTCCGGGAGGCCGGGCACCACCCAGCCCGGATGGCGCCCGACCCAGTCGAGGGCCATGACGGCCGCCACCGGCACCCCGAGTGCGACCCCCGGTTGCCACCGCACGGCGCGGAGCAGCAGCGGGCTGAGGAGGAGCAACCAGAGCAGCGCCCGCAGGTACCACAGCGGCGACGACAGGTACCCGCCCTCCCAGTCCGACCCCGACGGGTCGGCCAGGGGCAGGAACCAGGTCACCAGGCCGCGCCACGGCAGCTCGGTGGTCGCCGATGGGGCGACGGCCCAGGCGATGGCCATGACGGCGACGGCGGTCCCCGAGAAGACGGCCAGCGGCACCAGCAGCCGGCGGGCCCGGTCGACGAGCACGGCTCGGGCCGGTCGGCGGTCCAGCGACTTGGCCAACAGGCTCCCCGTCACGAAGAACATGGCCGGGACCGCGGACAGGACGTAGGTGATGGCGGCCGCCCCGAACGCGTGCCACAGGATCACCCTGGCCAGGGCCAGGGCCCGTACCGCGTCGAGCCAACCCTCCCGGGAGGATCGCGCCGAGCCCACGACGCCTTCTCGGCAGCGGAGCGTCCGCCCTTTAGGGACCGAGGAAACATCGGGCCCGGGCGCCGAATGTCCTGGGCTCACGGGGCGCCACCTAGGGTGGCCGGCCTCGAACCGCGATGGATCAGGAGGACGCCGTGGCTGACCGCAATGCCAGAGCGACGTGGCAGGGAGACCTGTTCAAGGGCCGCGGGACGGTCACCGCCGTCAGCAGCGGCCTGTTCACCGACGCAGAGGTGTCCTGGGCGGCGCGGACCGAGGCGGCCGAGGGCGCGACCAGCCCCGAGGAGCTGATCGCGGCCGCCCACGCCGCCTGCTTCTGCATGGCTTTCTCCAACGAGCTGAGCAGCCGCGGGCCGGAACCGGCCCGGTTGGACGTCGAGGCGACCTGCACCTTCGAGGGCGGGAAGGTCACCACGATCGCCCTCACCGTTCAGGCCGAGGTCCCGGGAGCCGACGATGCCATCATCGCGGAGGCGCTGGCGGCGGCCGAGCAGTCCTGCCCGGTGTCGAACGCGCTGCGTGGCAACGTCGACATCGTCGTCACCCGCCGCTCGGCCTGACGGCCGGCCTGCGGGCCGGAAGCCGCCGACCGCCTAGCGGCGGGCCGGCTGCGCAGGGGGCTGCTCGCGCAGGGCCCGCATCCGCTGCGACCAGACCTCGATGCTGGCCGGGGTGTCGCCCCCGCCCGGCGGGCCACCTGGCCGGTTCGCATGGCGGCCTGGCGCTCCAGTTCGGCGTTCAGCTCGCCGCCGGCCACGACGGCCAGGGCACTGAGGTAGAGCCAGAGCAGCGGCACGACCACGCCGGTCAACGATCCGTAGGTCTGGGCATAGGACCCGAAGCTCGAGACGTAGAACGAGAAGGCGAGCGAGGCCGCCATCCAGACGGCGGTGGCGAACAGGCCGCCCGGGCTGACCCAGACCCAGCGCGGAGCGTCCCGGTTGGGCGCAAGGTAGAAGAACGTGGCGAACAGCAGGGCGAGCGCGCCGATGGCCACCACCCAGCGGGCCACGGTCCACACAGGCACGAAGGCGGCGCCCAGCGGGAGGTTGTCGCGGATGGCCTGGCCGATGGGTTGGCCGAACACGACCAGCGCCGTCGCAAGACCGCCGAGCACCCCGGTGGCCAGCAGCAGGAGCAGGGCCACCAGCCGCTTCTTGACGAAGGTGCGGTCCTGGTCGATGTCGTACGCGATGTTGAGGCCCGACTGCATGGCGGCCATGCCGGCCGACGCGCTCCAGAGGGCCAGCGCCAGCCCGGCCAGGACGGCGAGCACGGCCGAACCCTCGGGCTGGCTGCCGGCCGTCTGGACGGCCTCGACCAGCACGTCGGCCGCGTCGCCGGGCAGGGCAGCACGGACGCCCCGCTGATGGCGTCCGCCGCCCCCGAGCGGGCGCCGACCAGGCCGAGCACGCCGACGAAGGCCAGGCTGGCCGGGAACACCGAGAGGAACCAGTAGAAGGCCATCCCGGCCGCCGCGTGCGCGACCCCATACCCTGCGGCGTGGTGCGGGACAGCTGTCGGTCGCCCGAGGTGGAGCTGCGCCGGCTGGCGCTGCCGCTCCGGCGCCCGTTCCGGACGGCCCACGGCAGCGTCGAGGTGCGAGAGCTGATCCTGGTCCGGGTCGTGGTCGGCGGCAGCGAGGGGTGGGGCGAGTGTGCGGCCCTCCCCGAGCCGGGCTACAGCGACGAGGACGTCGGCTCGGCATGGGCTGCCCTGCGCGACGAGCTGGTGCCGGCGCTGCGAGCCGCCACCGGGCGGCCGTCGCCGGAGGCGGCAGTGCCGGCGGCCGCCCGGAACCGGCATCCGATGGCCGCCGCCGCGCTCGAGATGGCCCTGCTGGACGCGGAGCTGCGGGCCGCCGGACGATCGTTCGCGGCGTACCTCGGAAGCACGAGAGAGTGGGTGGAGGCGGGCGTGGCGCTCGGCCGGCCGGGGTCGGTGGGCGAACTCCTGGACCAGGTCGCCGAGGCGGTGGACGAGGGGTACCGCCGGATCAAGCTGAAGGTGCACCCGGGTTGGGACGTCGAGCCGGTCCGAGCCGTCCGGGAGCGCTTCGGCGACGATCTCGTGCTCCAGGTGGACGCCAACGGCGCGTACGGCCACGGCGACGCTGCCCACCTGTCCCGGCTCGACCCGTTCGCCCTGGCGATGATCGAGCAACCGCTGCCGGCACCGTCGCTCCGCGAGCATGCCGAACTGGCTCGGCGGCTGAAAACGCCGATCTGCCTGGACGAGTCGATCACGTCGGCCGCGATCGCCGCCGAGGCGGTCTCCTCGGGCGCGGCCGCCGTGATCAACGTGAAGCCGGGCCACATGGGCGGCCTGCGGGAGGCGTGCCGGGCCCACGACCAGTGCGTCCGGCTTGGTGCGCCGGCCTGGGTCGGCGGGATGCTCGAGGCGGGCCTGGCCCGGGCGGCGAACACGGCCCTGGCCTCGCTCGACGGGTTCACCCTCCCGGGCGACCTCGCCCCACCGGATCGCTACCTGGCCATCGACATCGCCGCACCGCTCGAGCGGCAGGGCGCCCTCGTGCGGGTGCCCCAAGCCCCCGGCATCGGGGCGACGGTGGTTCCGAGCGCCGTCGAGGCGGTCACCACCGAGGTGGTGACCGCCTGACGGCGCCTACGACGGGCGGGTCCGGGGCTGCTAGACCTGGCCCCGCCAGGCGCCGGTCTCGCTACCGCGCGCGGTGATCAGCTCGCCGAAGCGCTCCAGGTCGCCCTTGGCCCGGCGCTCGACGATCCCGAGGGCGTCGGCGGCCTTCTCGACGGCCCCCTCGGGCTCGAACTCCAACTGCAACAGCACCCTCGACCGGTCGGCGGCCAGCGGCTCGAACGTCACGGTGCCGGCGTTCATGGACCCTGACGTGCTTCGCCAGCTGATCCGGCGGTCGGGCACCTGCTCCACGATCTCGGCGTCCCAGGTCCGGCTGACCCCGCCGATCTTGGCCTTCCACTCCAGGTGGGTGTCGTCGACCTGCGTTACCTGCTCGACGCCCTCCATGAACTGTGGGAACTCCTCGAACTGGGTCCACTGGTTGTACGCCGTCTGCACGGGCACGTCGATCTCGATGGTCTCTTGCACGCTGGCCATTCGCTCACCTCGCTGGGTTCGTCCGGACCAGCCTGATACCCATCGGCTCCCCAGAGCATTCGACCCGTCGGGGCGCCATCGAAGGGTGACCGAGGGGATTCGAACCCCCGACATCCGCGACCACAACGCGGCGCTCTGACCAACTGAGCTACGGCCACCGTGCTGCGCCCAAGCATGGCACAGCCCTCGTCTCGCCGGCCCGCCGCCGGCGGCCCGAGGGTGGGGTTGATCGAGCCTCCGACCTAGAGTCAGCCGTCGAGCGAGCCGGACGAGCACCTGCGCCGGGTGCGGTCGGCTCACAACCAGCCCCTGTAGCTCAGTTGGATCAGAGCGGCTGCCTTCTAAGCAGCGGGTCGCAGGTTCGAGTCCTGCCGGGGGCGCTGGGAAAAGCGCAGTTCTCGGCGCTTTGTTTCCGGCCCACTCGCCGAGACAGCTCCGTGCCCTAGGCGTGCCCTAACGAACCGGCGCCGGCTGGCACGTGGAGGGCGAGATGGCACGACGCGCAGGCCCGTCGCACCGCCGGCAGCGCCCCTTGCCGACGGCCCCGAGCTTTACCGATACACGCCCTGCAGCCCGGCCAGGCGCCGCTCGACCGCCTCCTTGCGGGCCAGCAGCTCGCGTACCTCCTCGTCGGCGCCGAGTGGCTCGGGCGGGCGGCAGCAGCCGCAGCCGGGCCCGGCCTCGGCGACGGGGGTCGTCGTGGGTTCGTCGGTCATCGGTCCGCTCCTTTTGTTGTCGTGGTCGTCGGTGGCAATGGCCGGGTCCTCGCCGAGCAGGCGGCACAGCACGGTCCGAACCTCGTCCAGGCGGCCCCGTTGCTCGTCGATGGCGGCGATGCGGCGGCGGACGAGCGCTCGCGTGTGGGTGCACGGGCAGCCGGCCGCATCGAAGAGCGTGAGCAGCTCACGGATGTCCTCCAGGCTCAGTTCGAACCACTGGGCGCCCTTGATGAACCTGACCCGCTCAAGGGCCGCCTCGTCGTAGTAGCGATGGCCGGCACCGGTGCGCCCGGCTTCGGGCAGCAGGCCCAGCCGCCCGTAGTAGCGCACGGCGTCGGGGCTGATCCCGGTTCGCGTGGCGAGCTGCGAGACGGTCAGGGGCACAATCCAACGGTAGGACTTGGAGCCGGCTCCGAGTCAAGGGCCGGGCCCAACGGTGGCCGGGGCTCGGGAGGAAAGAGCGCGACCACGACCTCGGCCGGGTCGCGCACGACTGCGGTGCCGAAGTTGCCCAGCGCGAAGTGTCGGGCACCTGCTACTGGACGGGTCGCGGGGTGAGCTCGCGCTCGATGAGAACGATGTCGTCGTCCAGCGCGAGCAGGGCGGTATTGACGACGCCGCCCACGGCGATGATGGTGACGGCCACCAGCACCGGGTTGCGGGCCACCGTGGCCAGCCGCCGCAGCAGCGGTTGGGGCGGGGGCCCTGGCACCTGCGGCACGCCCGCCTGGCGACTCTGAATGCGGGCGGCCAGTCGCTCGAAGGCCGGGACCATGGCGCAGGTCAACAGAAGTGACGACAAGATGGCGACCTTGATCCCGAACTCAGTGGGCTGGGGAAGGATGAGCGCTGCCGCCACGACGGCGGTCGCCACTGCGTACAGGTTCCGGGCCAGCTTGGACTTCGGTGCCGTCTGCGGGTCGGTGATCATGAAGAAGACGAAGATCAGCAGCTCGGGCGACAGCGCGATCGTGAGCCAGTAGAAGCTGCCGCCCACGGGCCCGTCGTGCCAGGTGGCCACGTAGCTCCGCCCGGCCAGGGCGAAGACGGCGATCAGCACCAGGAACGTCGCCAGGAAGGTGAGGGCCAGCGGGATCATCCTGACCTGGCGCAGCACCCAGAACGCGCCCCCGAAGATCACGGCCATCGAGATGAGGATCGGCGCGCCGAGCGGCGCCCACCACAGGTGCTCGGAGAACACGTAGCTGGGGCCGATGAGCAGGAGTGCCCAGGCCAGGCCGATGTTGGAGGGGTTGAAGATGTGCCGGCCGTTCCGGCGGACCAGGTACTTGGGCAGCAACGACAGCACGACGACGAAGGCGAACAGGTGCAGGCCCCGCGCGCTCCAGTAGTCGCCGTGCTGGGTGCCCCCCACCCGGAAGATGAAGGCGACGCTGACACCGGTCTGGATCGCGCTGGCCGGCCACACCAGGGTGTGCTCACGCCGGTAGGTCACCGCGACCTCGATCACCGCCGACAGCAGGACGCACACGGCGATCTGCGGGATCGACAGCTGGAAGCTGAGGACGGTCAGCCCCAGCAGGGTGAGCGTGAAGATGGTGGTCGACAGCTTGAGGCGGGGGTCGCTCAGCTTGGGCAGGACCACCGGGACCGGGCGACCCCGGACGTTCACGTGCCGAGCGGGCTTGGCCATGGCCCCGGGCGGAACGGAGACCGTAGAACTCATGGGAATGCCTCCAGGTCGGCGGTGGCGTACACGCTGGTATCGGCTGGACTCCAGATCACCACGGACCGGAACCCGGTGGGATCGACGCCGGCGGGAGCCTCGTAGTTCAGCGTCCCGGCCGTCACGTCCAACTCGGCGAGGAACTGCGACTCGGCCGCGAGGTAGTCCTCGATGCTGCCGGGCGACTCGGCGGCGCTCAGGCGCAACTGCAGCGACGCTCGCGGCGTTACCCAGAAATCGCGAAGCCGCACGACGACGCCGTCGGCAGCCTCGAAGATCGTGATGCTCCCGGCGGCCACTCGGTCGGCCTTGGAGAACGAGCCGGCGGCCAGGACCGTGGTACCTGGGGCGACCATCGAGTCGAGCGGCGGCTCGACCAGGGGTATGTCGATCCGCTGGGCAACCTCCAGCCGCCATGCTCCCCCGGCGCTGACCTCCAGGCGGGTCGTTCCGGTCCCGGCGCCGACGCCCATGCCCTCGGGGCAGTCGGCGTCGACGATCGGGCGGGGCTGGCGCTCGGCGAGGACGACGATGCGCCCGCTTTCGCACGACCACGTCACCCGCCAATTGATGGCGTCGTCGCGGATCGTGATGGCGTCCAGCGTCCTGCTTCCCGTTCCCTCGAAGATGCGCACCGTCTGCCACCACGGCGTCGAGCGCAGCGCCGTCGTGGGCGGGCGGTCGCCCGCGCTCACCGCACCGGGTGATCGGCTCGTCACCGGGTGGACCCGGTCGGGCAGCGCCGAGCCGAGCAGTCGATTCCGAACCGAAAAGGCGTTGCTGCCGATGACCGCCCCCGCGACCAGGACGGCAACGGCGACCCAGGACCACGCGCGGCGGGGCTCGGGATTCATGGGCCCGACTGCGCCGGCTGGACGCGGGGTTCCGCACCCCCGGTACCGGCGGCGGCGATCGAGAGTTCCTCGGCGGTGATCTGCTCCAGGGCCTTGTTACGAGTCTCGACGCCGAAGAGGACGATGAGCACGATGGCGAGCACGAGGGGGACGGCGCCCAGGGCGGCGGTCACCGAGATGGAGGGAGCGGCCACGGCCGCGGCCACCGCAGCGAGGATGAGCACGCCGCCCAGCTTGGTTCCGGCGGCGGCCACGCCGCTGCCGCGGCCGCGTATGCGCGTCGGATAGATCTCCGCCGCGTAGGCGGCGGTGACCGCAGTGAGCGAGCTGATGCCCCAGATCGGCACGATCAGCAGCACCTTGAGCAGGGCGCTGTTGTCCACCACTGCCTCGCCGGCGACGACGAAGCCGATCAGCGCCGCGGCCGTCAGGGTTGCCATCAGCAGGATCGTCTTGCGGCTGCTCCAGAAGCCGTAGAGCAGGGCGATGGGGAAATTCAGCGGGAACCCGATCAGCGCCGAGTCACGCAAGAGCTTGCTGGCGTCCACCTCGCCGTATCCGAGCCGCTGGAGGTTCGAGGGGATCCACTGCTGGAAGCCGTACTGGACGACGCCGATGCCGAGCGCCAGCGCCACCAGGACGGCCGTGAGGCCCGTGAACGGGCGGCGGAAGAGCTGGGCGAAGCCGCCGTGGACCTTCTCCTCCACGTCTAGCTCGGACTCGTCCACCTCGACCACAGCGGCGCCGTAGCGCTCCATGACGGCCCGGGCCTCTTGTTCGCGCCCCTGCTGCAGGAGGAATCGCGGCGACTCGGGTATCCAGCGGTTCAGCAGCACCAGGAGGACGCTGATGGGGATGCCGACGAGCCAGAGGATGCGCCAGCCGTACCTGTCCGGCGCGCCGATGGTGGAGGCCAGCCAGCTCATGATCACGTAGGCGCCGGCCACGTCGCCGCCGATGAGCACGATGATCCAGCCTCGATGCCGCGCCGGAATCGTCTCGGATACCAGCGAGAAGATGATGGGAAGCATCCCGCCCACGCCGAGTCCCATGACGAAGCACATCACCAGGTTGAGCGGATAGGTCGGCATCGCCCCGCAGGTCGAGGTGGCGATGAACATCACGGCCGAGATGAGGATCGACGAACGGCGGCCCATCCTGTCGGCCAACCAGCCCCAGAGGAACGACCCGACGACGGTCCCGGAGATCCCCGCCAGGGGGTAGAGGGCGATGGGCAGGCCGGAGGCGCCCGGGTCCAGCGGCGACCGCAGCCCGTACTCGGCGGCGGCGCCGGGCGCCACGAAGGCCAGCGTGGTGGGCTTCATCACGTCGATGGTGATGGCGGCCGCCATGACCAGGATGAGCCCGACGTGGGCGCCGGTGAGCCGAACGTCGTCGAGGGCGGCGACCTTGATCCTGGACACCGCCCCCTGCGTCACCGCTGAGGGGCGGGGGAAGAGCCCGTACACTGTCAGCCCGAGCCCGGCGAATATCAGCCCCATGCCACCCGTCATCGTGGCGTCGAACGACATGCCGCGCAGCACGTAGCCGACGTCCTTCGCCATGAAGTACATGGGCAGTTGCATCAGCGTGCCGGCGGTCACGGCCGCCACGCCGAGCCGGAAGGCGGCCGGGTGCTCGTAGGTGACGCCCAACGCCGACCTTTGTTCGGGCCGCAGCGACGCCGCTCGCCCCGTTGTCGTGTCGACTCCAGGATCGGTCAGTATCAGTCTCCCCAGTCGCCCCGCCCGGCTCGTCCAGTCCGCTTCGCCGACCGCTCTCGCTCGTGCTGGAGGGTAGGGCCGTGCCCGTAACGGATGTGTTGCCCCCGCGTAATCGCCGACCGACACCGACACGCTTGCGCTGGCATTCCCAATGCCTCGGAAGCTGCCCGCCCACGACCTTGTCGGAGCCTCGTTTTCGCGCACGGCGCCCCGACGAACCTCCCCTCTGACCTCCTCTTTCCCGTTACGTGTTGTCGCGCCCGGGCTTCAGGGCTGCCTTCTGAGCAGCGGGTCGCAGGTTCGAGCCTGCCGGGGGGCGCTGTTACGGCCGTTGCCGTCCGGATTGCCAACGGCTGCTTGATTAGGAAGGTC
>DATLFQ010000038.1:0-2813 GCA_035540915.1 Acidimicrobiales bacterium
TCCTCGTCGTCGGCGTCCTGATCTCGACCGGTGGGTCGCTGTGGCTCCGCCAGTCCGACCGGGCCGAGGCGGTGGTGGACGACCCCGGGCTGCGGGGCGCCGTCCCGTCGGTGCCGCTCACCACGGCGCCAGCGTCGTCCACCACGACGGTGGTCCCGGCGCCGGTGGTCACCGATACGCGGGTGACCCGGTCGACCACCCCGGTGCGGGTGCCCGTCAACCCGCGCCAGCGCGAGCCGCTCATCGAGATCGGCACCATCGAGATCCCCAAGATCGGCCTCACGCACCGGCTCTTCGAGGGGATCAGCCTGACGACCATCGACCAGGGCCCGAGCCACTGGCCCGGCACGGCGCTCCCCGGCCAGGTGGGCAACGCGGTGTTCGCCGGCCACCGTGTCACCCACAGCCGGCCGTTCCGCAACATCGACCAGCTCCAGGCCGGCGACGAGGTGATCTTCAACATCGGCGGCGCCCGGACTGTCTACGAGATGACCGGGTCGCAGGTGGTCACGCCCAAGGCGCTGGACATCGTGAACCCCACGCCCACGCCGACTGCCACCCTGTTCGCGTGCCACCCGCCCGGGTCGGCCCGTTACCGCTACGTCGTACGGCTGGCGTTGAAGGGAAGCTGAGCCGCGGGGCCGGCCCGCTCACCCGGTCAGGCCCTGGAGGACGACGGTTGTGACGAACAGGGCCACCGTGACGAGGCTGGCCAGCACGGCGCCCATGACGACCGAGGTGAGGAGCAGGCCGGCCGCGCTCCTGAGGCGCCGTTCGACGGGTACACCGGGCGGCGCCTGGCGCCGGTGCGCCGGGCGCCCGGGCCGGGGTGCGGCCCGCGACTCCGGCGGGACCGTCCGCTGGGGCGGCGGCGCTGGCACCGGCGCCGGCTCGAGCTCGGGTGGCGGCCGGGACGCCCACCAGGCCGACGCCGCCTCGCCCTGCGCTTCCGGCCCCGCCACCGGCACCGGCTCCGGCTCCGCCGCCGGCTCCGACACGGGCACCGGCTCCGGCTCCGCCACGGGAGGCGGCGGGTACCACCGCTTGGGCTCGGCGACCGGCGCCTCGGGCGGGGCGGGCTGGATCTCGACCTCCGCCACCGGCTGGGTCTCGGGTTCCGGCGCCGCCCGGGGCGTCACCGGCGTCCGGGGCTCGGGCACGGCGACGGCGGGGCCGATGGCGCCCTCGGCCCAGCGGGCCCAGTCGTCGGCCGTCCACTCCAGCACCGGCTTGGTGGCCAGGTCGACCGGATCACCGTCCGCGGCAGCGTCGCCGGCGGACCGGCCGTTCACGGGAGTGGGAAGGGGCACCGGACGCGTCTGGCCGAACGGCGTTCCATGGCACGCTGTGGGTCGAGCGAGGCGAGCGAGCAGCCCGGACGTGCGAGCGCCAGCTCGCCGGCCGCGGATGGGGCCCGGGGGCGCAGCCCCCGGCGAAGGCCCTGTGACCGGGAGGAACCGACGACGTCGATGGACACGATCGACCAGATGGTAGTGCGGGGTCCCTTGGGCTGGAGCCCCCCGCCCGCGCCGCCGGGCCGCGCCCTGCTGCGCTGGGGCCTGCCCGTCGTGGTGGTCTGCATTCTGCTGGCCGCCGCGATCCTGGTCGAGATCCCGTACTACGCGATCGCGCCGGGGACGGCCCGCCAGGTCAACGACCTGATCGCCCTGCCGCCCGACCGGGCCAACCCGCCCGAGGGTCGAGTCCTGCTGGCCACCGTGGCGCTGCGCCGCGTCAGCACCCTCGAGGCGCTGCAGGGCTGGCTCGACGACGACACCGCCGTGGTGCCCGAGGACCAGATCATGGGCGACCAGGGCCGGCGCGACTTCAACCGGGAGAACCGGGACCTGATGGACGACTCCAAGCACGTGGCCGTCCTGGTCGCCCTGCGCCGGCTCGGCTTTCCAGTCGCCGAGCAGGGCAAGGGGGCGCTGGTGATCGAGGTGAGCCCCGGCTCGCCGGCGTCCGGCCACCTGGTGACCGGCGAGGTGGTCACCTCCGTCGACGCCGTGGCCACGCCCCTCAGCCGGTTGGTCGTCGCCGCCATCGGCGGGCGCCGGCCCGGCGAGCAGGTCCGCCTGTCGGTGACGGGCGTGGACGGCACCGCCCGGGAGGAGGTGGTCACCCTGGCCGCCGCGCCCGCCGCTGCTGCCGCGATGCCGGGCGACGGCTACCTGGGGGTGGTGATGCGGACCAAGGAGCAGTCGTTCGACCTGCCCTTCGACGTCAGCATCGACTCGGGCGCCATCGGTGGGCCCTCGGCCGGCCTCGCCTTCACGCTCGGCCTGCTCGACGCCCTGACGGAGGGCGAGCTGACCGGCGGCGCCAGGGTCGCCGTCACCGGCACCATCCAGCCCGACGGCTCGGTCGGCGACGTCGGTGGCGTGACCCAGAAGACCGCCGCCGTCCGGGCGGCCGGCGCCGAATACTTCCTGGTGCCACCGGGCGAGTTCGACGAGGCGCGTGCCCGCGCCGGCCGCGGTCTCCAGGTTCGCAAGGTGGCGACCCTCGAAGAGGCCATCGTCGCCCTGCAGGCCCTGGGCGGCGCCGGCCTGCCGCCGCCCGCGCCGGCGGTGCCCGCCTGAGGGCCCGCCGCACGGGGTCCTCGCCCCGAGCCGGCCATGGCCCGGCGGTACCATGAGCCGAGGATGGGCCAGCCACGAGTCGTTCGTCGCGGCCCCGTCCGCGACGGTCGGTAGGCCATGAGTTCCTCGGCCGCCCTCCTCCAGTTCGCGGCCGAGTTCGTCCTGTTCCTGGCGTCGGCGGCGGGCGTCGGGTCGCTGCTGGTGGCGCGCGACACCGGCGGCGGCCGG
>DATLFQ010000039.1:0-2743 GCA_035540915.1 Acidimicrobiales bacterium
TGGCCGACCGCCTCCAGCATGGGGAGGTCCGACGCCGAGTCGGCGTAGGCGACCGACTCGGCCAGCGACAGGTTCTCGGCGGCGGCGTACTCGGCCATGGTCAGCGCCCGGGCCTCGCCGGTGGGCGGCGCCGACGTCAGCTCGCCGGTCAGGCGGCCCTCGGCGTCCACGTCCAGGCGGGCGCACACGATGTCGTCGAACAAGGGTCGCAACGGCTCGACGACGAAGTCCAGCGCGCCGGTGATGAGCAGCGTGCGGTGCCCGAGGGCCCGGTGCTCGCGGATGCGGCGGATGCCCGCCGGGAACGACTTGGTCAGGATCAGCCCGGAGAACAGCTCCCAGGCGTCCTCCCGCAGGCGCTCCTCCGGAGCGCCCTCGTAGCGCCGGTAGAAGTGGCGCAGGAAGTCGCCCCGGTCGCGGCGGTCAAGGGCCAGCAGCCCGGGCGCCTCCCGGAAGGTGCGCAGGACGAAGCGCAGCCGCTCGTCCCGCGGCATGTGCCGGGTGGCCAGCCAGGCGTAGGAGTCCACCACGTTGGAGGCGATGAGGGTGTTCTCCAGGTCGAAGGCGGCCAGGTGCCTGGCCGGCGCCAGCACCGCCCGCCGGCCGCGGTCGTGGCGGCTGGCTCCCGTGCGCCCGCCCGGCGTGGTCCGCACCCGGGCGTGGGCGACGATCGACGGGAGGTGCACCTGCTGGACATAGACGTCCCAGTCGATGACCCGGGGGTCGAAGCCGAAGGCCGCCCGGTCGGCCTCGTCGAGCGACGAGGAGAGCGCCAGCAGGCGGTCGACGCCGAACACCGCCTCGGTCTCGGCGTAGGCGCCGTACAGCTGGACATAGCCCAGGGCGCGGTCGGCGTCGCCGCGGCGCTCCTCCAGCCGGGCCGACAGGTCCGCCTGCTGACCCCGGATGGGCAGCGAGGTGATGGCCCGCTCGGCCGCGCCGAGGGCCCGGGTCGCCCGCTGGAGCTGGCGCTGGACCCGGCCGCGTCCGGGGAACGACCACTCGGGCACGACGATGGGCTGGCCGGCGGCGTCGTACAGCGGGTGCTCGCCGAACCAGTGGCGGACCAGGTCGACGAGCCGGCGGTAGCGCAGCGGGTTGGCCGCCCCCGAGGCCACCTGGAACACCTCGGGCCCGCCGTCGGCCGCCGGCCCCCGGGCGGCCACGGCGATGATTGCCGCCACCACCATGTCCACCGGGATGACATCCACCACGCCCTCGGGGATGCCGGGGAACTCCTTCAGCAGGCCTCGCCCGTAGGAGATGATCACCGGCTCGGCCATCCGGAAGCCCCGGATCCAGCCCGGCCGCGGCTCGGCCAGGGCGGACTCGATGATCGACGGCCGCACGATGGTGAACGGGACGCCGCTGGACCGGCACGCCTCCTGCAGTGCCCGCTCGCCCAGCGCCTTGGTGTAGGCGTAGGCGTCGGGCCAGCCGAGCGCATGGGCTCGCGCCCGGCCCGCCTCCACCATCTGGTCGTCGACCCACGCCACCCGCAGCCGCTCCAGCTTCTCGGCCAGCAGCGGGGGACCGGCCGCGCCCAGCTCGGCCCGGGCCTGCTTGGCCAGCTTGGCCAGGCGCTCGGGGCGGCGGCTGGCCGCCTCCACGTCGGAGCGGGCCCGGCGGGCCCCGTCCACCTCGGCCCGCCAGTCCACCTCGACGGCGAACGGCGTGTCGGCCAGCGCCGCCTCGGGGGCGTGGCCCCGGCGGGTTCCGGCCACGTAGGCGGTGGAGACGGCGACCAGGTGAGCCGTCGAGCCGACGGCTGCGAGCGCCTCGGCCACCCGCCGAGGGCCCAGCAGGTTGACCTCGACCGCGGCGTCGAGCGGCGAGTCGAAGCTGACGGCGGCGGCGGAGTGGATCACCACGTCGCAGCGGGCCAGCTCGGCTCGCCCGCCGTCGTCCAGGCCCAACCCGTCGGTGGCCACGTCGCCCGCCACCACCGTGACCCGCCGGGCGATCTCGTCGTCGAACCGGTCGCCCAGCTCGCGCCGCAGCCGCTCGAAGCAGTCGTTGCGGAACACCTCCCGGCGCACCCGTTCGGTTGCCGGCGTCCGCCGCCCGGACCGGACCAGCAGCACCAGCTCGCAGCCGGGCACGGCCCGCAGCAGTCGCTCCACGAGCGCGGTGCCGAGGAACCCGGTGGAGCCGGTCACCGCGATCCGCTTGCCCGACAACGCTTCCGCGATCATCGCAAACTGTCTACCATTTGGTAGATGACGGCGTCCACGACCGGGGACCGGGTGCTCGGGGCCGCGCTCGAGTCGTTCGGGACCCGGGGTTACGAGGCCACGTCGCTCGACGCGCTGGCCCTCGGGCTCGGGTTGCGCAAGCAGACCATCCTGTACTGGTTCCCCAGCAAGGAGGTCCTGCTGGAGGCGGTGGTGGACCGGGCCGGCTCCGAGTTGCAGGCGGCCATGGACCGGGCCCTGGCCCGAACCGGCCCCGGTTGGGCGCGAGTGGAGGCGGTGGTCAACTCGGTGTTCCGGCTCTCGGTGCGCCGGCCCGAGCTGCTCGGCGTGGTCCGCGAGGCCAGCCGGCTGGGTCCCCCGGTGTCGACCCGGCTCCTGGCCTCGCTGGAGCCGCTCATGGCCCGGGCCACCGCGTTCTTCCGGGCCGAGATGGCGGCCGGCCGCATGCGCGACCAGGAGCCGCGCCTGGTCCTGCTGGCCACCTACTCGGCGGTCCTGGGCATGGCCACCGAGGTCGACGTCCTGCGGGCCCTCGGCTTCGACCCCAC
>DATLFQ010000040.1:0-20370 GCA_035540915.1 Acidimicrobiales bacterium
GCCTCGCGGTTCGGCTCTCTCACTTGCGAAACTTTACCACTGTTTCCTGTTTCCGTACACGGAAACAGGAAACGACCCGCCTAGGCCGTCGTCACACCGAGGCCCTCCGGCCAAGCCCGACTCACGTGGTCTCGGTCAGAAGGACGAGTCCGTCGTGGTCGACGAACGGTGCCAGATCCTTCGTGTTCAGGGTGACGAGTGGTAGTCGGTGCCGCACGCAGCATGCAGCGATCCACGTGTCGTTCTGGGGCCGCGGTCGGCCACGTAGCTGAGCGCCCGCCGACATCCTCGCCCAGGTCTTGGCGATCTCGGCGTCGTAGGGAATGATCGGTCGCCTGCCGATCCAGCCCTCCAGCCCCGAGCGGTTCGCCTCTCCCCAACTTCGGACTTCCGCCCACTTCCACAGCTCGCCGACCGTCACGAATGTCAGCCAGACGCGAGCGCCTACGACGTGCCGCTGCACCCAGTCGGGTGCTCTGGACTTCTGGATCACCGACGCGACGTCGGTGTCGATGACAACGTCGACCACGTCGATGTCAGTCGAGCGAAGAAGTGCGCGACGAACGGAGGTCGGCAAGGAAATCGGCAAGCTCCTGGTCCGAGTCCCAGATGTCCGCTGCGAGCTCACCCAGACTGCCGACTTCCGTCGCCCGCTGAAGAAGCGCCAGGTCATCGATCGTCAACGCCTTCGAGGCCGCCATCACATTGTCCTCGCGCTGCTCGCTCACGTCACCCAGCGTACGCGCCTGATCGATCTGTCGTAGGACCCCCCTCGTGGACGAGATCCGGGACGACTCTTCCACCAACCCGCGTCATGAGGGACGAAAGTCCGGCCCGGCGGCCAGTCCTGACCTCTTGGAGCCGGCCTTGCTCACGTCCGCTGCGATTCAGCGCGTGTCCTTTTCGTGTCCTGGGAGCCCGGAACGGCCTCCGACGGCCCTCGCCAAACCCGCCCCGAAGGGCCGCCACACCCCCTCTGACCAGCACCTTTACCTTGTGGGCGAGGGGGGACTTGAACCCCCACGTCCTTTCGGACACAGGAACCTGAATCCTGCGCGTCTGCCAATTCCGCCACTCGCCCGAGCCAGCGTCGGCGTTCAGGCTACCGGATCGCCTGGTGCCCGGCCCCGGGCCTTTCGGGGGGCGCCCGTGGGTAAGGTACGGCCGACCATGGGACTCCAGCAGTTCGAGCGCAGGCTCGAGCGTCTCGTCGAAGGCGTGTTCGCCAAGGCGTTCCGGGGCGGCCTGCAGCCGGTCGAGCTGGGTCGCCGGCTCACGCGCGAGATGGACGCCCACCGCACCGTCGGCGTGCACGGTGTCATCGTGCCCAACGCCTTCACCTTCGCCGTCGCCCCGAAGGACCTGGAGCGCTTCGCCTCCTTCTCCGAAGCCCTGGTCCGCGAGCTGGCCGACGCCGCCCGGGAGCACGCGCGCAACGAGGCCTACGGCTTCGTCGGACCGGTCGAGATCACCTTGGAGGCCGACGAGGCGCTGACGCCGGGCATGTTCCTGGTGTCGGGGACGATGCAGGAGGCGCCCGGTGGCGTCGCCGTCGGGGCCCTGGTCCTGGCCGACGGGAGCCGGGTAGCGATCGGGGAGGCGCCGGTGGTCATCGGCCGGATGGCGGACTGCGACGTCGTCCTGCGCGACGAGGGGGTCAGCCGGCGCCACGCCGAGGTCCGCCGTCAGGGCCACGACATCGTGATCGTCGACCTCGACTCGATGAACGGCACCAAGGTGAACGGGGCCGGCGTGCGCCAGCAGCGGCTGGCCGACGGCGACGACATTATGCTGGGTTCCAGCAGGCTGCGCTTCGAGGCATCGTAGGCCGCGCCATGCCCGAGTCGCTGCTCGCCGTCCTGAAGTTCTGCTCCCTGGCCCTGCTGTGGCTGTTCTTCCTGCGCGTCCTGTGGGCGGTCTGGGCCGAGGTCCGGGCCCCCGCGCCGGCACCCGCACCGGCGCCGGTCCGGCGCGGCGGGCCGACGGGCGGCGCCGCGCCCGCCAGGGGCGGCGCTGCGACAACCGAGGCCATGCGCCTCAAGGTGGTCGAGCCGGCGGCGGCCCGGGGGACCAGCTACGACCTGGCCGACGAGCTGACCATCGGTCGGGCCGCCGGCTGCCAGGTGGCGCTGCCCGACGACACCTATGCCAGCCAGCTGCACGCCCGGTTGTTCCGGCGGGACGGCCGCCTGTGGCTGGAGGACCTGGGCTCCACCAACGGGACCTACCTCAACGCCAAGGCGGTGACCGCCCCGGTGGCGCTGCGCCGGGGCGACCGGGTGCAGGTCGGCCGGACCGTGCTGGAGGTGGCGAAGTGACCAGGCTGCGGGCCGGGGCGGCCACCGACGTAGGACTGGTCCGGTCGAACAACCAGGACCAGTTCCTGGTGGCCGAGCGGTTGTTCGCGGTCGCCGACGGCATGGGCGGCCACGCCGCCGGCGAGGTGGCCTCGCTCACCGCCCTCGAGGCGCTCCGGGCGGCGTTCGACGGCGACCGCACCGCCGACGGCCTGGCCGACGCGGTCCGCAACGCCAACCGGGCGGTGTGGGACCGGGCCCACGAGCAGCGCGATCTGCGCGGCATGGGCACCACGCTCACCGCGGTGGCCCTCGTCGTCGACGACCGCGAGGACGAGGTGCTGGCCATCGTCAACGTCGGCGACTCCCGGGCGTACCTGCTGCGCGACGGGGAGCTCGACCAGCTCACCGACGACCACAGCGTCCCCGCCGAGCTGCACCGGGCCGGCCGCCTCAGCCCCTCCGAGGCGGCGGCCCACCCGCAGCGCAACGTGCTGACCCGCGCCCTCGGCGTCGACCCCGACGTGGAGGTCGACTGCTTCCGGGTCACCCCCTACCGCGGCGATCGCCTGGCGCTGGCCAGCGACGGGCTCTTCAACGAGGTCGACGACCGGGACATCGCCCGGGTCCTGCGCACCGAGCCCGACCCCGAGGAGGCGGCCGAGGAACTGGTACGCCTGGCCCGCGACGGCGGTGGCAACGACAACATCACCGTGGTGGTGGTCGACGTGGTCGACGACGACGACCGGGCCGCCCGCGCCTCGCGGGCCCTGCGCACGGCCTCGGCCGGTAGGACGGCGACGACCGCCGGCGGGGCGGCTGCCGCACCACCCTCGGCGCCGGCCGAGCGGTCGTCACCGCGGCCCGCTCCGACACCGCCCCGTGCCGGCTCTCCTCCGCCGCCGCCCGAGCCTCGACGGCGCCTGCTGACGCTGCGGTCGGTGCTGTTCTTCGTCGCCCTCCTGGCGGTGCTCGGCGCTGGATTCGGGGCCGTCGGCTGGTTCGCCCGGGCCGGCTACTTCGTCGGCGAGGAGGACGGCGAGGTCGTCATCTTCAAGGGCCGCCCCGGCGGCCTGCTGTGGTTCTCGCCCACCGTGGAGGACCGCACCGGCACGCGCCTGGAGGAGATCAGGGAGAGCCGACGGCCCGACATCGAGAGCGGCCACGAGGTCACCTCGCTCGGCGACGCCCGCCGCTACGTGGAGAACAACCTGGCGCCGACCACGACGACCACCACGACCACCATCACGCCCCCGCCGAGCTTCCCGACCGCGCCGTCGACCGCGCCGGCCGGCATCGCCCCCGCGCCGAGCACAACGCGACCGTGACCCGGTCGCCGGCCCGCAGCACCGAGCTCGGGCTCGTCGTGCTGGCTGCGCTGGCGACGGCCGGGCTGTACGCCCTGGCCAGCCTCGGCCGGTCCGCGTCCCTCCCGGCGGACATCGTGCCGTTCCTGGCGGTCATCATCGGACTGTTCGTCACGGCCCACGTCGCCGTCCGCTTCCTGGCGCCCGACGCCGACGGAACGCTGCTGCCCCTGGCCGCGCTGCTCAACGGCATGGGCTACGTCTTCATCGCCCGCCTCGACCCCGACCTGGCCGGGCTGCAGGCGGTGTGGACCGCCGTCGGCGTCGGCGCGTTCGTCGGCACGCTGGCCGTCGTCCGGCGGGCCCGGGACCTGGAGCGCTACCGCTACTCGTTCGCACTGGTCGGCGTCGGCCTGCTGATCCTTCCACTGGCCCCCGTCATCGGCCGGAACATCCGCGGCTCGCGCCTGTGGGTACAGCTCGGCTCGCTGACCTTCCAACCCGGGGAGCTGGCCAAGATCGCCCTGGCCGTGTTCTTCGCCGCCTACCTGGTGGAGAAGCGCGAGCTGCTGACCCAGGCCACCGCCGGCGCCCGAGGACGCGCCTTCGGCCCGATCCTGCTGGCCTGGGGCGCCTCCCTCGTGGTCATGACCGCCGAGCGCGACCTGGGCTCGTCGCTGCTGTTCTTCACCCTGTTCGTGACGATGCTGTGGGTGGCCACCGGACAGGCCCGCTACCTCGGGCTCGGTCTCGGCCTGTTCTCGGCCGGAGCCTTCTTCGCGTACACCACCTTCACCCACGTGCAGACTCGTGTGCGGGTCTGGCTGGACCCGTGGTCGCGGGCCGCCGAGGAGGGCTTCCAGCTGGTCCAGGCGGCGTACGCCATGGGCTCGGGCGGCCTGGCCGGCACCGGGCCCGGGCTGGGGGCGCCGGGGCGCATCCCGGCCGCGTCCACCGACTTCATCTTCGTGGTGGTGGCCGAGGAACTGGGCCTGCTCGGCGCCGCTGCCGTCCTGGCCAGCTTCGCCCTGATGGTCGGCGCCGGCCTGCGCATCGCCGTGCGCTCGGACCAGCCGTTCGAGAAGCTGCTGGCCGCCGGCCTCACCACGATCATCGCCGTGCAGAGCTTCATCATCGTGGGAGGCGTCACCCGCCTGGTGCCCCTGACCGGGGTGACCCTGCCGTTCATGTCCTACGGCGGGTCGTCGCTGCTGGCCAACTACATCCTCCTGGCGCTGCTCCTGCGGGTCTCGAACGACAGCGCCCGCCGGGCCGAGCGCCAGGCCGGCATGGTCGACGAGACGGTGGGCCTGGCCCGATGAACGCGCCATGAACCGCCAGATACGCCGCCTCGGGCTGGCGCTGGTGCTGCTGTTCGGGGCGCTGTTCGTCCAGCTCAACTATCTCCAGGTGCTGCGGGCCGACGAGCTGGCCAACGCGCCGGGCAACACCCGCAACGCGGTCCGGGACTTCAACCGGGCGCGGGGCACCATCGAGTCGGCCGACGGCGCCGTGCTGGCCCGGTCGGTCCCCAGCGACGGCCCGTTCGACCGCCTGCGCCAGTACCCCGAGACGTCCCTGTTCGCCCACATCACCGGCTACCTGTCGTTCACGTTCGGCAGCGAGGGGGTCGAGCGCAGCTACAACGCCGACTTGGCCGGGCGCAGCGCGCCGCTCACCGGGCTGCGCGACGTCCTGTCCGACCGCGAGCGGACCGGCAACGTCGTCCTCACGGTGTCCAAGGGCCTGCAGCAGGTGGCCCGCGACGCCCTGGGCGACCGCAAGGGGGCGGTGGTCGCGTTGAACCCCGTCGACGGCGCCGTGCTGGCCATGTGGGCGTTCCCGTCCTACGACCCCAACCCGCTGGCCGCCCACAACCAGCAGTCCGTGCAGGCGGCGTGGGAGGCGCTGCAGTCCGATCCCGGCAAGCCCCTCCTCCCCCGCAGCTATCGCGAGCGGTACGCGCCGGGCTCCACCTTCAAGGTGGTGACGGCGGCGGCGGCCATCGAGCGGGCGCCCGAGCTGGCCACCAGGGACTATCCGACGCTGCGGGCGCTCGACCTGCCCCAGACCGACCGGGACCTTCCCAACTTCGGCGGCGGCGCCTGCGGCGGGATGCTTCCGGCGCTGCTGGCTCGTTCCTGCAACACCGGCTTCGGCCAGATGGGCCTCGACCTCGGCGCGCAGCCCCTGGCTGCCGAGGCGCAGGACTTCGGCTTCGGCGAGCGACCGCCGCTCGACCTCCCGGCGCCCGCAGTCTCCGTCTTCCCCGCCGTCTCTTCGTTCGACCGGGACCTGCCCTCGCTTGCCCAGTCGGCCATCGGCCAGCGCGACGTGGCGGCCACCCCGCTGCAGATGGCGCTCGTGGCGGCCGGCGTGGCCAACGGCGGCGTCGTCATGAAGCCCCACGTGATGGCCGAGGTCCGCGACGACCAGGGCGCGGTGGTGCGCCGCTACCAGCCCGAGGCCTGGCAGCAGGCCATGGACCCCACCGCCGCCGCCGCCCTGCGCGACCTCATGGTCGGCGTGGTCAACGGCGGCACCGCCGGCCGGGCCGCCGTCCCCGGCGTGCAGGTGGCGGCCAAGACCGGCACGGCCCAGACCGTGGGCGACAACGCCCACGCCTGGCTGATCGCCTTCGCACCGGCCGACGCCCCCCGGGTGGCGGTCGCCGTCATCGTCGAGAGCCAGCCCGGGCTGGGCGACGACCAGACCGGCGGCCGGGTGGCCGCCCCGATCGCCCAGGCCGTCATGAAGGCCGCCCTGGGTACCCCGTAGGCTGCACCGGGCATGGCACGCCAACCGGCCCAGGTCTACAGCGACCGCTACGAGATCGTCCGCCAGATCGCCCGCGGCGGCATGGCCGAGGTCTATCTGGCGCGGGACCAGTTGCTGGACCGGCCGGTCGCCCTGAAGGTCCTCTATCCGGAGCTGTCCATCGACCCGTCGTTCGTCGAGCGCTTCCGGCGGGAGGCCCAGTCGGCCGCAAACCTCAGTCATCCCAACATCGTCTCGGTCTACGACTGGGGCGAAGAGGACGACACGTACTACATCGTCATGGAGTACGTGAGTGGGCGGGCTCTGTCGTCGATGGTCCGCGCCGGTCCCATCGACCCCGACCAGGCCGCAGCCATCGGCGCCGACGTCGCTGCCGCCCTCGCCTTCGCGCACCGCAGCGGCGTCGTGCACCGCGACGTGAAGCCGGGCAACGTCCTGCTCGACGACAACGACCACGTGAAGGTGACCGACTTCGGCATCGCCCGCGCCGCCGACAGCAAGGAGAACCTGACCCAGACCGGTGCGGTCATGGGCACCGCGACCTACTTCTCGCCCGAGCAGGCCCAGGGCTCCCGCGTGGACGCCCGCAGCGACGTCTACTCCCTCGGGATCGTCCTCTACGAGATGGTGACCGGCCAACCCCCGTTCGCCGGCGACAACCCGGTGAGCATCGCCTACAAGCACGTCAAGGAGCCGCCCGTTCCGCCCCGGGCGCTGAACCCGTCGGTGCCCGGCGGCTTCGAGGCGGTGATCCTCAAGGCGATGGCCAAGGACCCGGCGGACCGCTACGCCAGTGCCGACGAGCTGCGGGCCGACCTGCAGCGCTACCGCCAGGGCCAGCGGGTGCGGGCCGCAGCGGCCCCCGTCCGGACACCGGTCGAGGACGAGACCATCGCGATGCGCACCGTGGAGCGGGGTGAGGCGCCGTCGGGCGCGACGCGGGTACTGCCCACGCCGGTCGCCGTCGAGGAGTTCGGCGCCCGGCGCAGCGGCGCCTACGTCGCCCTCCTGGTGGGCATGCTCGCCGTGCTGGCGGTCCTGCTGTTCCTGCTGGCGCGCACGCTGGGCATCTTCGGCGGCGAGACCACCGCGTCACGGGTCGTTGTGCCGGCCGTGACCGGTGAGCTGGCCGAGGAAGCCCAGGCGACGCTGGAGGGCCTGGGCCTGCGCGTGGAGCAGCGCCTGGAGGACAACGAGGCCGACGCCGGCGTGGTCTTCGACCAGGACCCCGAGGCCGACACGCGCGTCGAGCGCGACTCGCTGGTGACGCTGCGCGTGTCGCGCGGCCAGCAGCCCGTCGAGGTCCCGTCGGTGGTCGGCCAGAACGAGGAGGACGCCATCACCGCCCTCTCGCGCATCGGGCTGGAAGCGGAGACGACGCTTCGGGCCGACGAGACCCAGCCGGCCGGCCGCGTGATCTCTCAGCAGCCTCGCGCCGGGACCGAGGCCGAGAAGGGGTCGTCGGTGGTCCTCACCGTCTCCAGCGGCCGGCCCAAGGTCGCCGTGCCGGCCGTGGCCGGCAAGGACGCCACCGCCGCCAGCGACGACATCATCAACGCCGGCCTGCGCGTTCGGACCGTCAACGAGCCCTCGGCCGGCACCGAACGGGGCCGGGTGATCCGCACCGACCCGCCCGCCGGTTCGCAGATCGACAAGGGCGAAACGGTGTCGATCTTCGTCTCCACGGGGGCCGAGACGACCCGGGTGCCCAACGTCGTCGGTCGCCGGCTGGAAGAGGCCAGCGCCGCGCTGGAGGCCCTCGGCCTGGCCGTGCGCGCCGAGAACGTGGTGGTGAGCAGCGAGGGCGACGACGGTCGCGTGCTCGAGCAGAGCCCGAGCTCGGGCAGCGAGGCGCAGAAGGGGTCGACGGTGGTCCTGCGCGTCGGCCGGCGCTCGTCGGCCCCGTCCACGACCTCGCCCAACGTCACGTCGCCGCCGAGCTCCTCCACCTCCACCACCACGACCACGACGACGACGCAGCCGGGCAACCGCCAGCCGGGCCAGCCCTAGGGGCTCGGAGCCGCTCCCGCCGCAGCGGCCATGTCGAGGAAGTTGCGCAGCAGGGGGCGCCCCACCGGGGTCAGGATCGACTCGGGGTGGAACTGCACACCCTCGATCGGCAGCTCCCGGTGCCGCACGGCCATGATGACGCCCTCGCCGGTCTCGGCCGTCACCTCCAGCTCCGCGGGGACCGAGGCGGGTTCGATCACCAGGGAGTGGTAGCGGGTCGCTTCGAAGGGGTCGTCCAGCCCGGCCAGCACGCCGACCCCCCGGTGGTGTACGGCCGAGGTCTTGCCGTGCATGACCTCGGGGGCCCGGACGATGCGGCCCCCGAACACCTCGCCGATGCACTGGTGCCCCAGGCACACGCCCAGCACGGGCACCCGGTCCGTCGCCAGCCGCTCGATCAGCGCGTTGCTGATGCCGGCATCGGCCGGCCGGCCCGGACCGGGGCTGACGACGACGGCGTCGGGCGCGAGCGCCAGGGCCTGGTCGACCGAGATGGCGTCGTTGCGCTCGACGACGGGATCGGCGCCCAGCTCACCCAGGTACTGGACGAGGTTGTAGACGAAGCTGTCGTAGTTGTCGACGACCAGCACCCGCAGCCCCATCGGCGTCGACTGTAGGGCCCGCTCCCGGGCCGGCGGCCACCGATCGCTAGTCTGGCGCCATGGCGCAGTCGGGTCGCAGCCGGGCCAAGGGCAAGGACTCCCCGGCGCGCAGGGCAAAGCCGCCGGCTCGTGCCACCGGCAGCGGGCGGGTCACGCCGAAGGCGTCCAACCGCTACACGCCACCGGTCCCCCGTGAGGAGCTGGTCAGCCCCAAGTGGGTGCCCATCGTGATGTTCACGCTGCTCATCGTCGGGATGGCCGTCATCATCCTGAACTACCTCGAGCTGCTGCCCGGCGGCGCCAAGAACTGGTACCTCCTCGGAGGCCTGGGGCTCATCACCGGCGGCTTCATCACCTCGACGCGCTACCGGTAGACCCCCGGGTTCCCGGTCAGAGGTCGCGAGAGCCCTCGAACTGCATCTCCTCCATGCAGTGCCGCGGCGGCGGCGGGTCCTCGTCGGGCGCGGCGGTCATCTTCAGCTCCACGCCGCAGCTGGTGCAGCGGTATCGCCGGCTCACCTTGCGCATCTCCCCGGCGGGCGGCGGCTCGGGCATGGGCCGGGCCAGCGCCCGCAGCACCGCCAGCCCCAGGCGCATGACGACCAGGAAGAAGACGACCCCGATCAGCAGCTTGATCACCGGCCGGCCCGAACCTCGGGGCTCAGCCGCTCGAACACGGTCGCGTTGGCCTGCCCGCCGCCCTCGCACATCACCTGCAGGCCGTAGCGGCCCCCGCTGCGCTCCAGCGCACCCAGCAGCGTCGCCGCCAGGCGGGCGCCGGAGGCGCCGAGCGGGTGGCCCAGCGCGATGGCCCCGCCGTTCACGTTCACCCGGTCCATGTCGGGGTGCAGCTCCCGCTCCCACGCCAGTACCACCGACGCGAACGCCTCGTTCACCTCGAACACGTCGATGTCGTCCAGGTCGAGCTTGGCCCGCTCCAGGACGCGGCGGGTGGCCGGGGCCGGTGCCGTCAGCATGGTGACCGGGTCGACCCCGGCCAGCGCCGTGGCCACCACCCGGCCTCGCGGCGCCAGCCCCAGGGCCGAGCAGCGCTCCTCGCTCATGACCAGCACCCCGGCGGCGCCGTCGCTGATCTGCGATGAGTTGCCCGCCGTCACGACGCCGTCCACCTGGAAGGCCGGTCGGAGCGCGGCCAGCGCCTCCACCGTCGTCCCCGGACGCAGACCGTCGTCGACGGCGACGACCTCGCCGGTGTCGCGCCCGTGGTCGTCGCGCCGGGCGACGGCCACCACCTCGCCGGCGAAGCGACCCTCGGCCCAGGCCCGACCGGCCCGCAGCTGCGACCGGGCCGCGTAGCCGTCCAACTCGTCGCGTGAGAGGCCGTATCGCGCCGCCACCAGCTCCGCGCTGACGCCCTGGGGCACAAGGCCGCCCTGGTCGGCGTAGCGGGCGAACACGGCCGGGCCGAACGGCAGCCCGGCGCCCACCACCTGCATCGACGACCCCATGGGGACCCGGCTCATGGACTCGACGCCGGCCGCCACGACCACGTCGTAGGCGCCGGCCATCACTCCCTGGACCGCGAAGTGCAGGGCCTGCTGCGAGCTGCCGCACTGGCGGTCGACCGTCACCGCGGGCACCGACTCGGGGAAGCCGGCGGCCAGGACGGCGCTGCGAGCGACATTCAGCGCCTGCTCGCCGACCTGCATCACGCAACCGACGACCACGTCGTCGATCGTCGCCGGGTCGAGGTCGCTGCGGGCGACGAGCGCCCGCAGGACCTCGGCGGTCAGGTCGACGGGGTGCCACCCTGCCAGGGCGCCGTTGCGCCGCCCGATCGGGGTGCGCACCGCGTCGACGATGACGGCGGCGGTGGGCACCCCGCCCACCCTACGCCCGGCCCTGCGAGCTACTTGTTCGGCTGCGGGGTGATGCGGAGGTACGGCTTCTTGGTTTCCCAGCCCTTGGGGAACTTGGCCTTCGCGTCCTCGTCGGAGACGGCTGGCTGGATGATCACGTCCTGGCCGTCCTGCCAGTCGGCCGGGGTGGAGACCTGGTACTTGGCCGAGAGCTGCAGGGAGTCGATGACCCGCAGGATCTCGGCGAAGTTGCGGCCGGCGGACTGCGGATAGGTGATCGTGAGCTTGATCTTCTTGTCCGGCCCGATCACGAACACCGAGCGCACGGTCTGGGTGTCGCTCGCGTTGGGGTGGATCATGTCGTAGAGGTCGGCCACGGTCTTGTCCGGGTCGCCGATCAACGGGTAGTCGACGGCGGCCCCCTGGGTCTCCTCGATGTCGCCGACCCATCGCTCGTGATCCTCGACACTGTCGACGCTCACCGCAAGCACCTTGGTGTTGCGCTTCTCGAACTCGTCCTTCAGCTTGGCGACCACACCGAGCTCGGTGGTGCACACCGGCGTGAAGTCCCGAGGGTGGGAGAACAGCACGCCCCAGCCGTCCCCGAGGTACTCGTACAGGTTCAGCTTGCCGGCGGTCGTCTCCGCCGTGAAGTCAGGGGCCTCGTCACCGAGCCGCAGTGCCATCTCGTCCTCCCCATCGGTCGTCCAATAACCGACCAGATTAGTCAACTTTCCCGACGACGGTTCAAGTGCCGTTCCGTTGCCGGGCCTACCGACCGGTCGGTAGCCTTTGGGACCGTGGAAGACGCCGCGATGCTGGCCGAGCTCGAGCCGACTGTGGGGAAGCTGGTGGACCGCCATCTCGGTCGGGCCAAGGAGTGGTTCCCCCACGAGCTCGTCCCCTGGAGCCGGGGCCGGGACTTCGAGCCGGAGGAGACCTGGGACCCCGCCGACTACCCCGTGTCCGACGCCGTGCGCAGCGCCCTGTTCCTCAACCTGCTGACCGAGGACAACCTCCCCTACTACTTCGCCCACATCGCCCGTGTCTTCGGCGACTCGGCGTGGGGGACGTGGGCCCGGCGCTGGACCGCCGAGGAGGGCCGCCACGCCATCGTCATCCGCGACTACCTCACCGTCACGCGGGCGCTGGACCCGGTCGCGCTGGAGCGGGCCCGCATGGCGCAGGTCTCGGGCGGCGTGGCTCCCGAGCCCGAGTCGGTGGCCGACACCATGGTCTACGTCGCCCTCCAGGAGCTGGCCACCCGCATCTCGCACATGAACACGGCCAAGCACCTGAACGCCGCGGACCGCACCGGCTACGAGATCATGGCCCGGGTCGCCGCCGACGAGAATTTGCACTACCTGTTCTACCGGGACGTCACCTCCGCAGCACTGGAGCTGGACCCCTCGGCGGTGGTGATGGCCCTGGAGCGCCAGGTGCGGGGCTTCGCCATGCCGGGCGTCGGCGTGCCCGACTTCGAGACCCACGCCTCGCGCATCGCCGCGCTCGGCATCTACGACTTCGTCCAGTTCCACGACCACATCCTCCAGCCGGTGATCCTGCGCCACTGGCGCCTGGAGCTGATCGAGGGCATCTCGGCGGCCGCCGAGGAGGCCCGGGAGCGGCTGGTGCGCCACATCACCCGGGTGGGCGCGGCGGCCCGCCGGCTGGCCCAGCGCCGGGCCGACCTCGCTGGGTTGGCGCCGGCGTAGGCATCCACCGGGCCTGCATCTCGCGCCGGTACGGTGGCCGGCCGTGACCCGCCGGCGCCGGCGCAGCACCTCGACCAGCCGGTTCGGGGTCGGGCGTCGGGAGAACCACGACGCGTCCGGGTTCTACGAGCGCTTCCGCCCGCCGGTTCTGTCGGCCGACGAAGCCGTCCGTCCGCCGTTCGAGCTCTCCCTCGACGAGGCCCTGGTCCACGGCGACGCCCGCGCCATGGACCTGCCGACCGGCTCGGTGGCCCTGGTCGTCACCTCGCCGCCGTACTTCGCCGGCAAGGCGTACGAGGAGGCGCTCGGCCAGGACGGCGTCCCCGGCTCATACCTCGACTACCTGGCCATGCTGCACGCCGTGTTCGCCCGCTGCGTCGAGGCGCTCGAGCCCGGCGGCCGCCTGGCCGTGAACGTGGCCAACCTGGGTCGGCGCCCCTACCGCAGCCTGTCGGCCGACGTCATCCGCATCCTCCAGGACGACCTCGGCCTGCTGCTGCGCGGTGAGGTGGTGTGGGTGAAGGCGGCCGGCGCCTCCGGATCGTGCGCCTGGGGTTCGTACCGCTCGCCCACCAATCCGGTGCTGCGCGACGTCACCGAGCGGGTGGTCATCGCCTCCAAGGGCCGCTTCGGCCGGGCGCAGGGCGTCGACGCCCGGCGGGCCGCAGGACTGCCGTGGCGGTCGTCGCTGTCGACCGACGAGTTCCTGGAGGCGACCCTCGACGTATGGAGGATCCCGCCCGAGCGGGCCAGCCGGGTCGGGCATCCGGCGCCCTTCCCGGTCGAGCTGCCGCAGCGCCTCATCGAGCTCTACACCTTCGAGGGCGACCTCGTGCTCGACCCGTTCCTGGGCGTGGGCTCCACCGCGGTCGCCGCCGCCCGGCTCGGTCGCCGGTTCGCCGGCTACGACACCGACGGCGACTACGTCGAGACCGCTCGCGCCCGGGTCCGGGCCGAGCTGGCCACGCTCGCGCGGCCCGGTGCCGGTCCCCGCGCCGGGACCTCCGCCGTTGCCATGGCCGAGCAACTCTTGCGGGACAGCGGTTTCTCGATCCGTCACCGCCGCCACCCGGTTCCTGCCCTCGGGCTGTCCATCGACCTCGTCGCCGAGGACGGCGCCGGAGACACGTGGTACTTCGACGTCAGCGGCTCTGTCACCGTCGCCGACGCCGGCCTCGCATCGTCCGACGCGCTGTGGAGGTGCCTGGGCCGTGCCGCGGTACTGGCGTCCCAGACCGCCGCCCCGCCCCTGGTCGTGCTGACGACCCAGCTCCCGCCCCGCCGCAGTGCCGGCGACAAGGCCCTGCGGGCCGCCGGCCCCGCCGCCGTGTTCGACGCCGTCGAACTGGCGTCGCCAGAAGACGCCGACCGCCTGGCCCTCTATGCCAAGGGCAGCCACCGCGACCGTCCCGCCCCGGGGTTCTGGCCGGCGCCGTGACCGGCACACGGAATGGTGGAGACGATGGGACTCGAACCCACGACCCCCGCCTTGCAAAGGCGGTGCTCTAGCCAGCTGAGCTACGTCCCCGCGACCTGCTTCTGCGACAGTGCGAGCGAGCACCGTCTCGGACGATGATGCCACCGCCGGGGACTGCCGACGCGCCCCTAGGCCACCGAGCTCGGCTTGGGTACCACGCGGCCATGACCGTGGTCCTTGAACGCAGCCTGGGCCGCCCGCACCACCTCGGGCGGCGCCGTCGCCGGGCGCAGCAGGAGGGCGCGCAGGGCGGACTCCAGCGCCTGTGTCGCCGCCTCCTCGTCGGTGCGGTTCTCGGGCATGCCCCTCCCTGACGGAAGAGACGTTCGACCATGTCCGTTGATACAGAATTTGTCAAGAATCTTGGCTTCGACGGGTGCTTCGGGGCCGAGGCCGCCGGGTACACGGCGCCCATGGCTGAGGACGAGGCCGTTCCGACCCACACCGCCGCCGCCGAGGACGAGTCGCTGCTCGAGCGGCTCCGGGGCATGCCGGTCGGGGTCGAGGATCCCACCATCGTCGGGGACGTCGGGCCGGCGGACGTGCCGCCGGGTCCGGACCCAGTGGCGCCAGACGACGGAACCGGGAGTTCCACCGTCGGCCCGGTACCGCCGGCACCGTAGGTCGGGCCGCTCGCCGCCGCGGGCTGTCAGGAAGCCCGGCCGGCGTCGCGGCCCGTGAAGGTGGCAGCGCGGACACCGCGACGGGCCAGCTCCTGCAGGAGTGAGAGCGGTTCGGGCACCAGCGATGCCAGCCCGGCAGCGCCGGGGCCGGCGATACGGCCGGCCTGCACCCAGGAGGCGACGACACCGGCCACGACGCCGGCAGCCAGGGCGGGACGGTCGAGCGCCCCGAGCACCACCGAGTCGGTGACAGCGCCCCGCCGCCCGCGCACCTCCACCCACACAGCACCCATCAGGCCCTCCGCCGGGGGCCGGCGCAGCGGCGGAAGGCGCCGCAGGGCACGATCGCGGCGGGAGGCGCCGATCCGGGTGGACACCCGGGCCACCCCCGGGAACGCCGGGACCAACAGCGCGGTGTCGCCGACGTCGGCGGGGTAACAGTCCCTGCCGGCGATCGGCTCGGGGAACCAGCGCAGTTCGCCGCCGCTCCGGCGAGGTGGCGGAGCCCATTGGCCGTCACGCCAGTCGAGCCCCGGCCCGGCAGCGTGGGCGGCGACGATGTCCCTGGTGCACGCCGGCCCACCCGAGCCCACCCTCGCCACGTGGATCTCCTCGATGACGTCGAGCCCGTCGGCGGCATGACGGGCCAGCAGGCAGCTCAGGCCGGGTGCGAAACCGGCACCGGCCACGACGGTGCGGCCAGCCCGCCGGGCGTCGTCGTCGAGTGCCAGGAGCGCCGCCACGCCAGCCCTCGACCCGGTGGTCGACACGACGTCACCTCCGCCGTCCAGAACCTCCTCGGCCCAGCGCCGGTGATCTCCCGGCACCGCCAGCACGGCGACGCCCGGCGCGGCTGCACGAGCCTCGGACCACGTGGCCACGCGTGCGATCGGCCCCAACGACTGGGCGACCGCGTCGGCTCGCGGTGCCGCAGCATCGACCACCAAGACCTGCTCGAACGCCTCGGCACCGACCAACTGCCGTGCCGCCCGGGCGCCGACCGCACCGGCCCCGACGACGACCGCGACAGCCACTCAGCGCAGGTCCGGTCCGGACAACTCCCGCCAGCTGCCTTCGTGGGTTGCACCGTCGCGACGGCCTCGCCGCCGGGACACCGCCGCCAGTCCGGCGAGGCCGGCGAGGCCGAGCGTCACCACCGCCCGCCGCACGAGAGCACCCACGTCTTCGAGCCTACGCGAAGGCGTGCGCCCAGCCCCGTGCGAACAGGTGGGCGAGCGGACATGCGCTCGATTCCGGAACGTCCCCGGCCTCGTCGTCGCCGGGGCGCCCGACGGGTCCTGGCGGACGATGCCGGCATCACCGCACCCCGCCTGACCTGCGGGTCGGCGTTTGCGGGAGTGGGGCTAGATGGAGTCGAACCATCGACCTCAGCATTATCAGTGCTGCGCTCTAACCAGCTGAGCTATAGCCCCGAGGGAACCAGCGACGTTACCGGACGGGCCGCCGGTCAGCTTCGTCGTCGTCGAGCGTCACCTCGATGCCGCCGACCACATCGGAGGTGAGGTTGTAGAAGACGGCCATCATCACGTTGGCACCGGTACCGACCAGGACGAGGACAGCGCCGCCCACCACCGCCGTCCGCAGGGCCACGCCCCCACTGAGCTGGAACGAGTCGAACGCGAAGAGTTCCTTGATGAACTGCTCGACGTTGTCGGTCACCCCTGTCGTGGCGGCCGCGATCCACAACAGCAGCCCGGCGACGAGGCCGACCAGCAGCATCGAGCCGTAGAACAGCGCCGAGAAGCGCAGGACCGTCCACGGGTCGACCCGGTGGACCACCCGCCGGGTTCCGCGTGCCTGTGCCACCCGGTCACGGTAGCCCCGCCGCCTGGCCTTCCCCACACAGCTCGAAGTGACCGGGGAGCGCCCGAGGGTAGGGGCGGCACAGCCCGGCGCGGCTGGCCACCGTGAGCAGTCGCTCCACGAACCCGGGCGCGACGTCCACGGCCATACCAGCCCACCGGCGGGGCGCAGCCGGCTGCGGTCCGTCGCCGGCCGGCGCGGCAACCGTCGGCACCGGCGTGCCCAGCAGCTGGGCGGCCCGGGCGAGGGCGGCTCGCAGCCCCGGGGCCGGCCCGCCGTCGTCACCGCCGGCCCGGCGAGCGCGGGCTCGGGCGACGGCGGCGCCCAGTTCGACCTCCACCTCGGCGTCGCTCCCCTCGGCCTCGTAGTGCACCACCCGGCCGCCGTTGTGGCGGGCCAGTTCCCGGGCCGCAGCCGGGCCGGCGGCCGCGCCCGCCAACGCGGCCGCATCGGCCGCCGTGACCGCCCGGGCCCGGGCCACCGCCGCCCCACCGAGGCGCCCCACCAGGATGCTGGCGGCCCCGGCCGCCACCACGATGACGGCCAGGAGAGGCACCACCTGGCCCCCGTGCCCCCGTCGTTCCGTTCCCATTGCGACCCGTCCTCCCCGGGCGCGGCGCGCCCGATTGCGTTGCGAGAGAAGGGAAGTACGGGGGCGCCCGGCGCCCGAGAATCAGGCGTCGACGACGTCGTCGACGGCCAGGATCGGCGCCACCGAGGCGACGGTCTGACCGGCGTCGAGGTTCATCACCCGCACCCCGGTGGCGTCGCGACCCTGCGAGGCGATCTCCCGCACGTTCATGCGGATGGTCACACCCGTCGAGGAGACGAGCACGATCTCGTCGTCCAGGCCCACCATGAAGGCGGCCACCACCCCGCCCCGGCGGGCGGTGAGCTTGATGCCCTTGACGCCCATGGTGCCCCGGCCCTTGCGGGGAAAGCGGTCCAGCTGGCTGCGCTTGCCGTACCCGTTCGAGGTGACGATCAGGATCGCCGCGTCGTCGCGGGCCACGTCGCACGACACCACCTCGTCGCCCGCTCGCAGCCGCATGCCGATGACGCCCTGGGCGGCCCGGCCCGTCGGGCGGACCTCGGACTCGTCGAAGCGGATCGTCATCCCGTCCCGGGACACCATGAAGATGTCCTCGGACCCGCTGGTCTGGATGACCCGGACCAGCTCGTCACCGTCACGGAGGGTGATGGCGATGAACCCGTCGCGGCGGGACTTGTCGTACTCCGAGAACGACGTCTTCTTCACCTGGCCCAGGCGGGTGGCGAAGAACAGGCAGCGCTGGTCGCTGAAGTCCCGCGTGTCGATCAGGGCCTGGACGTGCTCGCCGGGCGCGAGGGGCAGCAGGTTGACGATGGCGGTGCCGCGGGCCGTGCGCTCCTTCATCGGGATCTCGTGGGCCTTGAGCCGGTACACCTTGCCGCGGTTCGAGAAGAACAGCAGGAAGGCGTGGGCCGTGGTGTGGACGACCCGGGCGACCAGGTCCTCCTCCTTGAGGCGGGCGCCCTGGATCCCCCGGCCGCCCCGGCCCTGGGTGCGGAACGACCCGGCGGGCACCGTCTTCACGTAGCCGGCCCGCGTCATGGTGACGACCAGCGGCTCGTCCTCGATGAGGTCCTCGACACCGATGTCGCCGGGGTCGTAGGTGATCTCGCAGCGCCGAGGCGTGGCGAACTTGGCCCGCACCTCGGCCAGCTCGGTCTTGATCACGCCCCGAAGCCGGCCGGGGTCGGACAGGATGGCCTCGAGCTCGGCGATGGTCTCCCGCAGCTCGGCCAGCTCCTTGTCCAGCTCGGCCCGGCCCAGGCGGGTCAGCCGGCCGAGGGTCATGTCGAGGATGTGATTGGCCTGCACCTCGGTGAAGTCGAACGGAGGCGCCATGAGGCCCTCACGCGCCTCGCCCCGGTCGGCCGACGCCCGGATCAGCGCCACGATGGCGTCGATCATGTCCAGGGCCTTGAGCAGTCCCTCGACGATGTGGGCCCGGTCACGGGCCTTCTTCAGGCGGAACTGCGAGCGCCGCGTGATCACCTCGACCTGGTGGTCGACGTACGCAGACAGCATCTGGGCGAGGTTCAAGGTCCGGGGGATCCCGTCGACCAGTGCCACCATGTTGACGCCGAAGCTGCCCTGCAACGGCGTCTGCTTGTAGAGATTGTTGAGGACCACGTTGGCGTTGGCGTCGCGCTTGAGCTTCACCACCAGGCGGGTCGCGCCCTTGGCCGACTCGTTGTTGGCGTCGGCCACGCCGTCCAGCTCCCGGGCCTTCACCAGGTCGTCGATCTTGGTGAGGATGGTGTCGACCGAGGTCTGGTAGGGGATCTCGGTGGCCACGATGTAGGTGGCCCCCTTCCGCTCCTCGATCTCCATCTTCGCCCGCACGCGGATCGAGCCCCGGCCGGTGCGGTAGGCGTCGAGGATGCCGGCCCGCCCGAGGATGAGCCCGCCGGTCGGGAAGTCCGGCCCGGTCACGAACCTCATCAGCTCGTCGGGCGTGGCGTCGGAATGGTCGAGCAGGTGGATCGTGGCGTCGATCACCTCGCCCAGGTTGTGGGGCGGGATGTTGGTTGCCATGGCCACGGCGATCCCCTGGCTGCCGTTGACCAGCAGGTTGGGGAAGCGGGATGGCAGCACCGTCGGCTCGGTGAACTCGGCCGAGTAGTTGTCGACGAAGTCGACGGTGTCCTCGTCGATCCCGGCGAGCATCTGCAGCGCCAGCGGCGCCAGCCGGCACTCGGTGTAGCGGCGCGCGGCCGGCGGGTCGTCGGGGGTCCCGAAGTTGCCGTGGCCGTCGATGAGCGGGTGGCGCAGGCTGAAGTTCTGGGCCATGCGCACCAGCGCCTCGTAGGCCGCGTCCTCGCCGTGGGGGTGGTACTTCCCGGTCACGTCGCCCACCACGCGGGCGCACTTCATGTGCGGGCGATCCGGGCGCACGCCGAGCTCGTGCATGGCGAACAGGATGCGGCGGTGCACCGGCTTCAGGCCGTCCCGGGCGTCGGGCAGCGCCCGGGAGATGATGATGGACATCGCGTACTCCAGGAAGGAGCGTTCCATCTCCTCCTGGATCTCGATGGGCTCGATGCCCTGGCTGCCGAAGAGGTTGTCGCTCATCGGTATGTCACTGGTCAGATCTCATCAGGGTCAGATGTCCAGGAACCGGACGTCTTTGGCGTTCGCCTGGATGAACTGCTTGCGCAGCTCGACGTTCTCGCCCATCAGGATGGACAGGACCTCGTCGGCGATCACCGCCTGCTCGACGTCGACCCGCAACAGGGTGCGCTTGTCGCGGTCCATCGTGGTGGAGCCGAGCTCCCCGAAGTCCATCTCCCCCAGGCCCTTCAGCCGGTTGAACTCCGCCTTGTGGTTCGGGTGCTCGCCCAGGAACCGCGCCTTGGCCACGTCGTCCTTCAGGTAGATCTTCTCCTTGCCCACCAGCGTCGAGTACAGCGGTGGCTGGGCGATGTAGACGTGGCCCTGCTCAACCAGCGCCTTCATCTGGCGGTAGCAGAAGGTCAACAGAAGGGTCCGGATGTGGCTGCCGTCCACGTCTGCGTCGCACATGGCGATGACCTTGTGGTACCGGATCTTGGTGACGTCGAACTCCTCGCCCACGCCGCCGCCGATGGCGGTGATGAGCGCCTGGATCTCCGCGTTCTTCAGCATGCGGTCGACGCGCGCCTTCTCGACGTTCAGGATCTTGCCGCGGATCGGCAGGATCGCCTGGTACGCCGGGTTGCGGGCCTGGACGGCCGACCCGCCGGCCGAGTCGCCCTCCACGATGAACAGCTCGGCCTCGCGCGGGTCGCGCGTCTGGCAGTCCCGCAGCTTGCCCGGCATGCCGGGCAAGCTGCGGGACTGCCAGACGCGCGACCCGCGCGAGGCCGAGCTGTTCATCGTGGAGGGCGAC
>DATLFQ010000041.1:0-45666 GCA_035540915.1 Acidimicrobiales bacterium
GCCGACACCGGTCGTCTCCCAGCTGGGCTCGACGAAGCCGGCCGTCTCCAGCCAGCGCAGGGCCCGGTAGATCCGGCCCGGGTTGCTGCGGTCGAAGCCCATGGGCTCCAGGCGGGTCAGCAGGTCGTAGCCGTGACCGGGGGCCTCGTCCAGCAGCAGCAGGAGGCAGGCCCGGATGATGCCGCGTCGGGACGCCAGCTGGTCCTCGAGCCGGGAGGTGACGTTGGCCTCCGTCATCACCGCAGGGGTGCCGCGGACAGTGGGCCGGGCGCTGCGGTAGTCATCGAGGACCACCGGCTGGGGGATGAGGGGAAACGGGGCATCAGCCATACTGTCACCGTACGAGTTGGCCCTAAGGGCCAGGTCAAGTACCTTCGTGTCGCACCGGCGCTCGGTCGCCGACGACGCATGGGTTCGCCTTTCCCCTTCGTGCGGAAGCCCACCTGGCTGCCCCTGCTGCTCGGACCGAGGCTACGTCACTTCGAGGCTGGACACGTCCGGCCTATCGGCCAATGGGGCCACAAGCGCCTCGAGGTCGGCTCCACGCTTGCCGCGCACCTGCGCCCGCACCACCGTGGCGCCGTCGCTGTCACCCACTTTCAGGGAACCGAGCCGCACGCCCTCGAGCGCGCACAGGGCGCTGATGACGTCCGAGGCCTCGGCGCCCTCGCTCAGGTGGACGAGCACGCTGTCCCGCTCGCGGCCGAACCGGCTCGTCGCCCAGCGGCCCGGGGCCCGCAGACCGACGAGGGCGACGAGCAGCGCGCCGGTGGTGACCAGCGTGGCGAAGTAGCTGCCCAACGCGCAGCCCAGCCCGATGGCGGCGGTCACCCACAAGCTGGCCGCCGTGGTGAGGCCCCGGACGGTGGCGCCGTACTTGAGGATGGCACCACCACCGAGGAACCCGACTCCGGTGACGATGTTGGACGCCACTCGCGTGGGGTCGACCTGGAAGTTGGTCTCGGACCGCAGGGCGTCGAACCCGGCGAAGCCGTACCCGCCGGCGATGCCGAACAGGGCCGCTCCCAGCGCCACGCTCACGTGGGTGCGCAGCCCGGCCGGGTGGTCGTTGACCTCGCGCTCGAGGCCGACGAGGCCACCGAGGAGCGCGGCCAGGAGGATGCGGCCCCCCAGCTCGAGCCTGGAGGGCAGGTCGATGGCCGCCAGGACGGCGATTGCGGTGTTCACGGCCTCTTGAGTGGAGCGAAAGCGAGCGCCAGGCGCTTCTCCCCCAACCCGGGGAACCGCACGACCGCCTCGGCGTCGTCGCCGGCGCCGTAGACCTCCAGCACCACCCCCTCGCCCCACTTGGCGTGGACGACGTCGTCGCCGGCCCGCAGGCCCAGCGCCTCGGCGCCCGCACCGCTGCGGACCGGCCGGGCCGGCTCCTTGGCGTCGCGCAGGATGGCGTCGACCACCTCGCGCCGGCGGGCCTGGCCGCCAAAGCCGCCACCACCCCCACTCCCGGCCCCGCCGCTGCGGCCGGCCGACCGGCGGTAGCCACCGTCGGCAAGGACGGTCAGCTCCTCGGGGATCTCGGCCAGGAAGCGGCTCGGCGGGTTGTACTGCGTCGAGCCCCACAGGGTCCGGCACCAGGCGTGGCTGAGGTGCAGCCGCCGCTGGGCCCGGGTGATGCCGACGTAGCAGAGCCGGCGCTCCTCCTCCAGCTCGTCGGGGTCGCTGAGGGCGCGCAGGTGCGGGAACACCCCGTCCTCCAGTCCGACCAGGAACACCGACGGGTACTCCAGGCCCTTGGCCGTGTGCAGCGTCATCAGCACGACCTTTGACTCGTCACCGTCGACCTGGTCGGCGTCGGCCACCAGGCTCACCGATTCCAGGAAAGCGTCCAGCTCGTGGTACTCGGCCGCCATGCCCAGCAGCTCGCCGACGTTCTCGACCCGGCCCACCGCCTCGAGGCTGCGCTCGGCCTCCAGCTCGGCGACGTAACCGGTGCGCTCGATGACCGCCTCCAACACGTCGTGCGGCGTGGCGCCGGCCGCCACCCGCTCGCGCAGCTCGCCGAGCACGGCGAGCAGGTCGGCGATCCCGCCGAGCGCCCGGCCGGTCACCCCGGCGCGCTCGGCGGCAGCGAGGGCGTCGGCGAACGTCAGCGACTGGCCCGCCGCCCACCGGTCCAGCCGGCCGATGCTGGTGTCCCCGACGCCTCGCTTGGGCACGTTGACCACCCGTTTGAGCGACACCTCGTCCAGCGGGTTGGCCACCGCCCGGAGGTAGGCCAGCAGGTCCTTGACCTCCTTGCGGTCGAAGAACCGGGTGCCCCCCACGACGGTGTAGGGGATGTCGGCCCGCACCAGCGCCTCCTCCACCACCCGGCTCTGGGCGTTGGTGCGGTAGAAGACGGCCAGGTCGCCCCACGAGCAACCCCGGCGCCGCAGGGCGCGCATCTGCTGCGCCACCCACGCCGCCTCGTCGTGCTCGTCCTGGGCGTGGTAGCGCTGGATCAGCTCGCCGCCGACCTGTTCGGTCCACAGCGCCTTGGGCTTGCGCATGGCGTTGTTGGCGATGACGGCGTTGGCGGCGTCGAGAATGGTCTGGCTGGATCGGTAGTTCTGCTCCAGCACCACCGTGGCAGCGTCGGGGAACGCCTCCTCGAACTCCAAGATGTTGCGTATGTCGGCGCCCCGGAAGCGGTACACGGACTGGTCCGAGTCGCCCACGACGCAGACGTTGCGGTGCTCGCCGCCGAGCAGCATGACGAACTCGTTCTGCGCCCGGTTGGTGTCCTGGTACTCGTCGACGAGAATGTGGCGGAATCGCTGTCGGTACGACGCCAGCACGTCCGGCTGTGACCGCAGCAGCTCGACGGCGACCATCAGCAGGTCGTCGAAGTCCATGGCGCTGGCCGCCCGCAGCCGCTGCTGGTACTCCCGGTAGACGTCGGCGATGTGGCGGTCGTAGGGGCTGCGGGCCCGCTCGGCGAAGGCCTCGACCCCGACCAGCTCGTTCTTGGCCGTGCTGATGACGCCGTGCACGGCCCGGGGCGGCAGCTTCTTGGGGTCGAGGTCGAGGTCCCGCAGCACGTAGCCGGTGAGCCGGTGGGCGTCGGCCTGGTCGTAGATGGTGAACGAGGACCGGTACCCCAGCCGGTCGGCGTCGCGGCGCAGGATGCGGACACAGGCCGAGTGGAAGGTCGACACCCACATGCGCTCGGCCACCGGGCCGACGAGCGCGGCTACCCGCTGCTTCATCTCGTCGGCCGCCTTGTTGGTGAAGGTGATGGCCAGGATGGCGAAGGGCGAAACGCCCCGTTCGATCAGGTGGGCCACCCGGTGCGTGAGCACACGGGTCTTGCCCGAGCCGGCTCCGGCGACGATCAGCAGCGGTCCCTCGCCGTGCAGGACGGCCTCCTGCTGGACCGGGTTGAGGCCAGCCAGCAGGTCCGCCATGGGTGGACCAGGCTACCGGCGCGTCGGCGACGGGGGCAGGAGGCGGCTGGTGTTCAGGCGCTGTTCCCGCCGACGATCTCGTCGAGGATGAAGACAAGCAACGAGGCTTGCGTCGGATCGCCCTCAAGGACCTGATAACGGGACCGGTACTCGACAGGAAGGGTAGCTGATGACACCGCGGCCCAGGCGGCGTTGAGTTCCCTCATCAGCCGATCCGCTTCCGCCTGCACGTCCGGTGGTGCACCCTGATGTCGGTCGGGATGGAGGACCTGCGCACGCCGGAGAAAAGGCACGTCGCGCTTCGGCCATGGAGGCGGATTCGTCGATGCCCAGAGTCGCCCAGCCGTCCACGCCGATGCACTGTTGTCGATCGAAGAAGCTCCGCAACACGAACCTCAAATCGCTCGAATACCGATGCCATCTGCTCAGATATCCTCCTGTATCGAACGTATGTTTGGTACGCTGTCCCTGTGCCCGAGGTGCCCGCCACTGAACAGGAAGTGGCCCGCCTGGAGGTCGAGATCGCCAAGGTCTGCGGTGTGATCAACGCCGCCACCGGGCGGCTGGTGTCGCTGATCAGCGAGGTGCTGGCCGCCGGTGCGTGGGAGGGGGCCGGCATCGTCTCGCCTGCGCACTGGGTGGCCTGGCGCTGCGGCGTGTCGTCTTCCCGGGCCCGGGCACTGGTGTCCATGGCCGCCCGGCTGGCTGAACTGCCCGCCACCCGGGCCGCCCTGCAGGCGGGGTCGCTGAGCGAAGACCAGGCCAAGCTGGTGTGCCGTCACGCCAGCGCTGCCACCGACGCGGAGATGGCCGGGTTCGCGCGGCAGGCCACCGTCAGCCAGCTGACCCGCACGCTCGGCAGCTACCGGCGCGAGGACGACCCGGTCACGACCCGGCCGGTCGAGGACAGCGGGGGCGCTCCGGAGGAGGTGCGCACCGTCAGCTTCGGCTACGACGACGACGGCACCTGGCGGCTGTCAGCCCACCTTCCCCCCGACCAGGGCGCCCTGGTGGAACAGGCGCTGGTCGAGCGCCGTGACGGGCTGTTCCACAGCGGCGAGTCCGAGGAGGCGTCGGCCGCCCGGGTCAGCTGGGCCGACGCCCTGGTGGGCGTGGCCGAGGCGTCTCTGGCCGGGGCCGCCGAGTCCCGCCCCCACCGCGAGCGCCACCAGTTCCTGGTTCACCTGAGCGTCGGCGACGGTCAGGGCGCCCACGTACACGGCGGGCCGGCCCTGCCCGACAGCCTGCGCCGCCTGCTGGGGTGCGACGGGTCGGCCAAGCCGGTGTGGGAGCGCCATGGTGTGGCCCTCAGCGTGGGACGAGCCCAGCGCATCGTCCCGGCGCGCACCCGCATCGCCGTGGAGGAGCGTGATCGGGGCTGCGTGGCGCCGGGGTGCGACCGCCGCCGCTGGCTGCAGGTCCGCCACCTGGTGCACTGGGAGGACGGCGGGCCCACCGACACCGCCAATTTGGTGTGCCTCTGCGGCGCCCACCATCGAGCCCACCACCGGGGCCTGCTGGGCATCGAAGGCAACGCCGACCGGCGCGGCGGACTCGTCTTCACCGACCAGCGGGGCCGGGTGGTGGCCGGATGTGGCCGCCCCGACCCGCCGGGCGACCCGCCCGAACAACCCGCCGCACGCCTCGCCGTCCCGACCGGCAACTGGGTGCACCCGTCCAGAGAACGGGTCGACCGGCGCTGGGTCTACTTCAACGAACCGGCTCCGGCTAGGTCACTCCCACTCGATGGTGCCGGGGGGCTTGGAGGTGATGTCGAGGGCGACCCGGTTGACGCCGGGCACCTCGTTGATGATGCGGGTCGAGAGGCGCTCCAGCACGTCGGCCGGCAGCCGCGCCCAGTCGGCCGTCATGGCGTCCTCGGAGGTGACGGCCCGGATGACGACGGGATAGGCGTAGGTGCGCTCGTCGCCCATGACGCCCACGCTGCGGACGGCGACCAGCACGGCGAAGCTCTGCCACAGCTCCCGGTACAGCCCGGCCCGCTTGACCTCCTCGGTGACGATGGCGTCGGCGGCCCGCAGGATGCCCAGGCGCTCGGGGGTGACCTCACCGACGATGCGCACGGCCAGGCCCGGACCGGGGAACGGCTGGCGCCACACGATCTCCTCGGGCAGGCCCAGCTCCTCGCCGACGGCCCGCACCTCGTCCTTGAACAGGTTGCGCAGCGGCTCGACCAGCTCGAAGTCCATGTCGTCGGGTAGGCCGCCGACGTTGTGGTGGCTCTTGATGCGGGCGGCATCCTTGGTGCCCGACTCGATGATGTCGGGGTACAGCGTGCCCTGGACCAAAAAGCGGGCGTCCTGCAGGTCCCGGGCCACCTCCTCGAAGACGCGGATGAAGGTGGCACCGATGATCTTGCGCTTGGCCTCGGGGTCGGTGACGCCGGCCAGGGCCTCGACGAAGCGGTCGGCCGCCTTGACGTGGATCAGGTCAACCTCGAACTGGCGGCGGAAGGTGTCCTCCACCTGCTCGGCCTCGCCGGCCCGCATCAGCCCCGTGTCGACGAAGACGCAGGTGAGCTGGTCGCCGACCGCCTTGTGCACGATCGCGGCGGCCACCGCCGAGTCGACCCCTCCCGACAGCCCGCACAGCACCTTGGCCCCGCCCACCTGCCGGCGGATGGCGGCCACCGAACGGTCGATGACCGAGGTCATGGTCCAGCTCGGGCGGCAGCCGGCCACGTCGTAGAGGAAGTTCTTCAACAGCTCCTGGCCCCTCGGCGTGTGGGCCACCTCGGGGTGGAACTGCACGCCGTAGACCCGGCGCTGGGAATCCTCGAGGGCGGCCACCGGCGCCTCGGCCGTGGACGCCACCACCCGGAACCCGGGCGGAGCCTCGACGATCGAGTCGCCGTGGCTCATCCACACCTCCTGCTCCAGCGGCAGCTCGGCGAACAGCGCCGACCCGCCGGCCACCGCCAGCGCGGTGCGCCCGTACTCGCCCCGGCCGGTGCGGGCCACCTCGCCGCCCAGCTGCTGGGCCACCAGCTGCGCGCCGTAGCAGATGCCGAGAACCGGGGCCCCGGCATCGAAGACGGCGGGGTCGATGCCCGGAGCCCCGGCCGCGTGCACCGACTTCGGACCGCCGGACAGGATGATGGCCGCCGGCCGGCGCGCCACCATCTCGGCCACCGGCATCGTGTGCGGCACGATCTCGGAGTAGACGTGCGCCTCGCGCACCCGCCGGGCGATGAGCTGCGCGTACTGGGCGCCGAAATCGACCACCAGCACCGTGTCGAACGGCGCCGTGCCCGTGGCCATCGGCGTCAGTGCCCCATGCCGACGCCCTGCGAGCGCTGGAAGAACTTCCCCTCGGTCTGCAGGGCCGGGGCCACCATCACCTCGGCCTTCTGGAACTCCTTCACGGTCTCGCTGCCGCAGGTGGCCATGGAGGTGCGCAGCGCGCCGAACAGGTTCATGCGGCCGTCGTTCTCGTGGGCCGGGCCGACCAGGATCTCGCGCAGGCTGCCCCGGACCTCGGTGCGCACCCGGGCGCCCCGGGGCAGGGTCGGATGGAAGGTGGCCATCCCCCAGTGGTAGCCACGGCCTGGCGCCTCGTGGGCTGAGGTGAGAGGTGAGCCGATCATCACCGCGTCGGCGCCGCAGGCGATGGCCTTGGCGATGTCGCCGCCCCTGCTCATGCCACCGTCGGCGATCACGTGCACGTAGACGCCGGTCTCGTCGAGGTGGCGCATGCGGGCGCCGGCCGCGTCGGCGATGGCGGTGGCCTGGGGAACGCCGACGCCGAGCACCCCGCGGGTGGTGCAGGCATTGCCGGGCCCCACGCCGACCAGCACGCCGACCGCCCCGGTGCGCATGAGCTGGATGGCGCCCTTGTAGGAGGCGCAGCCGCCGACGATGACCGGCGTCTCCAGCTCGCGGATGAAGCGCTTGAGGTTCAGCGGCTCGGTCGTGCGGGACACGTGCTCGGCCGACACGACCGTTCCCTGGATCACCAACAGGTCAAGCTCGGCGGCGGTGACGGCGGCGGCGAACTGCTGGACCCGCTGGGGGGTAAGCGAGGCGCACGACACCACGCCGGCGTCGCGGATCTCCCGGATGCGCTGGGTGACCAGCTCGGGCTTGATCGGCTCGGCATAGATCTGCTGCATCCGGGCCGTGGCCTTGTCGTTGTCGAGCTGGGCGATCTCCTCGAACAGGGGCTCGGGGTCCTCGTAGCGGGCCCACAGGCCCTCGAGGTTGAGCACGCCGACGCCGCCCAGGCGCCCGACCTCGATGGCCGTGGCCGGGCTGACGACCCCGTCCATGGCGGCCGCCATGCAGGGCAGGTCGAAGCGGAAGGCGTCGATCTCCCAGGAGATGTCGACGTCCTCGGGATCGCGGGTGCGCCGGCTCGGCACGATGGCGATGTCGTCGAACCCGTAGGCCCGCCGCCCGGACTTCCCGATGCCGATCTCGACCTCAGCCACGTGGCCGCACCCCTTCCTGGGCGCCGAAAGAGGGAAGTCTACTTTCCTGCGCCGCCCGGTCCCGGGAGGCCGGCTCCCGGCCCGGGTCCCATTGCCGACGAACCGCTCCAGCCGGCGCCGTTTGTGACCGATGGAACCGTATGGGACCCCAGCCCGGCGCCTCGTGGGACCACAGACCAGGGCGTGCGGACGGAGCCCGCGGAGAGGAGCCGACGATGACGAAGGCGCAACTGCAGAGCATCCGGCAGCTGGAGGGGCACACCGTGTGCCTGGCCCTCGACGGCGGAACCCGCATCGATGACGCCTACCTGGTCTCCGCCGGCCGGGGCGGGACGGCGACGCTGTGGATCTACTCCGACCAGGCCGACGTCATCGTCGACGCCGACCGGGTCCTGGAGGTCTGGCCCCGCACCGCCTGAGCAGCTCAGGGGCGTCACGCCCGCTCAGCCGGCGGTCAGCTCCTGGCGAGCCCGCACGGTGGACTCCAGGAGGTCCCGGAGCCCACCGCGCTTCAACTCGGACATCACCTTGCCGGGCGGCAGGGTGCCCTTCTCCCAAGCCATCCACGAGGCCAGCAGGGCCTCGGGGTCGACCGGGGGGCGCTCGTCCACCCCTACATCATCCCCATGCCGCCCAGGCCGGGCATCGACGCCATGCCCCCGCCGCCGCGGCCGACGCCGCGCGCCATCTCGGCGGTCTGCTGGCGGTAGCGGTTCATCTGGCGGGCGCCGGCCACGTTGGGCTTGGCCTCGTCCAGCAGCTTGTCCGCCACCAGTGCCTTGGTGGTCAGGAGCAGGGCGGCGATCGACGCCGCGTTCTGCAGCGCCGACCGGGTGACCTTGGCGGGGTCGATGACACCGGCCTTCAGCAGATCCTCGAAGTCGCCGGTGAGGGCGTTGAGCCCGACGGCACCGGACTCGCGCTCCACCTGCTGGACCATGATCGACGCCTCGAGGCCGGCGTTGAAGGCGATCCACATCAGCGGGGCGGCCAGGGCCCGGCGGACCGCCCGGGCGCCGGTGGCCTCGTCGCCCTCCAGCGTGGCGATCAGCTCGTCCACGGCGGGGCGGGCCCGCACCAGTGCGGTCCCGCCACCGGGCACGACGCCCTCCTCGATGGCGGCCCGGGTGGCCGAGAGCGCGTCCTCGATGCGGTGCTTCTTCTCCTTCAACTCCACCTCGGTGGCGGCGCCGACCTTGACCACGGCCACCCCGCCGGCCAGCTTGGCCAGCCGCTCCTGCAGCTTCTCCTTGTCCCAGTCCGACACCGCGTCGTCCAGCTCGCGGCGGATCTGGTTGGCCCGGCCCTTGAGGTCCTCGGCCGAGCCGCCACCCTCGATGATGGTGGTGTCGTCCTTGGTGACGATGACCCTGCGAGCCCGGCCCAGCAGGTCGAGCGTGACGCCCTCCAGACTGAGACCGATCTCCTCGGAGACGACCTGGCCGCCGGTGAGGATGGCGGCGTCCTGCAGGAGCGCCTTGCGCCGGTCACCGAAGCCCGGGGCCTTCACGGCGACCGAGTTGAAGGTGCCCCGGATCTTGTTGACCACCAGGGTGGCCAGGGCCTCGCCTTCGACGTCCTCGGCCACGATGAGCAGCGGCTTGCCCGCCTCCATGACCTTCTCCAGCACCGGGATGAGCTCGGCGACGGCGGAGATCTTGGCGTTGACGAACAGGATGAACGGGTCGTCGAGCACCGCTTCCTGGCGCTCGGGGTCGGTGACGAGGTGGGGCGAGAGGTAGCCCTTGTCGAACTGCATGCCCTCCACCACCTCCAGCTCCATGCCGAAGGTGTTGGACTCCTCCACCGTGACACTGCCGTCCTTGCCGACCTTGTCGATCGCATCGGCCAGGATCTCGCCGATGGTGGGGTCGGCGGCGGAGATGGAGGCCACCTGCGCGATCTCGCTCTTGTCGTCGATGTCCTTGGCCTGGGCCTTGATGGACGCCACAGCCGCCGCAACGGCCTTCTCGATGCCCAACTTCAGGGCGATGGGGTTGGCCCCGGCGGCGACATTGCGCAGGCCCTCCTGGACCAGTGCCTGGGCCAGGACCGTCGCCGTCGTCGTGCCGTCGCCGGCCACGTCGTTGGTCTTGGTGGCGACCTCCTTGACCAGCTGGGCCCCCATGTTCTCGAAGGGGTCCGTGAGCGTGATCTCGCGGGCGATCGTCACGCCGTCGTTGGTGATGGTCGGCGCCCCGAACTTCTTCTCGATGACCACGTTGCGGCCCTTGGGCCCGAGGGTCACCTTGACGGTGTCCGCCAGCTTGTTGACGCCGGCCTCCAGGCCGCGCCGGGCCGCCTCGTCGAACAGGAGGGACTTCGGCACCTAGCTGCCGACCTTGGCCAGGATGTCGCGGCCGTTCAGGATCAGGAGGTCCTCGCCGTCGATGGTGATCTCGGTGCCGCCGTACTTGGAGTAGACGACCTTGTCGCCCACCTTCACGTCGAAGGGGATCAGCTCACCGCTGGTGTCCGAGCGCCGGCCCGGGCCGACGGCCAGTACCTCACCCTGCTGGGGCTTCTCCTTGGCCGTGTCGGGGATCACCAGGCCCGAAGCGGTCCGCTCCTCGGACTCGTTCGGACGGACCACGATGCGGTCTTCCAGGGGTTGCAGGTTCATGGGTGTCGGCCTCCGCGGTCGTTAGCACTCTCGACTGTCGAGTGCTAACGATACGCCCTGAACCGCCGCGATCGCAACCCGTCCGGTGTCGGGCTAGAGCACCGGCAGCGCCAGGTTGGGGTCGGCACCGGCGTCCAGCGGCGTGGGGCCGTCGCTGCGCAGCCGCCACCAGCCGGCGGCGGCGACCATGGCGGCGTTGTCGGTGCACATGGAGCGGCTGGGCAGGAACGGGCGCAGGCCGTCGGCGATGCAGGCGTCGAGGGCCCGCTCGCGCAATGAGGAGTTGGCGGCGACGCCGCCGCCCAGCACCAGCCCGGTGGCGCCCACCTCCGCCGCCGCCCGGCGGGCCTTCGTCACCAGCACGTCGACCACGGCCTCCTGGAAAGAGGCGGCCAGGTCGGCCACCGAGGCCTCCGGGTGCTTGCGGGCGTAGGTGACCACCGAGGTCTTGAGCCCGCTGAATGAGAAGTCGTAGCCCTCGTTCCGCATGCCGCGCGGGAAGGCGACGGCGTTGCGATCGCCCTGCATGGCCAGCCGGTCGATGGCCGGCCCCCCGGGGTAGCCCAGGCCGAGGAACCGGGCAACCTTGTCGAAGGCCTCGCCGGCGGCGTCGTCGATGGTGGTTCCGAGCAGGCGGTAGGCGCCGTGCCCCTCCATGGCCACGAGCATCGTGTGCGCGCCCGACACCAGCAGCACCACCAGGGGCGGCTCCAGGTCCGGTTCCTCCAGGAAGGCGGCGTAGAGGTGGGCCTCCAGGTGGTTCACCCCGACGAAGGGCACGCCCCACACCAGCGCCAGCGCCTTGGCCGCGCTCACGCCGACGAGGAGCGACCCCACCAGCCCCGGCCCGACGGTCGCCGCCACCGCGCCGATGGCGGCCCCGTCGGTGCCCGCCTCGACCAGAGCCTGGGCCACCACCGGGTTCAGCAGCTCCACGTGGGCCCGGCTGGCCAGCTCGGGGACCACGCCCCCGAACGCCGCGTGCAGGTCGACCTGGCTGCTCACCACCGACGACAGCACGGTGGTGCCGTCGGCGACGACGGCGGCGGCCGTCTCGTCGCAGGACGTCTCGATGCCGAGGATGCGCATGGTCATTCGGCCGGCGGGCCGAGCCGTGACGCCCGGCTGGAGGTCAGGCGGGCCAACCGGGCCCCGTACTGCGGCGTGTCGATGTCGTTGGCCCACATGACGAGCGCGTCCTCGCTGGTCTCGACGTAGTAGTTCTTGCGGATGCCCGCCGGCACGAAGCCGAAGGCACCATAGAGGCGCTGGGCGGCGACGTTACCGACCCGCACCTCCAGCGTCAGGTTGCGGCACCCCCGCTCGACGGCCTCGGCGGCCAGGCCGGCCAGCAGCAGCGTGCCGATGCCCTGGCGGTGGCGGGCCGGGTCGACGGCCAGCGTGGTCACGTGGGCGTCGGGCCCGGCCAGCATCAGCCCGCCGTAGCCGACAACGGTGCCCTCGGCCCGGGCCACCCGGTAGGCCCGCGTCGAGCGCAGGGCCAGCTCGCTCATGAACAGGCCGAGCGACCACGGCTGCGGGTACACCTGTGCCTCGATGCGCAGCACGGCCCGCAGGTGGCGGCGGCGCATCGGCGCCACCTGCACGACGGCCGCCTCCAGCGGCGGCTCGGGGACCCGGATGGCCACGGTCCCGGCCTACGCGCTCGCCCGCTGTTCCCAGTTGACCTGGGCGTCGGCCTTGCGCAGGTAGAGCGGTTCCAGCTCCGAGGCGTGGACGAAGTCCTCCCGGATGGCTCGCGGGTGGGCCAGCTCCACCAGGGAGGCGGCCGACGGGTGGGCCAGCCCGTCGCCGCCGACGGTGACGTGCCCCGCGTCGTCGAACAGGCCGGCGTAGCGGACGGCGCCGTCGCCGACGAGGAGGCAGTCCTCACCTCGGGCGACCAGCTCGGTGGCCAGCTCGCCCGGCGGGCAGGCGCACGGCTCGGTCACCCGCTGGACGCCCCCGGGAACGGGCCGGTAGAGCGCCCAGAAGACCTCACCGCGCCGGGCGTCGATCACCGCCGCGATCAAGCTCCGGGCGTGGCGCACGGGGAAGGCCAGCAGGTCGAGGCTCGACAGGCCGATCATCGGCACCCGCAGCGCCTGGGCCATGGCCTTGGCCGTCGCCACCCCGACCCGCAGGCCGGTGAACAGCCCGGGCCCGACGTCGACGGCGACGACGCTGATCTCGGCGAAGTCGACCCGGGCGTGGCGGCACACGAAGTCGATGGCCGGGACGAGCGTCTCGGCGTGGCGGCGGCCGCGGGTGGCCCCGAACGACGCGAGCGTGCCCTCGGCGCCGCCGAGAGCGCACCCCACCCGGGCGGTCGCCGTCTCGATGCCGAGGATGATCACGCCGCCCACCGGCTCAGGAGCGCCTCCAGGGCAGGGGCCCGGGCTGACCACGACGGGCCGACCGGCCTCATGGCCATGACCCGGTCGTCGTCACCGGCGCCCATCTCCATGCGCACCTCGAGGTAGTCGGCCGGCAGCGTGGGGGCCACCACCTCGCCCCACTCGACGAGGCCGACGGCCCCGTCCTCCAGCAGCTCGGCCAGTCCCAGGTCCTCGACCTCGGCCTGGCGATCGAGGCGGTAGGCGTCGCAGTGCACCAGGCACAGGCGCCCCCGATACGTCCGCACCAGCGTGAAGGTCGGGCTGATGATCGGATCGGCCACTCCCAGGCCCCGCCCGAATCCCTGGGCGAAGGTCGTCTTGCCCGAGCCGAGGTCGCCCGACAGCAGCAGCACGTCGCCAGGCCGCACCAGGGTCGACAGCTGGGCCCCCAGCTCCTTGGTGTCCTCGCCGGACTTGGTGGTGACGACGATCACCGGCCGGCTCCGGCCGGCAGCGCCAGGTGCTCCTTGGCCCGCACGAAGTCGGCCCGCATGCCGGCCATCGGCTCGCCGGCCGATCCGGCCCGCAGGACGAAGGACGGGTGGTAGGTCGGCACCACCACCGAGGTGCCGAAGGGGTAGGCCCGGCCCCGGAGCGACCTGATCCCGGCGTCGGTGCCGAGGAGCAGGCGGGTGGCGAAGTTGCCGAGGGTGACGATCACCCGCGGCCCGATCAGCTCGATCTTGGCATCGAGAAAGGGCCGGCAGGCGGCGATCTCCTCGGGCCGGGGATCGCGGTTGCCGGGCGGCCGGCACATGACGGTGTTCGCGATGTAGACCCGGCTGCGGTCCAGGCCCAGCTCCTCGGCCAGCAGGCGGTCAAGCAGCTGGCCGGACCGCCCGACGAACGGCTCGCCCTGCAGGTCCTCGTCCCGGCCCGGCGCCTCGCCGACGAACATCAGGTCCGCAGCGGGATCGCCTCCACCGAAGACCACGGTGGTGCGTCCGGCTGCGAGCGGGCAGCGGGCGCAGGCACCGGCGTCGGTGGCCAGGTCGGCCAGCGTCACCACGACGACGATGGTACCGCCGGTGCCCGGTCGGCCAGCCGGACCAGCGCCGCATTCACCTCGTGCCGGCGCTCCAGCATCGCCATGTGGCCCGCCCCCTCCAGCACGGTCAGCTCCGCGCCGGGCAGGCAGGTGGCCAGCTCCCGGGCCCGCCGCGGCGGCGTCAGGCGGTCAGCGGTGCCGACCACCACGGTGGCCGGGAGGTCGACCGACCGGAGTTCGGCCCGCAGGTCCAGCCCGACGATGTCGGGCCACAGCTCGGCCAGCACCGCTGGTGGGGTGGCCGCCGACATGAGCCGGCCCAGCTCGACCAGCCGGGGCGAGGGGCGGGGCCCGAAGCCGACCCGGGCCAGCAGGTAGGACAGGTCGTTGGCCGGCAGGTACCCGCCCGGGAGGCGGCCGGACAGCCGCATCCCGCGCGCCGCCACCGGGGTCGTCGCCGCCACCAGGGCCTGCCACCCCGGGACGGCGAACGCGAAGTTGGCGGCCGTCGACACGAAGCCCAGCCCCGCCACCCGCTCGTCCAGGACGGCGGGGTGGTCGGCGCAGAAGCGCCCGAGCACCATGCCGCCCATCGAGTGGCCGACGACGAGTGCGTCGCGGAGGTCGAGGTCGACGAGCACAGCGCGCAGGTCGCGAGCCAGGCGGCCCAGGCTGGACCGGTCGGAGCCGGCCTCGGACCGCCCGTGACCCCGGTGGTCGACGACCAGGACGCGGAAGCGGTCGGCCAGATCCAGGAGCTGGAAGTGCCAGGCCACTCCGGACAGGGTCACGCCGTGCAGCAGGACCAGCGGCCGGCCGCGGCCCCGCTCGACGGCGTGGAGTCGGCCGCCGTCGTCGGTCGCCACATGGAGCCGCCGGGCGTCGGCGGGCACGGTGAAGTCGCCGTGCCGGTGGGGATCCGGCCGGTCACGCTCCCGCGTCAGCACCGCCCGCTCGGCGGCGTAGCCCGCCACCAGGCCGGCAGCCGCCGCCAGACCGGTCGCCTTCATCCGCCGGTGTAGGTGCGGGGCACGCGGGCGCCGATGCCGCACAGCACCTCGTAGGCGATGGTGCCCAGGCGGTCCGCCCACTCGCCGGCGGTTATCTCCTCGCCGCCCTGCCGACCTATGAGCACGACCTCGTCGCCGGGAGACACCTCGCCCTCCCGGCCGCAGTCGACCAGCAGCTGGTCCATGGTGACGGTCCCGGCGATGGGGCGGCGGCGGCCGCCGACCAGCACCTGGCCCCCGACCTCGGACAGCCGGCGGGGCACGCCGTCGGCGTAGCCCAGCGGCACGGTGGCCACCAGTGACCCCGCAGTGACGGTGTAGCGCAGCCCGTAGGACACCGCCTCGTCGACCGGCGGGCGGCGCACCATGGCCACCCGGGCCCGCAGGGAGAGTGCCGGGCGCAGGTCGACCAAACCGGCCCGCGCGGGACCGGGCGGCTCGCCGTACATCGCGATGCCGCACCGGACCATGTCGAGGCGCGCCGCCGGGTGGGCGAGGGCGGCGGCGGAGTTCGCGGCATGGGCGACGAGGGCCGGCTGCACCGTCCCGACGGTCAGGCGGACCTCCTCGAACAGCGCCAGCTGCCCGGCGGTGAAGTCGTCCCGGGCAGGTTCGTCGGCCACGGCCAGATGGGTCCACAGGCCGGCCAGGCGGAGCCGGGGTGCGGCCAGGACCGCCCTGGCCAGGGCCGGCGCGTCGGCCGGCGCGGCACCGACGCGGTGCATGCCCGTGTCCACCTTCAGGTGGACGTCCAACCCCTCGGGACCGGCAGCGGCGGCGGCCGCCTCGATGCCGGCGACGGTGTACACCGTGGGGGTGAGGCGGTGGGCCGCCGCCTCGCCCATCGCCTCGGGCGGCGGCTCGGAGAGCAGCAGCACCGGCGCCCCGACGCCGCCGTCGCGGAGCGCGACCCCCTCCTCGACCAGCGCCACGGCCAGCCAGTCCGCACCCGCCGCCAGAGCCGCCCGGGCCACGGGCTCGGCGCCATGGCCGTAGCCGTCCGCCTTCACCACCGCGCACAACGCAGCCGGTGCCACCCGGCGGCGGAGCTGCTCGACGTTGTGGCGGATGGCCTCCAGGTCCACCTCGGCCCACGCGTGCCGCCAGGAGCGGCCGCTCATTACCGCTTCCGGCCGGCGAGGCGCAGGGGCGGGGCGTCGGCCGGTGGCGCGACCGCTGACAGCCACCGCGGCACCAGGTCCAGCAGGTCCCCGGCCACCATCCCACGAGCCGGCCCGAGGCGTGCGGCCGCACCGTGGACGTGGGCCGCCAGCGCGGCCGCCTGCAGTGCCGGCACCCCCTGGGCCAGGAAGGCACCTACCAGGCCGGCCAGCACGTCGCCGGTGCCGGCCGTGGCCAGCCGGGGGGAGCCGGAGGTCACCAGCAACGCCTCGCCACCTGGCTCGGCCACCACGGTGGTCGGGCCCTTCAGCAACACGATGGCACCGGTCCGCAGCGCCAGCGAGCGGGCCGCGGCCAGGCGGTCCGGGCCGGGCTCGGCGCCGGTCAGCCGCGCGTACTCGCCGTCGTGGGGTGTCAGCACGGTCTGGGAGGTCGTCCGCTCCAGCTCCACCAGCGCGTCGGCGTCCACGACCAGCGGCACCCGCACCCGGTCGACCAGGCGGCGCACCTCCCGGGCCTGCTCGGGACTGCGGCCGATGCCCGGACCGACGACGATGGCCCGGCAGCGGCTGGCGGCGGCCAGCGTGGCGGCGGCCCAGCCCTCGGCCGGCAGGGCGATGCCCACGAACTCCGAGCCGGCCGGCTGCTGGTCGAGGGGGACCCCAGGGACACCGAGTCGGACGGAGCCGGCGCCGCCGACGAGGGCGCTGCGCGCCACCAGGACGGGCGCCCCCATGAGGCCAGGCGACCCGGCCACGACGAAGACGGCGCCGTGCCACTTGTGGGCGTCGCGGTCGCGCCCGGGGAGGATGGCGGCCACGTCGGCGTCCTCGACGACCGAGGCGAACGCGCCGCTGGCGTCCAGGCCGATGTCGGCCACCTCCACCTCGCCCGCACGACCCGGCCCCCGGCCGAACAGCAGGCCCGGCTTGAGCGCGGCGAAGGTGACCGTGGCCGCCGCCCGGACCGACCGGTCCCCGCACTGCCCGGTCGCCGCATCGAGCCCCGAGGGGACGTCGACGGCGAGCACCGGGGCGCCCCCCGGGTCGGGGGCCACGTAGTCCCCCTTGAAGCCGGTGCCGTAGGCCGCGTCGACGACCAGGTCGCAGGGCGGGAGCCGGTCCGGAGCGCCCTCGGCGTCCAGCACCAGCACCCGGGCGCCCCGCCGCCGCAACCACCGGGCGGCCGCCCGGCCGTCGGCTCCGTTGTTGCCCTTCCCGGCGACCACGACCACCCGTCGCCCGTAGGCGCCGCCCAGCCGCCGAAGCGCGGCCCGGGCCACCGCGGCGCCGGCCCGCTCGACCAGCACCTCCGTCGGCTCGGGCGCGGCCGCATCCAGCGCCCGCAGCTCGGCCGGCTCCAGGACGGGGATCACAGCGCGGCGACCACGGCGCCGGCCAGGTGGTCGGTGTGGGTCAGCGAGACCCGGAAGCCGCTGACGCCGAGGCGTGTCGCCAGCGCCGCGGCCGCGCCGGAGACGGCCAACGACGGCGCGCCGCTGGGCGCGGTGCGTACCTCCACGTCGTGGAAGCCGAAGGCGCCGAGTCCCACGCCGAGTGCCTTCATGGTCGCCTCCTTGGCGGCGAAGCGGGCGGCCAACCGCGGCGCCGCGTCGCGGCTGCGCCGACCGTCGGCCTGCTCGCCGGAGGTGAACAGGCGCCCCTCCAGGCCGGGCGAGCGCGCCAGCGCCCGCCGGAAGCGGTCGACGTCCACCGCGTCGATGCCGATCCCGATCACCGGCTCCGCCAGTGGTCGGCCAGGAGGTGGACAGGCGACGACAAGAGCTCGACCATCGGCACCGTCCCCAGCACCTCCTCGTCGAAACCGGGCTCGGTCTCGGTGACCGCGTCGACCAGCGCCTCGAAGCGGTCGCGGTAGCCGGCCAGGACGGCCCGGGCGTCGGCCGGGGCCAGCCGCTCGTGGAAGCGGACGTGCAGCAGCGTCATCCCGGTGACCTGGCTGTCCTTGGTCTCGGGGACCAGCACCAGCTCACGGCCGTCGCGGCGTCCCCGTGCGACGGTCACTTCCCGCTCGCTGGCCGCTCGGTGCTTGGTGCCCAGCAGGGCCGGCTGGCGCTCGGTCCGCGACGGCAGCGTGAGGGCGACGCCGCCTCGGTCCACCACCGCGATGGTGGCCGGCCCCTCGCCGGCGTCGCCGTCGATGCGGTAGCGGGTGAACCCGGTGACCTCGGCCACGGCCGGGCCCAGTGCGGCCAGCGTCCGGAGCGCGCGGTACCCCAGCCGGTCGCGGCCCGCCCCCGCGGCGAGGACCTCCTCGACGAGCGGGGCCCGGAACAGCGCCTCCTCCGAGCGGGAGATGCCGACCGTCACCGTCTTGGCCTGGTGCTTGATGGCGTCGATGGGCCGGGTCAGCTCGTCGATGGCGCGGGTCAGCGCGTCGGTGAGGTCCTGCAGCAGCGCGCTCGGGCTGCCGATCTTGCCCAGCTCCAACTCGTAGGACTCCAGAGGGGCGACGCCCCGGGCGTAGCGGAGCAGCTCGGTGAGCCGGACGGCGGTGGCCGCCTCCAGGTGCCCGTCGTAGGCACCGGACTGCAGGCCGGTCAGGAACTCGCGGGCCGGCGCCTCGACGTGGCGGCGCAACGACCGCAGGGGGTCGCCCGCCACGTCGGCCGACGAGGCGACCGCCTCGATGGCGGCCCGGGCCTCGCGCAGCGGGCGGGCCTGTGCGTCGATGGCGAGGGCCGCCTCGTAGCCGAAGAGGTGGCCGGCCATGGCCGACAGCACGAAGGCCAGGGCCGGGTGGCAGGCCGGCACCTCGATGACGTGGAGGGCGGCCGAGAAGCGGCTGTCGGCCTGGCTGGCGATCACGACGGGGGCCGCCTTGTGGGCCCGGTAGATGGCCACCTCCTTGGCCACGTCGTCGGCGTTGGGTCCGGACAGGCCGGCCGCGCACACCAGCACCATGGGCTCGGAGGACAGGTCGATGTGCTTCTTGTCCTCGGTGGCGTCGCAGGCGATCGACTTGTAGCAGAGTTCGGACAGCTTGATCCGCAGCTCGGCGGCCGCGATGCGGTTGGGCCCGCTGCCGACCACCGCCCAGTGGCGCCGGGGCGGGCCCACCTGCTGTGCGGCGGCGGCGATGGCGTCCCGCCCGGCCAGCACGGCCTCCATGGCGGCCGGAAGCTCGCGCAGCCCGACGAGCAGCTCGGAGGCCCGGCGGCGGTCGCCGTCGCCGGCCTCCTCGGCGAGTGCCACCGCCAACAGGGCACCGGCCGCCACCTGCGCGTAGAACGCCTTGGTCGACGGCACCGCCATCTCGATGTCGCGGCCGTCGGAGGTGTAGAGGACGCCGTCGGCCCGCGCCGCCAGCTCGCTGTTCCGCCGGTTGACGATCGCCACCACGGCGGCCCCCCGGGAGCGAACCAGGTCGACGGTCCGGTTGGTGTCGGTCGTGGTGCCGGACTGGCTCACGGCGACCACCAGCGTGTCGGCCATGTCGTCGTGCAGCCCGAAGCCCGACAGCTCGGTGGCGAGCCGGGCGTCGACGACCAGCGCCGAACCGGGCGCGACGCGGGCGTAGACGGCGGCCAGGCTCTCGGCCGCCACCGCCGCCGTGCCCTGCCCCACCGCCACCACGCGACGGATGGTGCCGGCGGCCAGGCGGCGGCGCACGTCGGGCGGGAGCGTGCCGTCAGCCAGCCGCACGCCGACCAGGCCGTCCGCCTCGACGAGCTTGCCGCGCAGCGTCTTGCGGAACGAGGAGGGCGCCTCGGCGATCTCCTTGAGCAGGAAGTGCGGCAGGCCGCGACGGTCGATGTCGCGAGTGGTGATCTCGGCGGTCTGCACCTCCGCGTCGACGACCGGCAAGGGACGGCCGTCGTAGCCGCGTCGCTCGATGCCCGCCAGTTCCCCGGCCTGCGCCCCGTCGAGCACGACGACCTGGCCGGGTCGACCGCCGTCGGTCGTCGCCTCGCCGTCCATGCGCACGTACCGGGCGGTGTGCTCGACCAGCCCGTAGGCCTCGCTGGCCACCACGAAGGCGTCCTCGGCCAGGCCGATGTTCAGCGCCTGGCCGCTGCCGCGCAGCGCCAGGACCAGCCGGTCGGGTTCGTCGCCGATGCTGGCGGCGACGGCCACCGACCCTTCGAGGCCCGCCACCGCGTCGAGGAACGCGTCGGCCGGTCCCCGGCCGCCCGCCATGGCGCGCGACACCAGGACGGGGACCACCTTGGAGTCGGTGGTGACCTCGGGAGCAATCCGCAGGCCGGCCGAGGCCACGATCTGGGCGTAGTTGTCGACGTCGCCGTTGACGGCGGCCACCACGTACGGGTGGGAGCCGTCGGCGCCCACCTCCTCGGCGTTGACCGGGTGGGCGTTGGCCTGGGAGATGATGCCGACGCTGGCCCAGCGGGTGTGGCCCAGCACCACGGCCCGTGCGCCGGGGGCGGACAGCGCCCGGCGCAGGAGCCCGTCACCGGCCACCGCCGCCCGGAGGTGGCGGACGTTGTCGCCCAGCTCGCCCACCTCCGCGGCCGCCTTGTACACGAAGGCGAGGCGCCCGGCCGGGCACCGCACCGCCATCGAGCCGAAGAGGCGGTCGGCGGCCCGTGACCGGAGCAGGGCCGCCACCTCCGGCTCGTCCAGATCGAGCTCATGGCCGTCGACCAGGACATGGATGCCGGCCGAGTCCCGGCCCCGCACCTCCAGGCGGTCGAGAGCCGACAGGGCCGACTGGACCGAGGAGTACCCGGCGAGCGCCGCCGGGCCGGCCGCCGGACCGGCCAGCTCGGCGACGGCCCGGGCGTGGCCCAGGCGGTCCCGGCGGATTGCCCACAGGGCGTCCTTGACCCGCACCAGGCTCGCGTTGAGCGCCTCGAGCCCTGCGGCGTCCGGGCGAAGGCTCCCGCTGTCCAGTGCCGCCTCCAGCTCGGCGACCGACCGGTCGACGGCCGCCGCCCGGCCGTCCACGGCCGCCGCCAGCGCCGGCTCTGCGATCAGGGCCAGCAGGCCCGGCACGCCGTTCAACAGCCGGGCCGACGCCTCCAGCGCCTCGGCGGTGGCATCGAGCGATGCGGGGTCGGCGGCGGCGACCGCCTCCAGCCCGGCGAGTACCTCGGCGGCAGGCGGTGGGGGGCGCCGGCTGGGCCGGCGCACGATGGCGACGATGCCGCACATGGGCGGACGGAGCCTACTTCGGCCCGGGTCGGCGCCCGGCTACCGACCGGGCCGCCCGCTCGATCTCCTCGACCAACCGGTCGGCCGCCTCGAGGGCCCGCTTCTCGTCGAAGGCCTCGACCATCACCCGCACCACCGGCTCGGTGCCGCTGGGCCGGACCAGCACGCGGCCGTCGTCGCCGAGCAGGGCGTCCTCCTCCGCCTCGGCCCACCGCACGGCGGCGACCACCTCGGCCGCCCGAGCCGGCACCGCCACGTTGCGCAGGATCTGCGGCACCCGGGTCATGGCCTCTGCGGCCAGCTGCGCCAGGGGACGGCCCGAGCGCACCATGAGGTCGAGCACCTGCAGCCCCGTGAGGAGTCCGTCGCCCGTCGTGGCCAGGTCGAAGAAGATGAGGTGGCCCGACTGCTCGCCGCCGAGCGAGTACCCGCCCAGGTCGAGCGCCTCCAGGACATGGCGGTCGCCGACCTCGACCTCCAGGGGCGAGATGGCGGCCGACATCAGCGCCTGCCGCAACCCCAGGTTGGCCATCACGGTGATCACCACGGTGCCCTCGGCCAGCAGGCCCCGGGCGTGCCGGTCGCGAGCCAGCATGCCCAACAGCTGGTCGCCGTCGACCAGCTCGCCGGCGGCGTCGACGGCCAGGACCCGGTCGGCATCGCCGTCGAAGGCCAGGCCGACGTCGGCACCGGTCTGCACGACCGCCGCCGCCAACGCCTCGGGATGCGTCGAGCCGCACTTCACGTTGATGTTCGTCCCGTCGGGCTCGTCGGCGATCACGTGGACCGTCGCACCCAGATCGGAGAACACCGGCGGCGCGACCGCCGAGGCGGCGCCGTTGGCGCAGTCGAGCACCACGCGCAGCCCGTCCAGCCGCCGGCCCTCCAGAGACCTCGCCAGGTGCTCGAGGTAGGCGGGCACGACCCAGTCGGCGGGCCAGAGCGCGCCGACCGACGCCGTCCCCGAGCGTGGGCGGTCGCCTTCGAGGAGCGACTGAAGTTCGCGCTCGATGGCCGCCTCGGTCTCGTCGTCGAGCTTGTAGCCGCCGGCCGCGAACAGCTTGATCCCGTTGTCCGAGAAAGCGTTGTGCGAGGCCGACACCACGGCCGCCGGGACCTGGCGGGCCCGGGACGCGAAAGCCACCCCGGGGGTGGGCAGGACGCCGACGTCGACGACCGGCGCCCCTTCGGCCGCCAACCCGGCCGACAGCGCCGCCTGCAGCATGGGCCCCGACGCCCGGGGGTCACGCCCGACCAGGAACCCGCGGATGCCCAGCACCCGGGCCACGGCCCGGCCGAGGGCGAGCGCCACCTCGGGCGTCAGGTCGACGTTGGCGACACCGCGGATGCCGTCGGTGCCGAACCGGGGCACCGCCACCGGCTCAGCGCTTGGAGTACTGGGGCGCCTTGCGGGCCTTCTTCAGGCCGTACTTCTTGCTCTCCTTCTCGCGGGCGTCGCGGGTGAGCAGGCCGGCCCGCTTGAGGGGCGTGCGCTGCTCGGGGTCGAGCTCGGCCAGCGCCCGGGCCAGCCCGAGGCGCAGGGCGCCCGCCTGGCCCGAGATGCCGCCCCCGTCGAGCGTGGCGTCCACGTCGTAGCCCTCGGCCGTGTTGGTGAGCCGCAGCGGCTCGGTGGCCAGCATCCGCTGGGTCGCCGAGGGGAAGTAGGCGTCGATCGGCCGGCGGTTGATGGTGACCGTGCCGGTGCCGGGGCGGACCCGGACGCGGGCAACGGCCCGCTTGCGGCGGCCGGTGGACTGCTGGAGCGGCTTGGGCATGGTGTCTTCGTTCTTCCGGGGACCGCTACGACGGCCGCTGGGCGGAGGGGAGGGCGAGGGGCTGGGGTCGCTGCGCCGAGTGGGGGTGCTCCGGACCGGCGTAGACCTTCAGCTTCTTGAGCATCTGGCGCCCGAGCGTGCCCCGGGGCAGCATGCCCCGCACCGCTCTGCGCACCGCCTCCTCGGGCCTGGTGGCCAGCAGGTCGGAGTAGGCCTCACGGCGCAAGCCTCCCGGGTAGCCCGAGTGGCGGTAGGCGAACTTGGTGGACGCCTTGTCGGCGGTCATCACGACCTTGGCGGCGTTGACGACGACCACGTGGTCGCCGGTGTCCACGTGGGGGGCGAAGATCGGCTTGTGCTTGCCCCGCAGCACCCGGGCCACCTCCGAGGCCAGCCGGCCGAGCACCATGGTGTCGGCGTCGACGACGTGCCAGACGCGGCGGATGTCGGCGGGCTTCGGGGAGAACGTGCGCACGGGGGAACCTTCGTCTCGGCGGACCGCGCCGGAGCGCGGCTGTCAAGGATACGGCGTGGCGACAGGCCCGGCAACCGGGGCGTCGCCGGCGTAGCTCACCGACCACAGGCACAGGCCGTGGGGCGGTGCCGGGCCGGGCACGCCGGCCCGGTCGCGCGCACGGACGATCGACGCCACCTCCCCGGCCCGCACCCGCCCCCGGCCGACGGCCACCAGCAGCCCGACGACCGAACGCACCATCTGATGGCAGAACGCGGAGGCCTCGATCTCGAACCGCAGGAGGCCAGGTTCCACCTCGGCCCAGCCGGCCCGCCGGACCACCCGCACCAGCGAGGGGTCGGGGCCGGGCGGCCGCCGGCAGAACGACGACCAGTCGTGCTCGCCGATCAGCGGGTCGCAGGCCAGCTGCATGGAGCCCAGGTCGAGCGGGTGCTCGACGTGCCAGGTGGTGGCGGCCAGGAACGGGTCGGGGACCGGCCGGTTGAGGACGCCGTAGCGGTAGAGGCGACCGGTCGCCGAGCGGCGGGCGTCGAAACCGGGCGCAACCGTCTCGGCGGCCCGCACGACGACGGACGGGCGCAGCATGGCGTTGACCGACCGCTGCAGGCCGTCCAGGTCGACCTCGGCGGCCGGCGTGTCGAAGTGGACCACCTGGCCCCAGGCGTGGACGCCCGTGTCGGTCCGCCCGGCGCACACCAGGCGCACGGGGTGGCCGAGGACCCGCCCGACCGCCTCGGCCAGGGTGCCCCCGACCGTGCGCACGCCGGCGTTCGCGGCGAAGCCATGGAACCCGCGCCCGTCGTACGCCACGAGCAGTCGCACCCGGGACCCTCCGGCGGGGGGCCCGGCCCCAGAAGCCTCGGGCTCCTGGTCGAACAGCGTCAGCTGTCCTACACCAGTTCGATGCGGGCCATCGGCGCGTTGTCGCCGTGGCGGGGGCCCAGCTTCAGGATGCGGGTGTAGCCGCCGGACCGCTCGGAGTACCGGGGGCCGATCTCGTCGAAGAGCTTGTGGGCCATGTCCTTGTCCCGGAGGAACGCCACCACCTGGCGGTGGCGGTGCACGCCGCCCTTCTTGGCCTTGGTGATGACCTTCTCCACCACCGGGCGGAGCGCCTTGGCCTTGGCCTCGGTCGTGACCATGCCCTCGGCGGCGATGAGCGAGGCCACCAGGTTGCCCATCATGGCCTTCTGATGCGAGGCGCTCCCGCCGAAGCGGGCGCCCTTCTTCGGCGTGGCCGGCATGTCAGATCCCCTTGGTCCGCAGGCTGAGCCCGCGCTCGTCGAGCTTCAGCAGGACCTCGTCGAGCGACTTCTGGCCGAAGTTGGTGATGGCCAGCAGGTCGTCGATGGTCTTGTCGACCAGCTCGCCGATCGTGTTGACCTGCGCCCGCTTCAAGCAGTTGCGGGGCCGCTCGGACAGGTCCAGGTCCTCGATGGGCAGGTCCAGGTCGGGCGAGCCGCTGGTGGTGGCGCTGACGTCGCCCAGCTCCAGGCCCTGCGGAGCCTCGCTCATGTCGGCCACCAGGCCGACCAGCGACCGCAAGGTGTCGCCGGCCGAGGCCAGCGCCTCGCGCGGCGAGATGGACCCGTCGGTCTCGATGTCCATGACCAGGCGGTCGTAGTTGGTGGACATCTCGACCCGGGTCGGCTCGACCGTGAAGGACACCCGGCGAACAGGCGAGAAGATGGAGTCGATTGGCAGCACGCCGATGGTCGTGGACTTCTTGTTGCGGTCGGCCGAGACGTAGCCCCGGCCCCGCTCGACGGTGAGGTCGACGGCCAGGCGGCCCTTGCCGTTCAGAGTGGCGATGTGCAGCTCGGGGTTGAGCACCTCGACGTCGTTGGACGGCTGGATGTCACGGGCCGTCACCGCTCCCGGGCCCCGGGCGTCGATGCGCAAAACGACGGACTCGTCGGACTGGCTCGACAGCACCAGGTCCTTGAGGTTCAAGATGAGGTCGGTCACGTCCTCCTTGACCCCGGGAAGGGTGGTGAACTCGTGGAGGGCGTCGTCGAAGCGCACCTGGGTGATGGCGGCGCCGGGGATCGACGAAAGCAGGACCCGGCGCAGCGAATTGCCCAGGGTGTGGCCGAACCCCGGCTCGAGGGGGCCGATGGCGAACCGCTGGCGGTGGCCGTCGGCTTCGTCGACGGGTTCGACGCTGGGGCGCTGGATAATCAGCATGCAACTCCTTCTGGCGGGAGGCAGCCCCTCCGCGCCACGGGTCCTTACGGAAATAGTGCTACTTGGAGTACAGCTCGACGATGAGCTGCTCGCGCACCGGCACGTCGATGTGCTCGCGGCGCGGGAGGTCCCGCACGGTGACCTGGTAGCCCTCGTCACCGGCCTCCAGCCAGGGCGGCACCTGGCGGTCCAACGTGTCGACGTTGTGGCGGACGACGATGAGCGAGCGCGAACGCTCCTTGAGCGCCACCACCTGGCCGGGTCGCACCCGGTAGCTGGGGATGTCGACCCGCTTGCCGTTGACCGTGACGTGGCCGTGGCGCACCAGCTGGCGGGCCTGGTTGCGGCTGGCGCCCCAGCCGGCCCGGTAGACCACGTTGTCCAGCCGCTGCTCGAGCATGCGCAGGAGGTTCTCGCCGGTGATTCCCTGCTGGCGGTTGGCCTCCTCGTAGAGGCGGGCGAACTGGGCCTCCAGCACGCCGTAGATGCGCCGGGCCTTCTGCTTCTCGCGCAGCTGGTTCAGGTACTCCGAGCCCTGGCGCATGCGGTCCCGACCGTGCTCGCCGGGCGGGTAGGGCCGGCGCTCGATCGGGCACTTCATCGAGTCGCACTTGGGGCCCTTGAGAAACAGCTTCATCTTCTCCCGGCGGCACAGGCGGCAGACGGGGCCGGTGTAGCGGGCCATCAGACGCGCCGCCGCTTCTTGGGGCGGCAGCCGTTGTGCGGTACCGGGGTGACGTCCTTGATGCCCGAGACCTCCAGGCCGGTGTTCTGCAGGGACCGGATGGCCGTCTCCCGGCCCGAGCCCGGGCCCTTCACGAGGACGTCGACCCGGCGCATGCCGTGCTCCATGGCCCGCCGGGCGCAGGCCTCGGCGGCCAGCTGGGCAGCGAAGGGCGTGGACTTGCGGGACCCCTTGAAGCCGACGTTGCCGGCCGACGCCCAGGCGATGACGTTGCCCTCCATGTCGGAGATGGACACGATCGTGTTGTTGAACGAGCTCTTGATGTGGGCCACACCGATCGTGACGTTCTTGCGCTCTTTGCGGCGGGGCCGCCGTCCTCCGGGCTTGGGCTTGGCCATTACTTGCGGACCTTCTTCTTTCCGGCGACCGTCTTCTTCGGGCCTTTTCGGGTGCGGGCGTTGGTGTGCGTCCGCTGGCCGCGGACCGGCAGGCCCCGGCGGTGGCGGATGCCCTGGTAGGAGCCGATCTCCATCTTGCGCTTGATGTCCTGCTGGATGTCCCGGCGGAGATCGCCCTCGACCTTCAGGTTCTCGTCGATCCACGCCCGGAGCCGGGCGACCTCCTCGTCGGTGAGGTCCCGCACCCGGGTGTCGAGGTTGATCCCGGTCTGCTGGCACACCTGGCGGGCCGTCGTCCGGCCCACCCCGAAGATGTAGGTGAGCGAGATCTCCAGCCGCTTCTCCCGTGGGATGTCCACCCCGGCGACGCGAGCCATGGTCTGTCGTTCCTCCCTGTCCTAGCCCTGCCGCTGCTTGTGGCGGGGGTTGGTGCAGATGACCATGACGCGCCCGTGCCGGCGGATCACCTTGCACTTCTCACACATCGTCTTGACGCTGGGCCGGACCTTCACTGGCGAACCTTCGCTTACTTGTACCGGTAGGTGATGCGACCCCGGCTGAGGTCGTAGGGCGTGATCTCGACCTGCACCCGGTCCCCGGGCAGGATGCGGATACGGTGCATGCGCATCTTCCCGGAGCTGTGGGCCAGGACCTCGTGCTTGGGGCCGCGATCGTTGTCCAACTCGACGCGGAACACTGCGTTCGGGAGCGACTCGACGACGGTCCCCTCGAGGAGGATCGCATCTTCCTTGGGTTTGGGCAGGTGGACTCCTGGCTGGCGAAAACGCTGATGCTGAGGCCGCGCACTTCTCGCGCCAAGGCGCGCTGGGCCGACGAAAGATCCTAGCGCGCCGGCGCCAGCAGCGAAACCCGCAGCCGGGAAGACTCGGGGGCGTGCCGCCCCGACCGCCCCGACCACTCCGGCGCCGCCTGGCCGACGAGCTGGCCCGCCGCCGGCCGGAGCTGGACGACGCGGCCGGCGCCGTCGCCGCCGGGCGGGTCATGGTCGACGGCCGCTTCGTCGACAACCCGGCCGCCCTGGTCCGCCGCGACGCCGCCATCGTGGTCCGGGACCCCGACGCCCCGCTTCGCGGCGAGGCCAAGCTCGCCGCCGCGCTGGCCCGCTTCGAGGTCACCGTGGGTGGCCGGGTGGCGCTGGACGCCGGCGCAGCGGCCGGCGGGTTCACCCGGGTGCTGCTGGCCGCCGGCGCCCGGCTCGTCTACGCGGTGGACGCCGGTCACGGCCAGCTGCTCGGCTCCCTGCACCAGCATCCCCGGGTCGTCAACCTGGAGGGCACCAACCTCGGCCAGTTGAGCACCGCGCTCGTCCCCGATCCGGTCGAGGTGGTGACCCTCGACCTGTCCTACCTGGCGTTGGCCGAAGCGGTCGGCCAGTTGGGCGACCGCGTGGCGGTGGCACCGGGCGCCGACCTGGTGGCGCTGGTCAAGCCCATGTTCGAGCTGCGCCTGCCGGCGCCGCCGACCGATCCGGCCGCGGTCGCGGAAGCGGTGCGCCGTGCCGCCGCCGGCGTGGCAGCAGCTGGCTGGGCGGTGCGGGCGACGATGCCGTCACCGGTGCCCGGTCGGCGGGGCGCCGTCGAAGCGCTGCTCCACGCCCGGCGGGGATGAGACCGACGAACCGCGTGGGGCGATGGGCGCGGTCTCCGGTCGACGGGCGCCTGACGCAACAGGCGAGCTTCGACGCTGACCTCGTCCGCCCCCGAATGGGTCGGTGCCCCGGCGGCCTGCGCCCCTACCGGTCGTACTCCCGACCGGTCCGACAGGAGCGTGCCGACGGACGTTCGCCACCGGCACTACGGCAGGGTCAGCACCTCGGGGCCGTTGTCGGTGATGGCGATGGTGTGCTCGGCGTGGGCGGAGAGGCTGCCGTCGGCGGTCACGACGCTCCAGCCGTCGTCGAGGACCCGGGTGCCGGCGCCGCCCAGGTTGATCATCGGCTCGACGGCGAAGACCATGCCCGGCCGCAGCTTGGGGCCCTTGCCACCCGGGCCGTAGTTGGGCACTTGGGGCTCCTCGTGCATGGCGGTGCCGATGGCGTGGCCGACGTACTCGCGCACCACCGAGTATCCGGCCGCCTCGGCGACGGCCTGGACGGCGGCGCCGATGTCGGTCAGGCGGTTGCCGTCCACCATCTGCCCGATGCCGGCCCACAGGCTCTGCTCGGTGACCTCGATGAGCCGGAGGGCCTCGGGATCGACGTCGCCGACCGGCATGGTGAACGCGGCGTCGCCGTGGTAACCCTCGATGATGGCGCCGCAGTCGATGGAGACGATGTCGCCGTCCCGCAGCACGTAGCTCCCGGGTATCCCGTGGACGATCATGTCGTTGGGCGAGGTGCAGATCACCGCCGGGAAGCCGTGGTAGTTCAAGAAGTTGGACCGGGCGTTACGCCGCTCCAGCACCTCGCGGGCCACCCGGTCGAGCTGCGCAGTGGTGACGCCGGGCCGGGCTGCCTGGCGGGTGCGCTCGTGCATCTCGGCCACCACCCGGCCGGCCCGCCGCATCTTGGCGATCTCCTCGCCGCTGCGCCGCATCCCGCGCCGCCTCAGCCCCGGCGGGCGCCGAGGCGGCCGTCGATGGCGCGCACCAACCGCGCCGTCACCGTGTCGAGCGATCCGGCCCCGTCCACGACCACCAGCTTGTCCCGCTCCAGGTACCAGGCGACCAGCGGGGCGGTCTCCCGCTCGTACAGCTCCAGCCGGCGCCAGATGGCCGCTTCGGTGTCGTCCTCACGCTGGACCACCCGACCGCCGCACACGTCGCAGGTCCAGTCGACGGCCGGCGGCTGCTCCAGGCTGTAGACCGCCGCGCAGCTTTCGCAGACCCGCCGCTTGGAGAGCCGGGCCAGCACCACGTCGGTGTCCACCTCGAGATCGAGGCAGAGGTCCAGCTCCTCGGGAGCCAGCAATTCGGCCAGCCCCTCGGCCTGGGCCGCCGTGCGCGGGAAGCCGTCCAGGATGAAGCCCCTGGTGGCGTCGGGGCCGGAGAGGCGCTGGGCCACGACGTCGATCACGAGGTCGTCGGGAATGAGCTCACCGGCCCGCATGAACTTGGCCAGCCGCTCGGCCAGGTCGGTGCCGGACTTCTGGACGGCACGGAACATGTCCCCCGTGGAGATGTGCGGGACCTGGTAGTGGGCGGCCAGCCGTACGCACTGGGTACCTTTCCCGGCCCCTTGCTTGCCCAGGATGACGAGCCGGACGCCGGGCCGCACCGGTCAATGACCCGTGCCGGGGCGGCGAGGCATCACTTCAAGAAGCCCTCGTAGTTCCGCATCATCAACTGGCTGTCGATCTGCTTCATCGTCTCCAGCGCCACGCCCACGGCGATGAGCAGGGTGGTGCCGGCGAACGCGAAGCTGTCGATGTTCCACACCGCCAGCAGGATGGAGGGCAGGAGGGCGACGAATGCCAGGAACAGCGACCCGGGGAGGGTGATCCGGTTCAGGATGGCCGCCAGGTGGCGCTCGGTCGGCAGCCCTGGCCGGATGCCGGGGATGTAGCCGCCCTGCTTGCGGATGATGTCGGCCTGCTGGTGGGGGTCGAACGCGATGGCCGTGTAGAAGTAGGCGAACATCACGATCAGCAAGCCGTACAGCACGATGTAGGTGAGGCTGGTCGGCTCGATGAGGTTGTTGTCGATGAAGCTGCGGACCCCGTTCCACGGCACCACGTTCGACAGTAGGACCGGGAAGTACAGCACCGAGCTGGCGAAGATGATCGGGATGATGCCCGACTGGTTGACCTTCAGCGGGATGTAGTTGCTCTGGCCGCCGAACTGGCGCCGCCCCACCACTCGCTTGGCGAACTGCACCGGGATGCGGCGCTGTCCCTGCTCGATGAACACGATGGCGACGAGGATGGCCAGGGTGAGGACCATCAGCACCGCGAACTTGCCGTTGCCGCCCTCCGCCCGGACAGCAGCACCGGCCGCCGGCAGGCCGGACACCACGCTCGCGAAGATGAGGATGGACATGCCCTGGCCGATGCCCCGGGCGGTGATCAGCTCGCCCAGCCACATGACGAAGGCGGTCCCTGCCGTCATGGACAGCACGATGAGCAGCACGCGGGGCGCGTTGAAGCTGGGGATCAAATCGATGTCCCCGCTGATGCCGAGGCTGCTGGCGTTGTTGTGGAACACGAAGGCCAGGCCGGTCGACTGCATGATGGCCAGGGCCACCGTGAGGTAGCGGGTGGTCTGGGTGATCTTGCGCTGCCCGGTCGGGCCCTCCTTGCGCCACTGCTCCAGCTTGGGGATCACCACGCCCAGCAGCTGGACGATGATCGAGCTGGTGATGTAGGGCATGATGCCCAGCCCGAAGACGGCGAAGCGGGTGAGCGCGCCGCCCGAGAAGAGGCTGAGGAACCCGAGCACGCCACCTTCCCGGGCGCTGTCCTCGAGCCGCTGCACGGCGGCGAAGTCGATGCCCGGCACCGGGATGTGGGCGCCGAAGCGGTACAGGGCGATGATCAGCAGGGTGAACAGGATCTTGTTCCGGAGGTCCGGAACCTTGAACATGTTCTTGAGGTTTCCCAGCATGGGGTGGAGCTCCTGCGCGTCCGGTCGGGGTGCTCAGCGATTGGTGAGCGCGTTGCCCTTGGCGGGTGGGCGGCCGTGGCCGAAGGGGGGTGGGATGAGTTCCACGCTACCGCCGGCCGCCGTGATGGCGGCCTCCGCCGACCGGGAGACGGCATGGGTCCGGACCTGCAGCGGGCGGTCGACCTCACCCCGGCCCAGCACCTTCACGAGGCCGTGCTTGTGGACCAGCCCGCGGGCCCGCAGCGTCTCGGGGGTCACCTCGTCGCCCGGGAAGTCGGCCAGCGTGTCCAGGTTGACCACGGCGTACTCGACTCGGAACGGGTTCTTGAAGCCCTTCAGCTTCGGGATGCGCTGCTTGAGCGGCAGCTGGCCGCCCTCGAAGCCCGGCTTGATCGAGCCGCGCGCCGCCTGGCCTTTGGTGCCGCGCCCGGCCGTCTTGCCGCCCTTGCCGGCGATGCCGCGGCCCACGCGGCGACGGCTGCGGGTGGAGCCGGGGGCCGGCTTGAGGTCGTGGAGCTTCATGCGTCGCCTCCTTCGGACGCCGACGCCGGCGTCTCCTCCACCGTGACCAGGTGGGGCACGCGGGCGATCATGCCGCGGATCTCCGGCCGGTCGGGGAGGGTGTTGACCTTGCCGATGCGGCCCAGGCCCAGCGCCCGCAGCGTGCCGCGGTGCTTGGGCTTGGTGCCGATGCCCGAGCGGGTCTGGGTGACCCGCAGGCTGCCGGGCACCTAGGCCACTTCCTGGGGCACGTGCGGGCCGCGATGGGTGGCCCGCCAGGCGGTCAGGACGCCGGCCGGCGTGACCTCTTCGGCCGACTTGCCGCGGAGCCGGGCCACGTCGTCGGGCGACTTCAGCGCCTTCAGGCCGGCGATGGTGGCGTGGGCCACGTTGACGGCGTTGGACGAGCCCAGCGACTTGGCCAGCACGTCGTGGATTCCGGCGGCCTCCAGGATGATGCGCGCGGCGCCCCCGGCGATGACGCCGGTGCCCGGGGCGGCCGGCTTGAGCAGCACCCGGCCGGCACCGGCCTCGCCGATCACCGGATGCACGATGGTGGAGCCGGCCAGGGGGACGGTGAAGACGTTCTTGCGGGCGTCGTCGGCCGCCTTCTGCATGGCCAGCGCCACTTCCTTGGCCTTGCCGTAGCCGAGGCCGACCTTGCCCGAGCCGTCGCCCACCACCATCAGCGCGGCGAACGAGAAGCGCCGCCCACCCTTGACCACCTTGGCCACCCGGTTGGGGCGCCCGATGGGCCGCTCTTCGAACTGGTTGTCTGCCATGGTCTCCTGTGCTCCTCGGCTCAGAACTCGAGGCCGGCCTGGCGGGCGGCATCAGCCACCGCTGCCACCCGCCCGTGGTAGGCGAAGCCGCCCCGGTCGAACACCACCGCCGTCACTCCGGCCGCCCGGGCCCGCTCGGCCACCAGCCGCCCGACGGCCGCGGCCGCCTCGGCGTTGCCGGTGGCACCCGCCCGCAGGTCCGGCTCGACGGTGGACGCGGCCGCCAGCGTGCGACCGCTGGCGTCGTCGATGACCTGGGCCACCATGTGCCGGTTCGAGCGGAACACGGCCAGGCGCGGCCGGGCCGCGGTGCCGGCCACCTTGCGGCGCACCCGGCGGTGCCGGCGCTTGCGCAGGACGTGGACTCTGCCCGGCGTCGTCACTGTTCGGTCCTCACTTCGCCGCCTTCCCGGCCTTGCGGAGGACCCGCTCGCCCGCGTAGCGCACGCCCTTGCCCTTGTACGGCTCGGGCTTGCGGATCTTGCGGATGTTGGCGGCCACCTGGCCCACCAGCTCCTTGTCGATGCCCCGGACGGTGATCCGGGTCGGCACGGGCACCTCGAAGTCGATGCCGGGGGGCGCGTCGAACGGCACGCCGTGGCTGAACCCGAGGGCCAGGTCGATGCGGCCGGGGCCCGAGGCCGTGGCCCGGTAGCCGACGCCGTGGATCTCGAGCTCCTTCGAGAACCCGGTCGTCACGCCCACCACCATGTTGTGCACCAGCGACCGCGTCAGCCCGTGCAGGGCGCGGTTGTGGCGCTGGTCGTCGGGCCGCTCGACCAGCAGGGTGTCGCCTTCCTGCCGGACGGTGATGTCGCCGGGCAACTCCCGCGCCAGGGTGCCCTTGGGCCCGCGCACCGTCACCTGCCGGCCGTCGACGACCACGTCGACGCCCGCCGGCACCGGGATGGGGGACCTACCGATTCTCGACATCGTCGCTCCAGCTCACCAGACGTAACAAAGGATCTCGCCGCCGACGCGGTTCTTGCGGGCCTCGCGGTCGGTCATGAGGCCCTGGCTCGTGGACAGCACGGCCACGCCCAGGCCGCCGAGCACCCGGGGCAGCTTGTCGGCCTTGGTGTACACCCGCAGGCCCGGCTTGGAGATGCGCCGGATCCCCGAGATGGTACGGGCCCGCTCGGGCGAGTACTTCATCCTGATCTCCAGCACCCGGCCCGGGCGGCCCGGGTCGTCCTGCGCCTCGAAGCCCTCGATGTAGCCCTCCCGCAGCAGGATGGCGGCGAGGGCCTCCTTCAACTTGGAGGACGGCATCTTCACGGTGTCGTGCATGGCGGTGTTGGCATTGCGGACACGAGTCAGCATGTCGGCGATGGGGTCGGTCATGGTCATGGGGTCACCAGCTCGCCTTCGTCACGCCGGGCAGCTCGCCGGCGTGGGCCAGCTCGCGCAGGCAGATCCGGCACAGCCCGAACTTGCGGAAGACAGCCTTGGGCCGACCGCAGCGGCGGCAGCGCGTGTAGGCCCGCACCTTGTACTTGGGCTTGCGCTGCTGCTTCTCGACGAGCGCCTTCTTCGCCACTACTGCGATCCTCCAGATGTCGTGTCTCGCTTGAAGGGGAAGCCGAACGCCTCGAGAAGGGCCTTGCCCTCGGCGTTGCTCCGGGCCGTGGTCACGACCGTGATGTCCATGCCGCGGGGGGCGTCGACCTTGTCGTAGTCGATCTCGGGGAAGATCAGCTGCTCGGTGACGCCGAAGGTGTAGTTGCCCCGCCCGTCGAAGGCGTCCGCCGGGAGGCCGCGGAAGTCGCGGATCCGGGGGATGGCCAGGCTGATCAGCCGGTCCAGGAACTCCCACATCCGGTCGCCCCGTAGGGTGACCTTGGCGCCGATGGGCACCCCCTCGCGCAGCTTGAAGCCGGCGATCGACTTCTTCGCCTTGGTCACCAGCGGCTTCTGGCCGCAGATGATCGTGAGGTCCTTGACCGCCCCTTCCAGCAACGACGCCTGCTGGGTGGCCTTGCCGACCCCCATGTTGACGACGACCTTCTCGAAGCGCGGCACCTGCATGACGTTGGCCAGGCCGAGCCGCTCCTGGAGCTGGGCCCGGATCTCGCCGTCGTAGCGCTGCTTCAGCCGCGGCCGCTGACGGGCGGGCTGCTCGGTGCTCGGCTGCTCGGTCACGGTCACAGGTCGCCTCCGCACTTCCTGCAGACGCGCACCTTGCGCCGGTCGGGCCCGACCTCGTCGAATCGGAAGCCGATCCGGGTGGGGCCGCACGACGGGCACACGATGGCGACGGCCGACGCCGGCAGGGGCATGTCCTTGTCGATGATGCCGCCCTGCATGGTGGCGCGGGTGGCCCGCTGATGGCGCTTTGCCACGTTCACCCCGTCGACGATCACCTTGTTCTCCTTCGGGAGGACGCGGCTGATCTCGCCGGTCTTGCCCCGGTCCTTGCCGGCTCGGACCCGCACCCGGTCGCCCTTCTTCAGCTTCACAGGACCCTCCACATCACAGGACCTCGGGGGCCAGCGAGATGATGCGCATGAACTTCTTGTCCCGCAGCTCGCGCCCGACCGGCCCGAAGATGCGGGTCCCGCGAGGCTGCTGCGCCTCGTTGATCAGCACGGCGGCGTTCTCGTCGAAGCGGATGTAGCTGCCGTCGGGCCGGCGCTTCTCCTTCTTGGTCCGGACCACGACGCACTTGACCACGTCGCCCTTCTTGACGGCGGCGCCGGGGATGGCGTCCTTCACCGTCGCCACGAAGACGTCGCCGATGGACGCGTAGCGCCGCCTCGACCCCCCGAGCACCTTGATGCACAGGACGACCTTGGCGCCGGAGTTGTCGGCCACCCGCAGGCGGGACTCCTGCTGGATCATCGGGCCCGCTCGACGACTTCCACGACCCGCCAGCGCTTCAGCTTGGACAGCGGCCGCGTCTCCTCCACCCGCACCCGGTCGCCGGTGCGGACGTCGTTGGCCTCGTCGTGCACGTACAGGCGCTTGGTGCGCTGCACCGTCTTGGCGTAGCGGCGGTGGCGGACGCGCTCGACGACGGCCACGACCACCGTCTTGTCCATGCCGTCGGACACCACGGTGCCCTCGCGCTGCTTGCGCCGGGCCCGCACCACCGGCTCGGGTGCCACATCAGACATTGCCTGCCTCCTTGCCCGCGCCGGCGGCGGCCGCCTCGGCGGCGGCGATCTCTCGCTCACGCAGCATGGTGTTGATGCGGGCCACCTGGCGGCGGAGCTGGCCCAGGCGGGCCGAGTTGTCCAGCTGGCCGGTGACGTGTTGGAAGCGCAGGTTGAACAGCTCCTGGCGGGTTTCGGCCAAGCGTGTCTCCAACTCCTCGGGCGTGGTGTCGCGAAGCTCGCTGGTGCGGGACCGGGCCATCAGATCTGCACCTCCTGGTCGGCGCGGCGAACGAACTTGGCGCCGATCGGCAGCTTCTGGATGGCCCGCTCCATGGCGGCCCGGGCCAGCTCCTCGGGCACCCCGCCCAACTCGAACATGACGCGGCCGGGCTTGACCACCGCCACCCAGTGCTCGGGGTTGCCCTTGCCGGAACCCATCCGGGTCTCGGCCGGCTTGGCCGTCACCGGCTTGTCGGGGAAGATGCGGATCCAGACCTTGCCGCCGCGCTTGACGTGGCGCGTCATCGCGATACGGGCCGCCTCGATCTGGCGGGCGGTGATCCACCCTGGCTCCATGGCCTGGATCCCGAAGTCGCCGAACGACACCGCGCTGCCGCCCTTGGCGGCGCCGGTGAGCCGCCCGCGCTGCTGCTTGCGGTGCCGGACCTTCCGCGGCATCAGCATCAGTCGGGGTCCCTTCGGAAGTGGGGAGCCTCGTGCGGGTCGCGGGTGCGGCGCTCGATCTCCTCCTCCTCGGCCAGCAGGCGCTCGATGTCGGGATCGACCTCGGGGATGATCGGCTTGGCCGCGGCCGCCTCGGGGGCGCCGTCGGCCTGCTCGTCGACGGGGGGCAGCTCGGTGCCCGGCTCGCCCTGCTCGGGGCGTCGACGCCCGCCACCGGCCGAGATGATCCGCCGGGGCCGCCCCTGGCCGGAGGTCTCGCCGACGGCCATGGCCGCCTCACGACTGATCTTGTCCTCGGACGAGACCTTGTAGGGGAGGATGTCGCCCTTGTAGATCCACACCTTTACGCCGATGCGACCGAAGGTGGTCTTGGCCTCACGGAAGCCGTAGTCGATGTCGGCCCGCAGCGTGTGCAGCGGGACGCGGCCCTCGCGGTAGGCCTCGCGCCGGGCCATCTCGGAGCCGCCCAACCGGCCCGAGCACTGCACCCGGATGCCCTGGGCGCCGGCCTTCTGGACCGTCTGCACCGCCCGCTTCATGGCCCGCCGGAAGCTCACCCGGCCGGCCAGCTGGTCGGCGATGCCCTGGGCGATGAGGGCCGCGTCGAGCTCGGGCTGCTTGATCTCCTGGATGTTCAGCTGCACCCGCGGGTTGCTCGTCAGCTTGGCCAGATAGGTGCGGAGCCGGTCGGCCTCGGCCCCGCGGCGGCCGATCACGATGCCGGGGCGCGCCGTGTGCAGGTCGATGCGCAGCCGGTCGCGCGTCCGCTCGACCTCGATCCGGCTCACGGCCGCCCGCTCGAGCTGGCTGGTGAGGTAGTCGCGGATCTTCCAGTCCTCGATGACCTGGCTCTGGTACTCACGGTCGTTGAACCACCGCGACTTCCAGTCGGTCGTGACCCCGAGTCGGAACCCGTACGGGTTGACCTTCTGGCCCATCAGGGCTTCTCCTGTTCAGTCTGCGGCTCGTCGGTCCCGGGCGCCGGCGCGTCCTCGACCGCCACCTCGTCGGACGCCACCTCGTCGGCAGCGGGAGGCGCGGGCTCGACCGCGGTGGGCGGCGGCGCGGCGGTGCCCGGCTGCTGCTGGTCCCGGCGGGTCGGCCGGCCCTGGCGCCCACCGGCCACCCGGCGGGACCGGCGGGCGGTCGTCTCGGCGGCGCGGCGGGCGCGGGCCCGGGCCAGGCGCTCGTCGGGCAGCCGGCTCACCACGATGGTGACGTGGCTGGTGCGCTTGCGGATGCGGGTGACGCGGCCGCGCGCCCGGGGCCGCCACCGCTTCATGGTGGCGCCCTCGTCGGCGAAGCAGGCCGAGACGTACAGCTCCTCGGGATCCATGCCGTCGTTGTTCTCCGCATTGGCGACCGCCGAGGCCAGCAGCTTGCCGACGATGGTGGCGGCGTCCCGCTCGGCGAACTGCAGGATCTCGGCCGCCTCGGCCACCTGCTTGCCCCGGATCAGGTCGAGCACCGGTCGCACCTTGTAGGCCGAGCTGCGGCAGTGGCGCAGCACCGCCCTCGTGCCCGGCCGCTCGTTGAGCTTCGGCCCGGTCATCGCCGCGCGCCCCGCTCCTGGCCGGCGTGGTAGCGGAACGTGCGGGTCGGCGCGAACTCTCCCAGCTTGTGCCCGACCATTGACTCCACGATGTAGACCGGTACGTGCTTGCGACCGTCGTGGACGGCGATGGTGTGTCCCACCATGTCGGGGATGATCGTGGACCGCCGCGACCACGTCTTGACCACCCGCTTCTCGCCGGCCGAGTTGAGCACGTCCACCTTCTTCAACAGGTGGTCGTCGACGAACGGGCCCTTCTTCAAGCTACGGGGCACGGCTACCTCCGCGACCCGCGCGTGCGGCGTCGCCTGACGATGAGCTTGCTCGACTCCTTGGTGGTGTCCCGGGTGCGCCCCTCGGGCTGACCCCACGGGGACACGGGGTGGCGGCCACCCGAGGACTTGCCCTCGCCGCCGCCCAGCGGGTGGTCGACGGGGTTCATGGCCACGCCGCGGGTCTGGGGGCGCACGCCCTTCCAGCGGTTGCGGCCGGCCTTGCCCACCTTCACCAGCTCGGACTCGGCGTTGCCGACCTCGCCGATGGTACCGCGGCAGTCGATCGGCACCCGGCGCATCTCGGTGGAGGGAAGGCGCAAGGTGGCGTGGTCGCCCTCCTTGGCCACCAGCTGGACGCTCATGCCGGCGCCGCGGGCCAGCTTGCCGCCGGCGCCCGGCTTCAGCTCCACGCAGTGGACCGTGGTACCCACCGGGATGAAGCGCAGTGGCATGGCGTTGCCGGGCCGTATGTCGGCGCCCTGCCCGCTCTGGAGGAGGTCGCCCACCTTCACCCGGGCGGGGGCCAGGATGTAGCGCTTCTCCCCGTCGAGGTAGTGCAGCAGGGCGATGCGGGCGGTGCGGTTCGGGTCGTACTCGATGGCCGCCACCTTGGCCGGCACGCCGTCCTTGGTCCGGCGGAAGTCGACCATCCGGTACTGCTGCTTGTGGCCGCCGCCGCGGTGTCGGGCCGTCTTGCGCCCGTGCGCGTTGCGGCCACCGGTGCCGGGCTTGGCGGCCAGGAGCGAGCGCTCGGGCCGGTCCTTGGTGATCTCGGAGAAGTCCGAGACGGTCTGGAAGCGGCGGCCGGCGCTGGTGGGCTTTCGTTTGCGGAGCGGCATGTTCTCTCGTTCCCGCCTAGCTCTCGAACAGTTCGATGCGGTCGTCGCCGGCCAGCGTGACGATGGCCCGCTTGGTGGCGGCCCGCTGGCCGAAGGTCGCCTTGCGGCGGTTGCGCTTGCGCTTGCCCTTGCGGTTCAGGGTGTTCACGTTGGTGACCCTGACGTTGAAGATGGCCTCCACCGCCTGGCGGATCTCGGTCTTGTTCGAGTCCGGGTGGACGAGGAACGTGTACACGCCCTCGTCCAGCAGTGCGTAGGACTTCTCCGACACGACCGGCCGCAGGATGACGCTGCGAGGGTCCTTCATGCGTCATCTCCTCGCCGGCCGGGCAGGGTCGCCCGGGTGAAGACGAGCCAGTCCGCCCGGAGGACGTCGTAGGCGTTGAGGTCGGTGGCCGGCAGGAGATGGACGTCGGGCAGGTTGCGGAACGACTTGGCCGCCGCCTCGTCCTCCGGCCCGAGCACGACCAGCAGTCGGCCGGTCACGCCCAGCGCAGTCAGCGCCGCTCGGGCGCCCTTGGTCGAGGGGGCCGGGAAGTCCCAGCCCTCGACGACCACGACCCGACCCTCGGCCGCCCTGTCGGACAGGGCCGATCGCAGGGCCAGCTGCACCATCTTCTTGGGGGTCTTCTGCGCGTAGCTGCGGGGCTTGGGACCGAGGGCGACGCCGCCTCCTGTCCAGTGCGGCGCCCGGCTGGAGCCCTGCCGCGCCCGACCGGTCCCCTTCTGGCGCCAGGGCTTGGCCCCGCCGCCGCGGACCTCGGCCCGGGTCAGGGTGGACTGCGTGCCCGAGCGGGCGGCGGCCAGCTGGGCGGTGACGACCTGGTGCATCACGGCGACGTTCGGCTGGACGCCGAAGGTGGCGTCGTCCAGGTCGACCGAACCGGCCTCGGACCCGTCGGGCCGGCGGACGGCGACGCTGGTCACGACGTCACCTGCTTGGCCTTGACGGCGTTGCGGATGAGCACCAACCCGCCGCGCGGGCCGGGCACCGCGCCTTTGACCAGCAGCAGGTCGCGCTCGGCGTCGGCCTCGACCACCTGGAGGTTCAGCGTCGTCACCTGACGATTGCCCATCTGGCCGGCCATCCGCGTGCCCTTGAAGACGCGGGCCGGGGTGGCGCAGGCGCCCACCGAGCCCGGCGCGCGGTGCTTCTTGTGGTTGCCGTGGGAGGCGCCCTGCCCGGCGAAGTTGTGGCGCTTGACCACGCCGGCGAAGCCCTTGCCCTTGCTCACCGCCGTGACGTCGACCCGCTCGCCGGCGGCCAGCAGGTCCACCTTCAGTTCCTGGCCGACGCTGTACCCGTTGGTGTCCTCCAGGCGCAGCTCCACCAGGCGGGCACCCGGCTCGACGCCGGCCTTGGCGAAGTGGCCCGCTTCCGGCTTGGTCAGCCGGCTGGTTTTGACCGACCCGAACGTGACCTGGACGGCGGAGTAGCCGTCGCGCTCGGGCGTCTTCACCTGGACCACCCGCAGGGGTGCGACCTTCACGACGGTCACCGGCACGGCACGGTTCTGGTCATCCCAGATCTGGGTCATGCCCACCTTCTCACCGATGATCGCCTTGCGGGCCATGCCTGTGCTTACGCAGCCTTTCGCCACTCACGCGAACGCTCCGCACCGGGTCCCCGGGCGGAGCGCTGATTCGGATTCGCTGCGGCGTCCCCGAATGGGCGGCCGCAGACGTCGGTTGGAACAGCCGGGACAGCCTACTGGATGCGGATCTCGATGTCGACGCCGGCGGGAAGGTCCAGGCGCTGCAACGAATCCACCGTCTTGGGGCTGTGCTCGACGATGTCGATCAGCCGCTTGTGGACCCGCATCTCGAAGTGCTCGCGGCTGTCCTTGTACTTGTGCGGCGACCGGATCACCGTGTACCGGCTCGTCTCGGTCGGAAGGGGGACCGGGCCGCGCACCTTGGCCTGCGTGCGCAGCACCGTCTCCACGATCTTCTTCGTCGACTGATCGATGATCTCGTGGTCGTAGGCCTTCAGCCTGATCCTGATCTTCTGCTTCTGGCCGTCGGCCACTGGCGTCCCGTCCCCTACTTCAGAATCTTCGTCACGCGGCCGGCGCCGACCGTGCGGCCGCCCTCGCGGATGGCGAAGCGCAGGCCTTCGTCCATGGCGATCGGCTTGCCCAGCTCCACCGTCATCACGGTGTTGTCGCCCGGCATCACCATCTCGGTGCCCTCGGCGAGGGTGATCGACCCGGTGACGTCGGTGGTGCGGAAGTAGAACTGCGGCCGGTAGTTGTTGAAGAACGGCTTGTGCCGCCCGCCCTCGGCATTGGTCAGCACGTAGACGTTGGCCTCGAAGTTGGTGTGAGGGGTGATGGAGCCCGGCTTGCACAGCACCTGCCCGCGCTCGACCTCCTCCTTCTTGGTGCCTCGCAGCAGCACGCCGACGTTGTCGCCGGCCTGGCCCTCGTCCAGGGTCTTGTTGAACATCTCCACGCCGGTGCACACCGTCTTGGCCGTGTTGCGCAGGCCGACGATCTCCACCTCGTTGCCGACCTTGACGACGCCCTGCTCCACCTTGCCGGTGGCCACCGTGCCGCGACCCTGGATCGTGAACACGTCCTCGACCGGCATCAGGAACGGCTTGTCGGTGTCGCGCTCGGGCTCGGGGACGAAGGTGTCGACCGCCTCCATCAGCTCGAGGATCTTGCCGGTCCAGGCCTCGTCGCCCTCCAGGCCCTTGAGGGCCGACACCCGCACGACCGGCGTGTCGTCGCCGGGGAACTCGTACTCGGTGAGCAGCTCGCGCACCTCCAGCTCGACCAGGTCCAGCAGCTCCTCGTCGTCGACCATGTCGGCCTTGTTGAGCGCCACCACGATGGAGGGCACGCCGACCTGGCGGGCCAGCAGCACGTGCTCGCGGGTCTGGGGCATGGGGCCGTCGACCGCCGACACCACCAGGATGGCGCCGTCCACCTGGGCGGCGCCGGTGATCATGTTCTTGATGTAGTCGGCGTGGCCCGGCATGTCGACGTGCGCGTAGTGCCGGTTCGGCGTCTGGTACTCCACGTGGGCGATGTTGATCGTGATGCCGCGGGCCTTCTCCTCGGGCGCCTTGTCGATCTGGTCGAAGGCGTAGAACTTGTTGTTCCCGGAGGTGTCCCGCTCGGTCAGGATCTTGGTGATCGCAGCCGTCAGCGTGGTCTTGCCGTGGTCGATGTGGCCCATCGTGCCGATGTTGAGATGGGGCTTGTCGCGGACGAAGATCTTCTTTCCCATAGCTCCTCTTTACTCGCCTCGAACCCTGGCCACGATCTCGCGGGCGATGGACTCCGGCACCTGCTGGTACGAGTGGAACTGCATGGTCGACGTGGCCCGTCCCTGGGTTCGCGACCGCAGGTCCGTAACGTAGCCGAACATCTCGGCCAGCGCGACCTGGGCCTTGATGACCTGGGTGCTGCCCCGCTGCTCCATGCCCTCGACCTTGCCGCGCCGGCTGTTCAGGTCGCCAATGACCTCGCCCATGTACTCGTCGGGCGTCACCACCTCGACCGCCATCACCGGCTCCAGCAGGACGGGCTTCGCCTTGCGGGCCGCCTCCTTGACCGCCATCGAGCCGGCGATCTTGAACGCCATCTCCGACGAGTCGACGTCGTGGTAGGAGCCGAACGTCAGCGTCACCCGGACGTCGACCATCGGGTACCCGGCCAGCACGCCCGAGGTGAGCGCCTCCTGGATGCCTGCGTCGACCGACGGGATGTACTCCTTGGGGATCACGCCGCCGGTGATCTTGTCGATGAACTCGTAGCCGCCGCCCGGGCCGGTGGGTTCCAGGTTGATGACCACGTGGCCGTACTGGCCCCGGCCGCCGGTCTGGCGCACGTAGCGCATCTCGACCTTCTGCACGGCCTGGGAGATGGTCTCGCGGTAGGCCACCTGGGGGCGCCCGACGTTGGCGTCGACCTTGAACTCCCGCAGCATCCGGTCGACGAGCACCTCCAGGTGCAGTTCGCCCATGCCGCCGATGACGGTCTGGCCGGTCTCCTCGTCGCTGTGGACCTGGAACGTCGGGTCCTCCTCCGAGAGCGACTGCAGGGCCCGGGACAGCTTGTCCTGGGCGTCTTTGGTCTTGGGCTCCACGGCCACGTGGATCACCGGCTCGGGGAACTCCAGCGACTCCAGCACGATGGGGTGGTCGGGGTCGCAGAGCGTGTCGCCGGTGGTCGTCTGCTTGAGGCCGACGGCCGCCACGATGTCCCCGGCGAAGACGGCGTCCTTGTCCTCGCGGTGGTTGGCGTGCATCTGCAGGAGGCGGCCGACGCGCTCCTTGCGGTCCTTGCTGGAGTTCAGGACGGCGCCGCCCTTGGGCAGGGTGCCGCTGTAGACCCGGAAGTAGGTCAGCTTGCCGACGTGCGGGTCGCTCATGATCTTGAACGCCAGCGCGGAGAACGGCTCGCTGTCGGACGCCTCCCGCTCCAGCTTCTCGGTGTTCTTGACGTCCATGCCGTGGGTGGGCGGGAGGTCGAGCGGGCTGGGCAGGAAGTCCACCACCGCGTCGAGCATGGGCTGGACGCCCTTGTTCTTGAAGGCCGACCCGCACAGGACCGGCACGATGCGGTTGCCGATGGTGGCCGACCGCAGCGCCCGCCGGAGGTCGTCGGCGGTGATCTCCTCGTCGCCCAGGAACTTCTCGGTGATGGCGTCGGCGTAGTTGGACAGGGTGTCGATCAGCTCGCCGCGAGCCAACTCGGCGTCGTCGGCCAGGTCCGCCGGAATGTCGACCACCGACCACGCCTCGCCGTGCGCGGAGGTCTCGTCCCACATCAGCGCCTTCATGCCGATCAGGTCGACCATGCCCCTGAAGCCGCCCTCGGCGCCGATGGGAACGTGCAGGACGGCGGGCACGGCGTCCAGACGGTCGCGGATCATGTTCACCGACCGGGAGAAGTCGGCGCCGATGCGGTCCATCTTGTTGACGAAGCAGATGCGGGGGACGCCGTACTTGTTGGCCTGGCGCCACACCGTCTCGGTCTGGGGCTCGACGCCGGCGACCGCGTCGAACACCGCCACGGCACCGTCGAGCACCCGCAGCGACCGCTCCACCTCGACGGTGAAGTCGACGTGGCCCGGGGTGTCGATGATGTTGATCCAGGTGTCCTTCCACTTGCACGTGGTGGCGGCAGAGGTGATGGTGATGCCGCGCTCCTGCTCCTGCACCATCCAGTCCATCGTGGCGGCGCCCTCGTGGACCTCACCGATCTTGTAGTTCTTGCCGGTGTAGTAGAGGATCCGCTCCGTCGTGGTCGTCTTGCCCGCGTCGATGTGGGCCATGATCCCGATGTTGCGGGTCCGGGCCAGCGGGAATTCTCGGATCAGCGGTGCAGGCATGGAAGAAGCTTTCTGTGCGAAGGGTCGATCCGGCTCCGCCGGTCGGCCCGGAGCGCCTCTAGCTCGCCGGCCAAGCTCTGCTTGGCCGGCGACTTACCAGCGGTAGTGCGCGAAGGCCTTGTTCGACTCGGCCATCTTGTGCATGTCCTCGCGGCGCTTCACGGCCGAGCCGACGCCGTTGGAGGCGTCAAGCAGCTCGTTGGCCAGGCGCTGGGCCATCGTCTTCTCCCGCCGTTGGCGGGAGTAGCCGACCAGCCAGCGAACCGACAGGGTGGTCGAGCGGCGGGGCCGGACCTCGACGGGCACCTGGTAGGTGGCGCCGCCGACCCTGCGGCTCTTGACCTCGAGGGCCGGCTTGGTGTTGTCGACCGCCCGCTTCAGCGTGGCGATCGGCTCGGCGCCGCTCTTTTCCTTCACGATCTCGAGTGCGTCGTAGACGATGCGCTCGGCCAGCGTCCGCTTGCCGCGGCTGAGCACCTTGTTGATCAGCTGGGTGACCATGGCCGACCGGTACACCGGGTCGGGCACGAGGTCGCGGCGGGGCGCAGGACCCTTGCGGGGCATCGGCTCAGTCCTTCTTCGCGCCGTAGCGGCTGCGGGCCTGCTTGCGGTCACGGACGCCCGAGGTGTCGAGGGTGCCGCGGATGATCTTGTAGCGCACCCCCGGGAGGTCCTTCACCCGGCCGCCACGGACCAGCACAATGGAGTGCTCCTGCAGGTTGTGCCCGACGCCGGGGATGTAGGCGGTGACCTCGGTGCCGCTGGTGAGCCGCACTCGGGCCACCTTGCGCAGCGCCGAGTTCGGCTTCTTGGGGGTGGTCGTGTAGACGCGGGTGCACACCCCCCGCCGCTGGGGCGCGCCCTTCAGGGCCGGCGTCTTGGTCTTGGTCAGCTTCGACTCGCGGCCCTTCCGGACCAGCTGGGCAATGGTGGGCAACCCGATTCCTCTCTCAGGCCCTTGCGGGCCGACCGACCAGCGTAGCAGCGTCGGTCGGAGCCGCCACACGGTGACCACCGGGGCCGGGCGCCGTCGTGCGGCTTCGCCTTGCACACTGCCTTGTCATGGCCGACGACGGACGTCGAACTCGCCATCGACGCCCTGCTCCGGGCCGCCTGGTCCAGGCTGCGACCCGCCCCCTGTCCCCGAGGTCATCCCTCACGGCGACCGACGCCGGTCTGGAGCTTCGCCACCTTCGCCCGCTACCCGGCCTCCTCCTCGCCGCCGCCGGTCGGAAGGTCGGCGGGCGTGCCGATGTTGGCCAGCCAGGCGGCCAGATCCTCGGTCTCGGCGTCGGCGTCGGACGACCAGCCCAGCATGGGCTCGTAGTCGGGCGCCTCCAGGTCGAACTCGCGGTAGCGGCTCATGCCCGTGCCG
>DATLFQ010000042.1:0-2307 GCA_035540915.1 Acidimicrobiales bacterium
CGTGGTGGCCGACGACGACGTGCGCTACGGCGGGGCCGAGCTCGCCCGCATGGCGTCGCTCCTCGAGTCGGCGGACGTCGTCCGTCCCCAGAACCACTTCGAGCCCTGCCCGTGGCACGCCCGGTGGGACACCGCCCGCACGCTCCTGAACCGCGCCTTCGCGGCCGACTACCCGGGGACGCTCGGCGTGCGCCGGTCGACGCTCCTGAAGGCCGGGGGCTACGACGGCGACTGCCTGTTCGAGAACCTCGAGCTCATCCGCACCGTCGAGGCGGTCGGCGGCACCCTCCTCCATGCGCCCGACCTCTACGTGCGCCGCCTCCCCCCGACGGCCCGGCACTTCTGGTCGCAACGCGTGCGGCAGGCCTACGACAGCTTCGCCGTGCCCGGCCGCCTGGCGGGCGAGCTGGCGGTCCTGCCCGCCGTCGCCGTCGCCGTCCGGCGCCGCCGGGGCCGGTCGCTGGCTGTCGGCGCGGGCCTGTCGATGGCGGTCGCCGAGGCAGGCCGGCGACGGTACGGCGGCGCCCGGGTGTTCCCGGCCACGGCCAGCCTCATGGCGCCGGTGTGGATCGCCGAACGGGCGGTGTGCGCCTGGCTGGCGGTCGCCAGCCGGGTGGTGCTCGGCGGCGTCCCCTACGCGGGCACCGTGCTCGCCAAGTCGGCCAACTCCCGCCGCCGGCTGCGCCGGCGGCACGGCCGGGGGCGTCGGGGCCGGGCGTCCCGCCTGAAGGACCTGGCGGCCAAGGCCGTCACGGCGGTCCACGTGGCCGCCTGCCGGGCGTCGGGCGGGCGCGTGGCCGGGCGCCTCGGCGGCATGCCCGTCCTCCTGCTCACCACCCGCGGCCGGCGGACCGGCCGGAGGCACACCGTCCCCCTCACCTACTTCCACGACGGCGGCGCCGTCGTGCTGGTGGCCTCCTACGCCGGGGACGACCACGATCCCGCCTGGTACCGCAACCTGCTGGCCGACCCCGAGGTCGAGGTCACCCGTGGCCGGGACCGCCGCCCGATGACGGCCCGGCCGGGGACCGACGGCGAGAAGGCGCGCCTGTGGCCGGTGATCGTCGCCACCTACGACGGGTACCGGCGCTACCAGTCGCGCACCGAGCGGGACATCCCCCTGGCCGTACTCACGCCGCGCTGACCGTTCAGGGGGCGGCGGCGAGGCGGCGGACGGCGGCGGCGGACTCGGCGTCCAGGGCCGCCTCGGCCAGGCCGCGCGCCTTTGCCAGCGACGTCGCCCGGACGGCCTGCTTCACCGTCGCCACCGCGTTGGGGCGCACCGAGAGCATCGTCACGCCGAGACCCAGGATGATGGGGATGGCGAGAGGGTCGGTGGCCATCTCGCCGACGATCTCCACCGGCCGATGGTGGACCTCCCCGGCGTAGGCGACCAGCCGGATCAGGCGGAGTACGGCGGGGTGCAGCCCGTCGGCGAGGGCGGCCACCGCCGCGTTCTGGCGGTCGGCGGCGAGCGTGTACTGGGTGAGGTCGTTGCTCCCGATGGCGAAGAAGTCCACCAGCGGGGCGAACGCCTCGGCCGTGACCGCCGCCGCCGGCACCTCCACGGTGATGCCCACCTCCACCGTCGGCGCCGAGCCGCTCCGGTCGACGAGGCGGTCGAGGCACGCCCGGGCGGCGCGCACCTCGTCCACGCCCGTCACCATCGGGAACATCACCTGCACGGGACGCTCGGCGGCGAGGCGGATGACCGCCCGCAGCTGCGTCTCCAGGAGGTCGGGTGCGGTGAGCGTGGAGCGCAGGCCGCGGTTGCCGAGCGCGGGGTTCGGCTCCGCCATGCCGCCCCATGCGGGGATGTCGGCGCCGAGGTCGAGCGTCCGCACGACCAGCGGCCGCCCGTCAAGGGCGTCCGCGACGCGCCGGTAGGCCAGGTACTGCTCGTCCTCGCCCGGTGGGTGGGGCCGGTCGAGGAAGGCGAACTCGGTCCGCAGCATGCCGACGCCGTCGGCCCCCGCGGCGATCGCCACGCGGGCCTCGTCGGGGCCGCCCACGTTCGCCACCACGGGGACGAGGTGGCCGTCGACCGTCCGCGCCGCGTCCATGGCCCGCGCCTGCGCCTCGTCGTCCCGTGCTGCCGCCGCCCGTTGCCGGGCCGCCGCCGCCTCGACCACCGACGGCTCGGGGTCGACGTGCACGGTGCCGGCTCCACCGTCGACCAGCACCAGCGTCCCCTCGGGGATGTCGAGCACGGCGGGGCCGAGCCCGGTGACGAGGGGGATGCCCCGGGAGCGGGCGACGATGGCCGCGTGCGACAGCGGTGCTCCCGCCGCCGTGGCCACCGCCCGG
>DATLFQ010000043.1:0-11495 GCA_035540915.1 Acidimicrobiales bacterium
CCGCCGCGTCCTCGGCCTGCTGCAGCCCCACTTCATGTGCGACTACGACGAGACCCAGGCCATCGGCCGCCGCTACCGGCGCCAGGACGAGATCGGCACGCCGTTCTGCGTGACGGTCGACTTCGACACCCTCGACGACGACGCCGTCACCATCCGCGACCGCGACTCCCTGGTGCAGGTGCGAGTCCCGATCGGCGCGCTCGTGGCCGAGCTGCAGGGGCGCCTCGCGACATAGCGATCCGGGCTTGTCCCGCCGCCCGGCCCGGGAGCCGCCGGAGAGGCCCCAGGTAGGATCCCCGCCATGTCCTTCGCGTTCCCGTTCGATCATCCCCACACCACGCCGCCCATGGGGCTCAAGGACCTGCTCGGCGGCAAGGGTGCCAACCTGGCCGAGATGACCTCGGTGCTGGAGCTGCCGGTCCCCCCGGGCTTCACCATCTCCACCGACGCCTGCCGTGCCTACATGGAGGGCGGGTGGCCGGCCGGGTTGACCGACGAGGTGGCGGCCCAGGTGGCAAAGCTGGAGCAGGCGATGGGCAAGCGGCTCGGCGACTCCGCCGAGCCCCTGCTGGTCAGCGTGCGCTCGGGCGCCAAGTTCTCGATGCCGGGGATGATGGACACCGTCCTCAACCTCGGCCTGAACGACGACTCGGTGGAGGGCCTGGCCAAGCAGACCGACGACGAGCGCTTCGCCTACGACTCCTACCGGCGCTTCATCGCCATGTACGGCCGCATCGTCCAGGGAATCGAGGGCAGCGAGTTCGACAGCCTCCTCGACGCCGCCAAGGAGAAGCAGGGCGTGACCGCCGACTCCCAGCTGGGTCCGGAGGCGCTGCGAGGTCTGGTCGCCGCCTACCAGGACGTTGTGCTCCGCCACACCGGCGCGCCCTTCCCCCAGGACCCGACCGACCAGCTGCGGGGCGCGATCGAGGCCGTCTTCCAGTCCTGGAACGGCGCCCGGGCCATCGCCTACCGGGACCGGGAGCGGATCGCCCACGACCTCGGCACCGCGGTCAACGTCCAGACGATGGTCTTCGGCAACCGGGACGACGACTCCGGCACCGGCGTCGGCTTCACGCGGGACCCGGCCACCGGCGCGCAGGGCGCGTACGGCGACTTCCTGGTCAACGCCCAGGGCGAGGACGTAGTTGCCGGCATCCGCAACACCGAACCCCTGTCCGCGCTGAAGGACACCTTCCCCGCAATCTTCGACGAGCTGCTGGCCATCTTCGAACGGCTCGAGGCCCACTACCGCGACATGTGCGACACCGAGTTCACCATCGAGCAGGGCAAGCTCTGGATGCTCCAGACGCGTGTCGGCAAGCGCACCGGCACCGCTGCGCTGCGCATGGCCGTGGAGATGACCCAGGGGCCGACCTGGAGGATCACCGAGGCCGAGGCGGTGCAGCGGGTCACCGCCGAGCATCTCGACCAGATGCTGCACCCCCAGTTCGCCGGGACCGGCCACGAGGTGATCGCCACCGGTTTGGCCGCCTCCCCCGGCGGCGCGGTGGGCCGGGCGTACTTCACCGCCGACGGCGCCGAGGCGGCCGCCGGTCGCGGCGAGCGGGTGATCCTGGTGCGCAGCGAGACCTCGCCCGAGGACGTGCACGGCATGATCGTGGCCGAGGGCATCCTCACCGCCCGGGGCGGCCTGGTCAGCCACGCCGCCGTGGTGGCCCGCGGCTGGGGCAAGCCGGCCGTGGTCGGCGCCGAGGGCGTCCGCATCAGTGGGAACTCGTTCACCGCCAAGGGCGCCACCGTGAACGAGGGCGACGTCATCTCGCTCGACGGCACCACGGGCCGGGTCGTGCTCGGCCCCGTCGAGCTCTCGACGGCCACGCCGACCGCCGAGTTCGCCCAGGTGCTGTCCTGGGCCGACGACATCCGTGCGGGCAAGCTGGCGGTGCGGGCCAACGCCGACACCGGGCCGGACGCCGCCAAGGCTCGCGAGTTCGGTGCCGAGGGCATCGGCCTGTGCCGCACGGAGCACATGTTCCTGGGCGAGGCCCGACTGCCCATCGTGCGGGCCATGATCCTGGCTGCGTCGCCCGACGAGGAGGCGGCTGCGCTGGAGCAGCTCCGGGTCGCCCAGAAGGCCGACTTCCTCGAGGTGCTCGAGGCCATGGACGGCCTGCCGGTCACCATCCGCCTGCTCGACCCGCCGCTGCACGAGTTCCTGCCCTCCACCGAGGAGCTGGCCATCCGCCAGGCCACGACCGGGCTCTCCGCCGAGGAGACGCGCCTCTACGAGGCGGCCCGGGCCTGGCACGAGTTCAACCCAATGCTGGGCACCCGCGGCGTCCGCCTCGGTGTGGTCAGGCCGGGCCTGTACGCCATGCAGGTGCGGGCGCTGATGGAGGCGGCCGTCGAGCGCGTGGAGGCCGGTGGCACGCCGGTGGTCGAGATTATGATCCCCCTCACCGTGACCCGGGAGGAGCTGGCCCTGGCCCGAACCTGGGTGGAGTCGGCGGTGGCCGAGGTCGCCGGCGAGGCCGGCTCCTCGCTGGACGTCACCATCGGGACCATGATCGAGACGCCGCGGGCCGCCCTGCGGGCCGACGAGTTGGCCGAGGCAGCCGACTTCTTCTCCTTCGGCACCAACGACCTCACGCAAATGACGTTCGGGTTCAGCCGCGACGACGTCGAAGGCCGGATGATGAGCGCCTATCTGGAGCAGGGCCTGCTGAAGCGCAACCCGTTCGAGACCATCGACGCCGCCGGCGTCGGCGAGCTGGTCAGGCTGGGTGCCGAGCGCGGCCGGGCCGCCAAGCCGGGGCTGAAGCTCGGGGTGTGCGGCGAGCACGGCGGCGACCCCGAGTCCATCGCGCTGTTCGCGGCCGCCGGCCTCGACTACGTCAGCTGCTCGCCCTACCGGGTGCCGATCGCCCGTCTGGCGGCCGCCCAGGCCGTGCTCGCCCAGGGCTGAGCCGATGGCGACGGGCACCCGGTTCCCTCGGGACACGCCCGTCGCGCCCGGCGGGGCCGCCGCCCAGCCGGCCGCCTGACCGTGGGCATCGACGGGTTCGCCCCGGCCGACATCGGCGTCCTTCGCTGGGCGTCGGATCCCCGCGTGTCGCCGGACGGCGCGGCGGTCGCCTTCGTGGTCAACCGCGTCGATCTCGACGCCAACCGGTACTGCAGCCAGGTCTGGCTGGCCCACGCCGACGGCTCGGCGCCGCCGCGCCCCTTCACCGCAGGCGCGGCCCGCGACCGCCACCCCCGGTGGTCGCCCGACGGCCGGTGGCTGGCCTTCGTTTCGCACCGCGACGACCACGGCGCCACCGTCCACGCCATGCCCGTTGCCGGCGGCGGCGAGGTCGTCACCGTCGCCTCGTGGCCCGAGGAGGTCGAGGAGCTGGCCTGGTCGCCCGACGGCCGCGCCCTGGCACTCCTGGCCCGGTGCCGCGATGAGCAGCGGTACGGGACCGGGGCCGATCGTGACCAGCCGCCCCGGCGCGTCACCCGGTTGTTCTTCCGCCACGACGACGTGGGGTGGACGGTCGACCGGCCCCGCCAGGTCCTCGCCGTGCCGGCCGACGGGTCGGCCCCACCGCGGGCGCTGACCACCGGCCCCTTCGAGCACGCCGGGCTGGCCTGGTCGCCGGACGGCCGTTGGCTGGCGACCGCCGCCGGCCGCCACGAGACCTGGGACCTGGACCGGGCCGTCGACCTCCACCGGGTGCGGGCCGACGGCAGCCGTGAACCGCAGGCGGTCACGCCGACCGGGTTGTCCTACGGCCTGCCCTCGTGGTCGTCCGACGGGGCCAGCCTGGCCTTCGTGCGCTGGGACCAGACCTCCTCGCCCCGCCACGCGCAGATCGGCGTGGTCGACGCCGGCGGCAGCGGCCGTACAGGGCCGCCCCGCCTGCTGAGCAGGGCCCTCGACCGCAACTGCGCGCCCTACCCCCCGGCCCGCGAGCCGGTCTGGGACGGCGCCGACCTGGTCTTCGCAGTGGAGGACGCCGGCAACGTCCACCTCTACCGGGTGGCCGCCGACGGCTCGTCGCCCCCGCAGCTGCTCGTCGGCGGCGAGCGGGAGGTCACCGGCTGGGACGTGGCCGCCGGTGTGACCGCCTTCTGCGCCAGCTCGCCCACCGAGCAGGCCGAGCTGTACGTGCGGGGCCGGGACGGGACCGAGCGGCGCCTCTCGTCGGTCGGAGCCGCCGTGTCGGGAGGCGGGCGGCTGGTGGCGCCGGAGCGCTTCACGGCCACCTCCGCCGACGGAGCCGAGATCGACGCGTGGGTGATGAGACCCTTCGCCGCCGAACCCGGCCGCCGGTACCCGGTCCTGCTCAACGTCCACGGCGGGCCGTTCACCCAGTACGGCAACGTCTTCTTCGACGAGTTCCAGCTCCAGGCCGGCGCTGGCTACGCCGTCGTGTACGCCAACCCCCGCGGCTCGTCGGGCTACGGCGAGGCCTGGGGCCGCGCCATTCGTGGGCCGAAGGCACCCGACGAGGCCGGCAGCGGGTGGGGCGGCGTCGACTACCAGGACCTGATGGCCGTCGCCGACGAGGCGCTCGCCCGCTTCGACTTCCTGGACCCCGACCGCATGGGGATGCTGGGCGGCTCGTACGGCGGCTACATGGCGACGTGGACGGCGGCCCACACCGACCGGTTCAGGGCCATCTGCTCCGAGCGGGCCGTGAACAACCTGCTGACCCTCGAGCAGACCTCCGACGTGGCCACGGGGTTCTCGGCCCAGATCGGCGTGTCCCACCTCGACGACCCGGCCGAGTATCTCCGCCAGTCCCCGATCACCTACGTGCGCGACATCGCCACGCCCATGCTCCTGGTCCACTCCGAGAACGACCTGCGCTGCCCGGTCTCGCAGGCCGAGGAGCTCCTCGTGGCGCTGCGCCTCCTGGGCCGGCCGGTCGAGCTGGTGCGCTTCCCGGGCGAGAGCCACGAGCTGTCGCGCTCCGGCTCACCGCGCCACCGGGTCCAGCGGGCCGAGATCCTCCTGGAGTTCTTCGACCGCCACCTGGCGCCGTAGGGGCGAGCCAGGCATGGGGATCGTCGAGGAGGACGTCGCGCGGGTCCGGGCCGCCACGGATTTCGTGGAGATCGCCTCCGAGCACGTGGCCCTCAAGCGGGTCGGTCGGCAGTGGGTGGGGCTGTGCCCGTTCCACGACGAGAAGTCGCCCTCCTTCTCCATCAACGCCGAGCAGGGCGTGTACTTCTGCTTCGGGTGCCAGGCGGGCGGCGACGTCATCACGTTCGTGCGCGAGCTGGAGCACCTCGGCTTCGCCGAGACGGTCGAGCGCCTGGCCGGGCGGGCGGGGATCGACCTGCACTACGACGACGCCCGCGAGCACCACGACCGCCAGCGCCGGGACCGACTGGCCGACGCCGTCGCCCGGGCGGTGGCCTGGTACCACCAGCGCCTGCTGACCGCCGGCGACGCCGCGCCCGCCCGCGCCTACCTCCGCTCCCGCGGCTACACCGGGGAGCTGGTCCGCCGGTTCCAACTCGGCTGGGCCCCCGACGAGTGGGACGCGCTGGCCCGCGAGCTGCGCCTGCCCGACGACGTGCTGACCGACAGCGGCCTCGGGTTCGTCAACCGCCGCCAGCGCCAGCAGGACGACTTCCGGGCCCGGGTCCTCTTCCCCATCTTCGACCCCTCGGGACGCCCGGTGGCCTTCGGCGGTCGGGCGCTGCCCGGTGCCGACGGACCCAAGTACAAGAACTCGCGGGACTCCGCGCTCTACGCCAAGAGCAGGATCCTCTACGCCCTCAACTGGGCCAAGGGCGAGGTGTCCCGGAGCAACGAGGTGATCGTCTGCGAGGGCTACACCGACGTCATCGGCTTCTTCGCCGCCGGCATCCCCCGGGCGGTGGCCACCTGCGGGACGGCCCTGGCCGACGACCACTTCCGGTTGCTCAAGAACTTCGCCCGCCGCATCGTGCTGGCCTACGACGCCGACGCCGCCGGCCAGGCCGCCGCCGAGCGCTTCTACGAGTGGGAGCGCCACTACGACCTCGACGTCGCGGTCGCCGACCTCCCGCCGGGAGCCGATCCCGGCCAGCTGGCCGAGCGGGACCCCGGCGCCCTGCGCATCGCCGTCGAGCGGGCCCGGCCGTTCCTGGCCTTCCGCCTGGCTCGGGTCCTCGACGGGGCCGACCTGGCGTCGCCCGAGGGCCGCGCCCGGGCCGCCGAGGCGGCGGTGGCGGTGGTGGCCCAGCACCCCAATCCGCTGGTGCGCGACCAGTACCTGATGGAGGTGGCGGACCGCTGCCGGGTCGATCCCGACCGCCTCCGCCGCCTGGTGGCCGATCCGCGGCGGGGCCTGGCCACCCCCGCCCCGTCCCGCCGCCGTCGCGAGCGGGACGGCCCCGAGGTGGAGGCGCTGCGGTTGGCCATCCACCGTCCCGAGGAGGTGGCCGAGCGCTTGGAGGAGGTGCTCTTCGCCGACGAGCGCCACCTGTCGGCGTTTCGGGCACTCGCCGGTTCGGCCACCTTGCACGAGGCCATCGCCGGTGCACCGCCGGAGGCGGCTGCGCTGCTCCAGCGGCTGGCCGTCGAGGAGCCGACGGCGGGCACCGCCGACGTCCTCAGCCGAGTCGTCCGGGAGGCGGCCCGCCGAGCGCTCGCCGACCTCGACGCCGGCAGCCGGGCCGATCCGGAGCGGGCCGCCGAGGCCTCGCCGGTGGTGGCCTGGTTGAAACGAGAACTGGAGCTGCTTCCCGACCTCGCTGCGGTGGACCGGTTGGTACCCTGGCTCGTGCGATGGGGTCAGGAATAGGCGTGAGTGAAGGTGCGGCGGCGCTGTCCGGACCGCCGCAGGTGCCCGAGGCCGAGTTCGCCCAGTTGCTGGAGGCCGGCCGCCTCAAGGGCACGCTCGGGCCCGACGACCTGATGACGGTGCTGGCCTCGGTCGAGCTGAGCCCCGAGCTGATCGACGCCGTCGTCGCCCGGGTCCGGTCCGAGGGCGTCGTCTACGACGACGCCGAGGACGCGGAGGTGGCCGTCGCCGAGGTGGCCGAGGTCGACGCCGACCCCCTGCCGGCACCGCCGGCACCGCCGGCCCCGTCGGCGCCGCGCCCCGCGACCCGGCGACCGGCCGCGCCGCCGCCGTCCGCAGGTCGGATCGACAGCGACTTCCGCAGGGCCGGTGCCGACCCGGTGCGGATGTACCTCAAGGAGATCGGCAAGGTGCCCCTGCTGACCGGAGAGCAGGAGGTGTCGCTGGCCCAGCGCATCGAGCGCGGCCTGGCTGCGGCAGCCCGCATCGCCGTGCTGGAGGACACCTACGGATCCTGCGACGCCGTGCCCCGCACGCAGCTGCGCGCCGAGGAGCGCGTCGTCGCCGACGGGCTGCAGGCCAAGAAGGAGCTGATCAACGCCAACCTCCGCCTCGTCGTCTCCATCGCCAAGCGCTACCGCAGCCGGGGCATGGCCTTCCTCGACCTCATCCAGGAGGGCAACCTCGGGCTCATGCGGGCCGTGGTGAAGTTCGACTACACCAAGGGCTTCAAGTTCTCCACCTACGCGACCTGGTGGATCCGCCAGGCCATCACCCGGGCCATCGCCGACCAGGCCCGGACCATCCGCATCCCGGTCCACATGATCGAGACCATCAACAAGGTGGCGCGGGCCCAGCGCCAACTGGTGCAGGAGAACGGCCGCGAGCCCACCCTCGACGAGCTGGCCGCCCGGCTGGAGATCCCGGTCGACCGCCTGCGGGACATCCTGCGCATCAGCGAGCCGACGGTGTCGCTGGAGCAGCCCATGGGCGACGAGGACTTCAGCCTGGGCGACATCGTGGAGGACCTGACGGCCATCGGTCCGGCCGACGCCGCCGCCCGCACGCTGCTGAACGAGGCGGTCAAGCAAGCCATCTCCGAGCTGTCCGAGCGCGAGCAGCAGGTCGTCCGCCTGCGCTTCGGCATGGACGACGGGCACGTCCGCACGCTGGAGGAGGTCGGCAAGGAGTTCGGCGTCACCCGCGAGCGGGTCCGCCAGATCGAGTCGAAGGTGCTGGCCAAGCTCCGGCACCCGATCCGCAGCCAGCGACTGCGGGACTACCTCGACGAGGAGTGACCCGGTCGCCTACGCCGGGTCGGCGCGGCTCCTCGTCACGTCGTAGGTGGCGTCGCCGGTGACGCTGGTGCTGTCGGCGTAGGGGTAGCCGGCGCCGTCGCCGTCGCCTGCCGGCTTGAGGCGCCGCAGCGAGGCCATGATCTGCTCGTAGCGCTGGCGGCCGGCCTTGCTGCCGAGCACGTAGCCGAGGGCGAAGCCGAGGAGGAAGCCGAGGCGAAGTCGCATGGCCCCTTCTTACCCCTCCGCCGGGCGGAGCGCGCCCACGACGGCCGAGGCCGGCATGGCGTCGAGCGCCTCCGCTTCGCTTGCGGCCAGCCCACGATGCCGAGGGCGACGGGCATGACCGGCCCGGCTTCCCGGTCCTCCGGGGCGGGTCACGGTCGGCCCCGTGGCCAGGTGGCAGGCTCGACGGCGTGCACCGCGTCCGTCCCCGCACCCTCGTGCTGGTCCTGCCGGCCCTGGTCGGGACGGCGGCCCTGCTGGCGGCGTCCCGCCACGGGCCCTACGCCAGCCCGGACAGCGCGTTCTACGTCGGCCTGGCCCGCCACCTGGTCGACGGGGCCGGCCTGACGGCGCCCCCGGGCTCGCCGCCGCTGGCCCACTTCCCACCGCTGTTCCCGTTGCTGCTGGCCGCCGCCGGGCGCCTGGGGGGCATCGACCCCCTCGACGCGGCTGCCGTCGTCAACCCGCTGCTCTTCGGGGCGACCGCCGTACTGGTGGCGCTGGCCGTGCGGTCCCGCACTGGATCGACGGCGGTGGCGGTCGCTGCCGCGGCGGCTGCCGTCGTCGGGCAGGACCTGCTGGTGTACGGCGGGTCGGCCCTGAGCGAGCCGCTCTTCACCGTTCTCGTCCTGGGCTCCCTGCTGGTCCTGGCCCGTTCCGTGGCCCGGCGCAGCGACCTCGCCCTCGCCGGTGCCGCCACCCTGGCGGCGGCGGCCTGCCTGACCCGCTACGTCGGCGTGGCGCTGGTGCTGGCCGGCGCCGCGGTGCTGTGGCGCCTGGAGCCCGGCCGGCGGCGCTGGCGGGCGGCGCTGTTCGCCGCTGCGTCATCGGGTCCCGCGCTCGTCTGGGTCGCTGCCGTCGGGCGGGCGAACCGGCCCCTCGAGCTGCACCTGTTCGACCTGCGGTACTGGTCGACCGGCATCGGCAGCCTGTCCCGCTGGGTGCTGCCGGGCTTCGTGCCGTGGCCGCTGCGGGTCGCCGCGCTGGGGCTTCTGGGCGCCGCGCTGCTGCACCTCCGCCGGCAGGTCGGTGCCGGCCCGCCGGGCGACGAGGGGTCGGACCGCCGCGCCGTGCAGCGAGCCGACCCGTTGCCGATGCTGCTCGTCGCCTTCGCTGCCTGCTACATGGCCGTGCTGGTGGGTGACCGGCTCGTGCTGGACGACACCGGCCGGCTGGACGCCCGCTTTCTCGCCCCGCTCCACGTCGTCGCGTTGGTCGGGCTGGTGCCGTTCGCCCACCGGGCGCTGCGGCCCCCGACGGCCGCTGCGTACCGGCGGCGAGCCGCTGTCGCCGTCGTGGGCCTGGCCGGCCTGCACGGCCTGCAGGCGGTGACCTTCCTGGCGTCCGGGGTGTGGGACGACAGCGTGGACCGGCGGGGCCTCTCCGGCCGGGCCTGGCAGGAGTCGCCGGTCATGGCCGACCTGGCCGACCTGCCCGACGAGGTGCCGGTGTACAGCAACGCGGCCGACGCCGTGTTCCTCCTGCTGGGCCGCCGCAGCGCCTCCATCCCGCCCCGGCGCGATTACCTGCGGGGCACCGAGGAGCCCGGGTACGGCGCCGCCGTCGAGGCCATGGGCCGGGACCTGCGCCGGCGCGGCGGCGTGGTCGTGTACTTCACGCCGTTCGAGTACCGCCAGGTGTTCCTGCCCAGCGCCGCGCAGCTGGCCTCGTCGGTGCCGCTTGAGGTGGTGGCGACCGACGCCCTGGCGACGGTCTACCGCTGGGCCGGCCGGCGTCAGCCGGCGGCGACGGCCGCGTCGGCGGCCGGGTCCCAGCTGGCCAGGTCGGCCAGCCGGCCGTCGTTAGAGAAGACCTCCACCAGCGGCTGACGCACGCCGATGCGCTTCTGCAGGCGCTCGGCCTCCAGCTGCTGGTCCCAGAGCACCAAAGTGACGGCGACGCCGGCCTCCCCGGCCCGGGCGGTGCGGCCCGAGCGGTGCAGGTACGCCTTGGCGTCCTCGGGCGGGTCGTAGTGGACGACCACGTCGATCCCCTCCACGTGGATGCCGCGGGCGGCCACGTCGGTCGCCACCAGCACCGGCTGGCGGCCCGACGCGAAGGCGGCCAGGGAGCGCTCCCGCTTCACCTGGGGCATGTCGCCGTGGAGGGCGCCCACCTTCAGGCCCTCCCGCTCGAGCTGCTCCAGAAGGCGGTCGGCGCCCCGCTTGGTCCGCACGAAGACCAGCGTGCGGGCCTGGTGGCGGGCGATGGCGGCGGTGACCTTGGGCTTGTCCATCTGGTGGACCCGCAGGAAGCGGTGGGCCATCTCGTCCACCGTCACCTGCGCCGACTCCACCTCGTGGCGCACCGGGTCGCGCAGGTAGCGGCGGATGAGGTGGTTGACGTCGCCGTCGAGGGTGGCCGAGAAGAGCAGCGTCTGGTGGTCGCCGGTGATCCGGCGCAGGAACCACTCGACCTGGGGCAGGAAGCCCATGTCGGCCATGCGGTCGGCCTCGTCCAGCACGATGTGGCGGACCTCGCTGACGTCGATGCTGCCCCGCTCGCCGAGGTCGATCAACCTGCCCGGGGTGGCGATGACGATGTCGGCGCCCTTGTTCACCTCGACCACCTGGCGGTCCATGCTGGCGCCGCCGTAGACGGCCACCACCCGCAGGCCGCGGGCCGCGCCCAGCGGCTCCAGCACGGCGTGCACCTGGGCGGCCAGCTCGCGGGTGGGGACCAGGACCAGCGCCCGGGGCCGGCGGGAGCGGGCGGTGGTGACGCGCTCCAGCAGGGGAAGGCCGAAGGCCAGGGTCTTGCCGGACCCGGTCTTGGCCTTGCCGCACACGTCCCGGCCGGCCAGCGCGTCGGGGATGGTGAGGGCCTGGATGGGGAAGGGCTCGACGATGCCTCTGGCGTCGAGGGCGGCCACGAGATCGGCGGACACGCCGAGCGCGGCGAACGATGTTGTCAAGATGTGCTTCCTGCTCTCTGTTCGGGTGGGCCTGCCTCACACCCGCAACGGAGCTGGGAAGGAAAGCCCGCGAACAGGCACCCTGCGCTGTTCGCCGCCACCAGGGTATCGCGCCGCGGACCCGGGACCGGCGATGGCCGGCCCGCTCGCGCCGCGGAGCCTCTTTCCCGCCAGTACGCTCACTTCGCCGCCCGGCGCGCCGAGAGCAGGAACGAGCGCCCACGTCGGGGCGCCGGGACAAGGAGGGACGATGTCGAGCCAGCGATCCGGGAACCGACCGCCCGCCCGGTTCGCCCCGGCGCCGTCGTGGGG
>DATLFQ010000044.1:0-20880 GCA_035540915.1 Acidimicrobiales bacterium
GCGCCCGCGCCGCGCAAGCGGGCAGCCCGGCCGAAGGCGGCCGCCGAGCCTCTCACCGCGGAGCCGGTCGCGCCTCCCGCTAAGGCGGCGCCGGCACCTCGCAAGCGGGCGGCCCGCACGAAGGCGGCTGCCACCCCTGGGCCCGAGCCTCTGGCGCCCCCGCCCCAGTCCGCGCCCGCCACGCCGTCGCCACGCAAGCGGGTCGCCCGCTTGCGAGGTGCCGGCGCCGCCTCAGCGGGAGGCGCGACCGGCTCCGCGGTGAGAGGCTCGGCGGCCGCCTTCGGCCGGGCTGCCCGCTTGCGCGGCGCGGGCGCCGGCTCGGCGGGAGGCGCGACCGGCTCGGCGGCCAGCGGCTCGGCGGCGACCTTCGTGCGGGCCGCCCGCTTGCGCGGCGCGGGCGCCGGCTCGGCGGGAGGCGGCACGGCCTCGGGCTCGGCAGCCGCCGGCACCGGTTCCGGTACCGGCACCGCCTTGCGGGACCGTGACCGACCGGCCCGCTTCACCGGCTCCTCGACCGCCTCCTCCACCGGGACCTCGACCGGAGCCGCGGCGCGGCGCGACCGCGAGCGGGCGCGGGGCGCCGGCGCCGCAGCAGCCGCTGCCCCCTCCTTGATCTCGTCCTCCACCGTTTCGGGCGTCGGCTCGCCCGAGACCCGCGCGAACCCCGGCAGCGCCAGCTCGATACCGCGGCGCGGCGGGTCGAGGGCCTGCAGCACGAAGGTGCGAACCTCGCCCTTGCGCAGCACGTCCTTGGCCGCCCGCGGCGGCGGGTCGCCCAGGGCGCTGAGCGGGATGTAGCAGCGGGCCCCGCTGGCCTGGACGAAGGCGCCGTGCGACGAGAACGTCTCCACCTCGCCCTCGAGCTCGCTGCCGAGCGGGTGGGCGGCGACGAACTCGATGAACGCCAGCGGCGCGTTGACCGGCTCGGCCGGCGGGGCGCCCCCCCGCCGCCGGCGGCGGCGGCGCACCGAGGGCGAGTCCGGCTCGACCGCCTCCTCCAGGGCCACCGCGATGGCCCGCTGCACCTTCTTCTGCTGCTGCTCCTCCTTGGGCTTGCGGCCACCGCTGCGCGCCGCCCGCACCGACTCCCGGCTGCGCGGGCCCCGCACCGGCGTGCGGGGGGTGAAGATCCAGCCCACGCCGGGCACCGGCTTGGCACCGATCAGGCGGCCGTGGTCGAAGAGCCAGGCGTGCTCGCCGTGGAACTCCTGGAACGAGTCGTTCGACAAGACGGTGGCGTGGACCTTCTCGGCCACCCGGAGCAGGAAGGCGTCGCCTCGGCCGATGGCGCCGGCCGGGGGCGAGACCACCTCGTTGTGCGCCACCGCCTCGTCGAACACCGGCCGCTCGTCCTCGGGGATGCGGTGGCCGAACGTGGCGTCGACCACGACGGTGATGATGTCGTCCGGGAACTCGTTGTGGTATTCCTTCACCGCCTCTTCGAGCTGCGCCAGGGTGGGCATGGAGCGCCCTTCGGTGGCGATGTTCGAGCCGTCGACGACGACATGGCGGGCCAGCACTCGTCGGATGCTAGGCCAGCGCCGGCGCCGGCCCAGGGACCCTCACGAGCCCTCGACGGCCCGCTGCAGCAGATCCTCCTGCTCCAGCTGGTGCAACGCCAGGCTCCCCGACGCCGGGCTGCTGGACTCGACCCGAGTGACCGGCCGAAGGTGCCGACCGGAACCGAGGAGGTCCTGCAGTCGGGCCCGCACGAACGTCCAGGCCCCCATGTTCTCGGGCTCCTCCTGCAACCACACGACGTCCTGGGCGCCGGGGTAGTGGGCCAGCGCGGCGCCCACCTGCTCGGCCGGCCACGGGTACAGCTGCTCGATCCGCACCACCGCGACCGGTGCGGCAGCCTGGTCGCGCCGGGCCATGGCCTCGTGGGCCACCTTCCCGCTGGCCACCACCACCCGCACCACCGACGACGGGTCGGGAACGCCGGGGTCGTCGAGCACCTCGCAGAACCGTCCCGCGGCCAGCGCGCCGACGGGCGATCGGGCCACCCGGGCCCGCAGGAGCGACTTGGGCGTGAGCACCACCAGCGGCGCCCGCCGCGGGCGCCGGAGCTGGCGCCGCAGCACGTGGAAGTACTGCGCCGCGCTGGTGCAGTTGACCACCTGGATGTTGTCGTCGGCCGCCAGCGTGAGGAACCGCTCCATGCGCGCCGAGCTGTGCTCGGGGCCCTGGCCCTCGTAGCCGTGCGGCAGCAGCAGCACCAGCCCCGAGGTCTGGCCCCACTTGTCCTCCGCAGCCGTCACGAAGTTGTCGATGATGATCTGGGCGCCGTTGGCGAAGTCGCCGAACTGCGCCTCCCACGCCACGAGCGCGTCCTTGTGCGCCACCGAGTACCCGTACTCGAATCCCAGCGCGGCGTACTCCGACAGCAGCGAGTCGTAGACGAAGAAGCGACCCTGCTCACCGGGTGGGGCCAGGCTGGCCAGCGGCACGTGCTCGGCGCCGGTGTGGTAATCGACGAGCACGGAGTGCCGGTGGGAGAAGGTGCCGCGGCGCGTGTCCTGGCCGGCCAGCCGGACGTCGGACCCCTCCAGGAGCAGCGACCCGAAGGCCAGGGCCTCCGCCAGCGACCAGTCGACCTCGCCGCCGGCGTACAGCGCGGCCCGCGCCTCGAGTTGGCGGCCCAGCTTGGGATGCACGGTGAAGCCGTCGGGCGCGGCGTGGACGGCCGCTGCCACCAGGTCCAGGACGGACCGGTCGACGCCGGTCTCGGGCGACGCCACGACCGGCAGGCGCGGCGACGCCGCCAGCGCCGTCGGCTTGGGCGGGGCGGAGGAGCGGGTCTCGTCGAGCGCGGTCTGCAGGCGGGCCGAGAAGTCCTCCAGCGCCCGCTCGGCCACCTCCAGCGTGATGTCGCCGCGGTTGACCAGCGCCTCGGTGTAGAGCTTGCGGACCGAGCGTCGGCGCTCGATGCGCTCGTACATCTGCGGCTGGGTGTAACCCGGCTCGTCGCCCTCGTTGTGCCCGAACCGCCGGTAGCACCACATGTCGATGACGACGTCCTTCTGGAACGCCTGGCGGAAGGCGAAGGCCAGCCGGGCGACCCGGACGCAGGCCTCGGGGTCGTCGCCGTTGACGTGGAAGATCGGCGCCTGGACCATCTTGGCCACGTCGGTGGCGTACACGGTGGAACGGGCCGACTCGGGCGTGGTGGTGAAGCCCAGCTGGTTGTTGATGACGACGTGCACGGTGCCGCCGGTTCGGTAGCCGCGCAACGCCGAGAGGTTCAGCGTCTCGGCCACCACGCCCTGGCCGGCGAAGGCGGCGTCGCCGTGCACGAGCAGCGACAGGACCGGGTAGCCGCCGCCCTGGTCGAGCAGGTCCTGCCGGGCGCGGACCATGCCCTCCACCACCGGGTCGACCGATTCCAGGTGCGAGGGGTTCGACGCCATGGAGACGGGGATCTCCCGGCCCGAGCGGCCGACGAACTTGCCGGCCGCGCCCTTGTGGTACTTCACGTCGCCCGACCCCTGCACGGTGTCGGGGTCGATGTCGCCCTCGAACTCCCGGAACAGCTCGCGGTACGACTTGCCCACGATGTTGGCCAGCACGTTGAGCCGCCCGCGGTGGGCCATCCCGATGACGACCTCGGCCAGCCCGGCCTGGGCCGCCTCGTCCAGAACCGTCTCCAGGAGCGGGATGGCCGACTCGGCCCCTTCCAGTCCGAAGCGCTTCTGCCCGACGTAGCGGGTGTGCAGGAACCGCTCGAAGGCCTCCGCCGCGTTCAGCCGGCCCAGGAGCCAGAGCTTCTCCTCGGTGCTCATCGCGGTGTCGGCGCCCTCGACGTGGCGCTGCACCCACGCCTTCTGGTCGGGCTCCTGGATGTGCATGTACTCGACGCCGACGGTGCGGCAGTAGGCGTCGCGCAGGATGCCGAGGATCTCGCCGAGCGTGAGGACGTCCCGCCCGGCCAGGTGGTTGGTGACGAACTCCCGGTCGAGGTCCCAGATGGTGAGGTTGTGCTCGGACGGGTCGAGCTCGGGATGGGTGTGCGGCGACGTGGCGCCCAGCGGGTCGAGGTCGGCGATGAGGTGGCCCCGGACCCGGTACATGTTGATGAGCCGCTGCACGTGCATCTGCTTGATGAGACGGGTGTCCTCCCGGTCCACCGGGTTGACGTCGCGCCGCCACCGGGCCGGCTCGTAGGGCACACCCAGGGCGGCGAAGACCTCGTCGTAGAACCCGTCCTCGCCCAGCAGCAGCGAGTGCACCCGCCCCAGGAACAGCCCGGACTCGGCGCCCTGGATGACCCGGTGGTCGTAAGTGGACGTCAGCGTGATGATCTTGCTGACGCCCAGGTCGGCCAGCATCTTGGGGTCGGCCGCCTGGTATTCGGCGGGGTACCCGATCGCCCCGACGCCGATGATCGCCCCCTGCCCGGCCATCAGGCGGGGCACCGAGTGCACGGTGCCGATGGTGCCCGGGTTGGTGAGCGTCATGGTCGTGCCGGCGAAGTCGTCGGCCGTGGCCTTGCCGGTCTTCACCTTGCGGATCAGCTCCTCATAGGCGGCCCAGAAGGAGCGGAAGTCCAAGGTGTCGGCGGCGCGGATGCACGGTACGAGCAGCGTCCGCGTGCCGTCCTTCCGCTCGACGTCGACCGCCAGGCCCAGCCCGACGTGCTCGTGGCGGACCACCGACGGCTCGCCACCGGGACCCGCGGCGAACGCCGAGCGCATGGCGGGGACGGCGCCCACCGCCCGCACCACGGCCCAGCCGATGAGGTGGGTGAAGCTCACCTTGCCCCGCCGCGTCCGGGTCAGGTGGTTGTTGGCGATGGTGCGGTTGACCTCGAGCAGGCGCGCCGGGACCACCCGGGTGCTGGTCGCCGTCGGGACGGCCAGGCTGGACTCCATGTTGGCGGCCAGCCGGGCGGCCGCCCCCCGCAGCGGCACCGCGCCCACCGGAGCGGTGCCCGCTGGTCCAGCGCCCGCCCGAGCCTGCGCTTCGGGCGCAGGCGCCGGCGCCGCGGGCGCCGGGGCGGCCGCCCGCCGCGGCGGCGCCGCCGCGCCGTTGGGGTGGTAGTCGTGGAAGAACTCCTGCCAGCTCTGGCTGACCGACGACGGGTCGAGCCGGTACTGCTCGTACATCTCGTCGACCAGCCAGTCGTTGGGGCCGAAAGCTGAACTGGCCCCGGGAAGGTCGGGCATCGTGGCGCGATGGTACCGACCCGTCCGGGCCCTACCCCCGCTCGAGGGCGAAGTCGAGACGGGCGGCCGGCCCGGTCCTCACCACCACGGTCCGGGTGGCTGGGCGGTGGCCGGGTGCCGACACGGTGATCTGCCACGTGCCGGGATCGAGCGGCCAGGCGTAGCGGCCGTTCCCGTCGGTCACCGCTGCCAGGAGCGCCGACGGCTGGTCGTTGGCGCTGGCCTCCACGGCGGCGCCGGCCAGCGGCGCCCCCCCGGCGCCGCTGGTCACGCGCCCGTAGACCCCGGACTCCTGCAGCGGGGCCGGGGAGGCGGCGGCCGGCGCCGTGGTACTGGTCGTCGGGGCATCGGCGGGCGTGCCGACGTTGCCGGGCGACACCGGCACGGGGTTGGCGCCGGGCGCCGGCGGGGCCGGTGCGACGGCCTGCGGCGTGGCGGGCGACGGCGACACGCTCACCCCTGTGTCCGAGGGCCGGGTGGTGGTCGTCGGCGCCGACCGGCGGGGCGCGGTCGGCGCCGGGCCGCCCTCCTCGGGCGGGATGATCGGCTCCTCGGCGGCGGCGCCCCCCTCCTCCGGCGGGATGGACGGCTGCTCGGCCGCCCGGCTCTCATTGGCCCTGTCGTCCCCGGCCTCGAAACCGGCGTCGGTGCTGAGGTTCTCGGTGCCGCCGTCCCCACAGGCGGCCAGCAGCACAGCCAGGCCCAGGCACAGCCACACCACTCGTCCAGCTCGCATGTCATCCTCCGCTCGTGCACCGCGCCCGCTGCCGGGCGAGTTCTCGGTCGTTCGACGGTCCTCGCGCCCCGGATGGTTCCCGGGATCTCGGCCCTGCACGACGAAAGGGGGTGGGGCCCGAGCCCCACCCCCTTTGCTCTCGCCGACGCTGCCAGTGGATCAGGCGGGCCGGCTGCGCACGGTGTTGTAGAGGCTGAGGGCCTCGTTGCCGTGGTACGGGCCGAAGATGTTGTCCGGCGTGCTGCCGTACCGGTAGCTGTTGACGCTGTTCACGTAGCCCAGCCCACTGGTGGCCATCCGGATGAGCCAGCCGCCGCCGCTCGACCCACCGGTCATGTTGCAGTGGATCTTGATGGTGGCGGGCCCGACGCCGGCGGGGAAGTCGTCGGAGATGCGGCCCGACACGCAGACCCACTGCAGGAAGCCGTTGAACGGCGAAGCCTGGGGGTAGCCGTAGGACCGGAACGTCTGGGAGCGGGACTGGTTGAAGGTGATGCCCTGGCCGCCGAGCGCGTCGACGATTCGGATGTTGTTCCGGCGGTTCACCACCGCGGCGCCGACGTCCTGGCGGAAGTTGCTGTTGGAGGCCCACTCCGTGCGGGTCCACAGCTCACGACGGGTGTAACGGCCGTAGGGCTCGTGTCCGTTGAAGCTGGACGAGTACGCCGGGATGAAGATCCAGTTCCGGTGGAAGCTGCCACCGCGGCCGCCGTGGACACAGTGACCAGCCGTCCAGACGATGCTCTTGTTCTCGCTGTTGACGACGGTGCCAGAGCACACGAAGTTGCCCTGGAACGTTCCGCCGGCGGTGTACTTGGCGAAGAAAACCTTGCCGTTCAGACGGTCCGGGTAGTTGGTGTACGGGCGAGGCACGCTCCCGGCGTGCAACGCCTCGGGCTCCTCCGCCGCGGCGGCCTCGGTGGCGGCTGGGCCACCGGCCTTGGTCGGGGCGACCGAGACGCTCGGGCCTCCCGCCGCCCGTGGCTCCGCCGAGTTCGGAACCGGTGTTTCCGGCCGCACCGGCGTCGCGGGCCTGGCGCTGGCCAACCGGGTCGAGGTCCAGTAGTCGGCGCCGGCCAGCGCTTCGGGGATCTCCCCGGAGCTGACGACGCCCGAGCCGCCGGCCCCGGCTGCGGTCTCTTCCGGCGGCGCTGCGGCAGCCAGGTTCGGGGTCGCCGCCAGGACCGCTCCTGACAAAATCGCCGCGCCGAACAATCGGCTCTTTCTCATGTCATGCCCTCCCTCGTTTGGCAGGCTCCCTATTGGAGCCATGCGATATTTGGACAGCTGCCCTCACTGCCGATACAGAGCGCACGCCCAGGCGCGTGCGAAGACACCTTCGGTTCTACGCCGTCCTCTCGTCCCCCCTGCTCGCCCAGCTGGCGCAAATGTGACGGTACTCCGCCGACCCTGACTTGACAAGGAAGCGTTTGTCACATTGCCTTCGGACAGAGGGATCACCGTGCCCGGTGATACATCGCCAAGCCGACCGGTGACGGCCGTCACATTCGGCATCGCCGCAGCTGCGGTGTGCGGCGACGCGTAGCGTGGTCGGCATGACCCCGCAGTTCATCTTCACCATGCGCGACCTGCGCCGGTTCCACCCGCCCGACCGCGAGGTGCTCAAGGGCCTGAACATCTCGATGTACCCCGGTGCCAAGATCGGCGTGATCGGCGCCAACGGCTCGGGCAAGTCGTCCCTCCTGCGCATCATGGCCGGCGAGGACGACGGCTACAGCGGCGAGGCCCGCCTGACGCCCGGGTTCACCGTCGGTCACCTGGCCCAGGAGCCCCGCCTCGACGAGTCCCTGGACGTGGCCGGCAACGTGGCCGCCGGCGTCGGCGAGATCGCCGCCGTGCTGGCCCGGTACAACGAGGTCTGCGAGGCCATGGGCCATCCCGACGCCGACTTCGACGCGCTCCTGGCCGAGCAGGCCCAGCTCCAGGACCGCATCGACGCCGCCGGTGCGTGGGACCTCGACCGGACCCTCGACATCGCCATGGATGCCCTGCGCCTGCCGCCGGGCGACGCCGACGTCACGACGCTGTCGGGCGGCGAGCGTCGGCGGGTCGCCCTGTGCCGGCTGCTCCTCTCGCGACCCGACCTGCTTTTGCTGGACGAGCCGACCAACCACCTCGACGCCGAGTCGGTGGCCTGGCTCGAGCGTTTCCTGCAGGAGTACCCGGGCACCGTCGTGGCCGTGACCCACGACCGCTACTTCCTCGACAACGTGGCCGGCTGGATCCTCGAGCTCGACCGCGGCTTCGGCATCCCTTGGGAGGGCAACTACTCGTCCTGGCTGGACCAGAAGCAGGCCCGCCTGGCTCAAGAGGACAAGGCCGACGCCGCCCGGCGGCGCACGCTGCAGCGCGAGCTGGAGTGGGTCCGCATGTCGCCCCGGGCCCGCCAGGCCAAGGGCAAGGCCCGCCTCAGCTCCTACGAACGGCTGCTGGCGGAGGCGGAAGCGGGCGCCGACCGGAACGAGAAGCTGGAGATCGCCATCCCGCCCGGCCCCCGCCTCGGCGACGTGGTGGTCGAGGCCGAGGGCCTGGTGAAGGCGTACGGCGACCGGCTGCTCGTCGACGGGCTCGACTTCGCCCTGCCGCCGGGCGGCATCGTCGGCGTCATCGGCGCCAACGGGGCCGGCAAGACGACGCTGTTCCGGATGATCGTGGGCACCGAGGCGCCCGACGCCGGAACCCTCCGGGTGGGCAGCACCGTGCAGCTGGCCTACGTCGACCAGAGCCGGGAGTCCCTCGACGCCGCCCGCACCGTCTACGAGGAGGTCACCGGGGGTGTCGACCGGCTGGTGGTGGGCGGCCGCGAGCTGCACGGTCGCGCCTACGTCGGCAGCTTCGGCTTCAAGGGGGCCGACCAGCAGAAGCTGGTGGGCGAGCTGTCGGGCGGTGAGCGCAACCGCCTCCACCTGGCGAAGGTCCTGGTGGCGGGCGGCAACGTGCTGCTCCTCGACGAGCCCACCAACGACCTGGACGTCGACACGCTGCGTGCTCTGGAGGACGGCCTGCTCGGCTTCGCCGGGTGTGCGGTCGTCATCAGCCACGACCGCTGGTTCCTGGACCGCGTGGCCACCCACATCCTGTCGTTCGAGGGCGACTCGGTGGTGCGGTGGTTCGAAGGCTCCTACAGCGACTACGAGGCGGACCGCCACGCCCGCCTGGGCGCGGAAGCCGACCGGCCCCACCGGCTGCGCTACAAGCCGCTGCAGCGCACGTGAGCGCGCGGACCGTGCGGGCGGTCGTGGTGGCGGTCTGCGCGGCCGGCGTCGCCGGCATGATCGTGGCGTCGGTGGCCGAGCGCAACGGCGCTGCGCTGACGTTCGGGCTCGTGACGGCGGCCGCGGTGGCGTGCCTCATCGTGGCCACGGCCGTGGCGCCGCCGACGCCACGGTCGGACCGCGTCGAAGCCCTGGTGGCGGAACTGGTTGCCGGCGGAGCCGACGAGCGGACGGTGCGAGCCCTGATCGCGGAGGCGGCGGGCCGGTCGAGACCGCCCGCAGTCCCCTCGAAACCGACCGAGACGTGACAAAGCGCCGGGGGCAGGTGCACGGCGGACGCACCCGCTCCCCGGCGCAGAGCAACCATCACATGTCCGGTACGGCTCCGTCAACCGCCAAAGGTCCTAGGCTTGGCACCGCTCGGGGGCCCGCGGTTTCGGCGGAACTTCGCTCAACAGTCGTGCCAGGGGTGCCGATGGAAGATGGATGCCCAACCCGACCGCCGACCGGACGCTGCCGTCAGCCCCCCGGGCGATGACCCACAGCCGCGCCGTGGAGCGCACCATCGAGCCCGGCAACGCCGCGGTGTGCACGCACTGCGGCGCGCCGGTGAAGTTCGTGGCGCGGGCCCAGCTCCGCCAGGTCATCGCCAACGTGTACGTGGACGGCACGTGGGCCCGCGTCGAACACTTCCACGCCGACTGCTACACCGAGGCCGGGATGCCCTACGGCCCCGCCGCCTGAGGCTGCGCCTGCCGCCCCTGCGGCGACCGATTTCTGCGATTCTGGGGCTCATGGCCGGCGCTCGGCGGATCGCGCTCGTAAGCCTCGCCGGTCTCGGCGGGCTGCTGTTCCTCCTGCTGGCGGGCTGGGCCGTCGACACCTCGGTCAACGGCGGGCGAGTTTCCCGCAACGTCACCGTCGCCGGCCGGGACGTCGGTGGCTTCAGCCGCAGCCGGGTGGCGGTCACGGTCGAAGACCTCTCGGCTGCCTACGTCAAGACGCCGGTCCGCATCGAGCCTTCGGAGGGGAGCGGCTTCACCGTAGCCCCCGCCGATCTCGGCCTCGAGGTCCGGCGGAACGCCACCGTCCAGGCGGTGATGGACGTGGGCCGGGACGGCTCGGCGCTCAGCCGGTTCGGGAGCTGGCTGTCGGGGTGGTTCGGCGAGCGGCGCGCCCCGATCCGCATCGGCGTGGACGAGGCGGCCGTGTACCGGGCGGTGGCCGAGAAGGACACCGGCCGCACTGCGCCGGTCGAGCCCGGAGTGCAGGCGGTCGACGGGGAGCTGGAGCCGGTCCCCGGTCGCCCCGGCCAGGGTCTGGACCCTGCAACGGTGGTGGCCGCGCTTCCCCAGGCCGCCGCACGAGGCGGGCTGCCTCTGCGGGTGAAGGTCGATCGCGGTGCCGTGCCGCCCCGCTTCGACGACGACGATGCCGCCCGGCTGGTGGCCGAGGGGGAGGAACTGGCGGCGCGGCCGCTGCCCGTCGTCGTCGACGACGAGCGCGGCAACGTCCCGGTGGCCACCCTGCGCAGCTGGCTCCGGGCCGTTCCCGCCGGCGAGGCGCTCACGCTGACCGTCGACGGCGACCAGGCGGCCAAGGACCTGGCCGCGCTGCTGCCCGAGGCCGGTACGCCGGCGGTCGAGACGTCGTTCGACGTCCAGGGCGGTGCCGTGCGGATCATCCCCGGCGCGGCGGGCACCGCCTGCTGCTCACCGGTCGCCGCCGAGCGCATCATGCGGGCCTTGCGCGAGCGCACCACCTCTCCGGTCCCGCTGCCGCTCACTCGCGTCGAGCCGAAGCTGACCGCCGACGAGGCCGCGGCGCTCGGAATCCGGGAGGAGATCGCCACCTTCACCACCAACCACGCCGCCGGCCAGCCCCGGGTGAAGAACATCCACCGGATCGCCGATCTCGTGCGCGGCCAGGTCATCGAACCCGGGGGCAGCTTCTCGGTCAACGACTTCGTGGGCCGCCGGACGCGGGCCAAGGGATTCGTGGTCGACGCCGTCATCGAGGACGGTCGCTTCGCCGAGTCGGTGGGCGGCGGCATCTCGCAGTTCGCCACCACGGCCTTCAACGCGGCGTTCTTCGCCGGGCTGGAGTTCGAGGAGTACCAGTCCCACAGCCTCTACATCTCGCGCTATCCCTACGGCCGGGAAGCAACGCTGTCCTATCCCCACCCGGACCTGAAGATCAGGAACCCGAGCCAGCACGGGATGCTCCTGTGGCCGACCTACACCGACCGCAGCATCACCGTCACCATCTACTCGACCAAGTGGGTGGAGGCCACGCAGTCCAACCAGACCCGGGAGTCCCGGGGCCCGTGCACCAGGGTCCGGACCGAGCGGACGCGGCGCTTCCTGGCCGACGGCGCCACCAAGGTGGACAGCGTCGTGGCGCTGTACCGGCCGGCCGAAGGCGTCAACTGCTCGTAGCGGACTGCCGGTAGCGGCGGGTTCGGCGCGAGAGTGGGCACGTGCGTGTCGCAGTCAGTGGTTCCTCGGGCCTGATCGGCTCGGCGCTGGTCGCCCGCCTGGAGACCGACGGTCACGAGGTGCGCCGGCTGGTGCGCAGCGGGGCGGGCGGCACCGGACGCGTCGCCTGGGACCCGCAGGCAGGCACCGTCGACCGGGCCGGCCTCGAGGGAACCGACGCCGTGGTCCACCTGGCCGGCGCCGGGATCGGCGACCGGCGCTGGAGCGAGGCCCGCAAGCGCGCCATCCGCGACAGCCGCGTCCTGGGCACGACCACGCTGGCCCGGGCGCTGGCGTCCCTCGACCCGCGCCCGACCGTCCTCGTCAGCGCCTCGGGGGTTGGCTGGTACGGCGACCGGGGCGACGAGGAGCTGACGGAGGACAGCGCACCCGGCTCGGGCTTCCTGGCCGAGGTGTGCCGAGACTGGGAGGCAGCCACCGCGCCCGCCGCCGAGGCCGGGATCCGGGTGGTGTGCGTCCGCACCGGCGTGGTGCAGAGCCCCGCGGGCGGGGCGCTGGCCCGCCAGCTGCCCCTGTTCCGACTCGGCCTGGGCGGACCGCTGGGCAGCGGTCGCAACCACGTGAGCTGGATCTCGCTCGACGACCACGTGGGCGCCGTCGTCCACGCACTGACGACGCCCTCGCTGCGCGGGCCGGTCAACTCGGTGGCCCCGGCGCCGGTCACCGGGCGGGAGTACGCCGCCGTGCTGGGCCGGGTGCTGCGGCGGCCGGCCGTGCTCCCGGTCCCCCGGGCCGCCATGGCCGTGCCCTTCGGCCGCGAGCTGGTGGCCGAGCTGCTCTCGAGCCAGCGGGCTCGCCCGGTTCGCCTGGAGGCGTCGGGCTACGCCTTCGCCCACCGCGAGCTGGAGCCGGCCCTGCGCCACGTCCTGGGCCGGTGACCGGCCCAGGAGGCCGGTCCATCGGCAATCAGCGGCGTGCCCGCCGCCGGCGGGCATGCCGATGATCACCGCCGACGTGGTGGTCGTCGGCGGCGGGCCGGCCGGGTCGGCGACGGCCATCACGCTGGCCCGGGCCGGGCGGCGCGTGGTGGTGGTCGACCGGGCCCGGTTCCCGCGGGACAAGTGCTGCGGCGACGGCCTGACCGCCGGCGCGCTGCGACGGCTCGAGTCCCTGGGGCTCCGGCCGGCCGCCGTCCCGTCCTGGCAGCCCGTGCGCGACATCTGCCTGCGGGGGCCGGCCGGGCGGACGGTCCGCTTCCCGCTGCCCGCCGGCCCGGGCCTGTACGCGGCGGTCGCCCGCCGGGCCGACCTGGACGCGGCGTTGCTCGACGTCGCCCGCGAGGCGGGGGTCGAGGTGATCGAGGGCGCCCGGATGCGGTCGGCCACGGTGGCCGGCTCGGGCGACCACGTGCGCCTGACCGTCGAGGGGGTGGGCGCCCTGGCGGCGCGCTACGTCGTCGGGGCGGACGGCATGTGGTCGCCGCTGCGCAAGGCGCTCGGCGGCGAGGCAGGCGGCTACCTCGGTGAGTGGCACGCCTTCCGCCAGTACTTCACCGACGTGGCCCCGGCCGCCGCCGCGGCCTTGTGGGTGTGGTTCGACGCCGACCTGCTGCCGGGCTACGCGTGGTCGTTCCCGCTGCCCGATGGGGGCGCCAACGTGGGCTTCGGCATGCAACGGGTGGCCGGCGAGGCGACCGGGGCGATGAAGGAACTGTGGCCGGACCTGCTGGCCCGGCCGCACATCCGCGACGTGCTGGGCCCCGACGCACGGCCGGAGTCGCCGCACAAGGCCTGGCCCATCCCGGCCCAGGGCGGTGCCGACCTCGCGGCCGCCGGCGGGCGGGCGCTGTTCGTGGGCGACGCGGCCCGGGTGGCCGACCCCATGACCGGCGAGGGCATCGGCCAGGCGCTGGAGACCGGGATGCTCGCCGCCCGGGCCATCGTCGCCTCGGGCGCGCTCGACCCGGGAGGAGCGGCCGGCAGCTACCGGCGGGCCGTGGCCGAGGGCCTCGCCCGCGACAACCGGCTGGCGGCCGTGCTGTCCCGCCATGGCATCGCCCACCGCAAGGGCGTCCGCCTGTCCCTGCGCCTGGCCGGCTCCTCCGCCTGGAGCCGGCGCCACTTCGGGCGCTGGCTCTTCGAGGACGAGCCGCGGGCGATCCTGGCCACGCCGCACCGCTGGCACGGCCGGCTTTTCCACCGGCCGGGGGCGTTCGGATGACCACTCAGGGCAGGTCGGTGACCGGCGAGCTGCGCTTCGACGGCCGGGTCGCCGTGGTGACCGGCGCCGGCGCGGGTCTGGGGCGGTCCCACGCGCTGTTGCTCGCCGGCCGCGGCGCCCGGGTGGTGGTCAACGACGTTGCTCCGGGAGCGGCCGCCGGGGTGGTGGACGAGATCGGTGCCGCCGGCGGTGCCGCCGTCGCCGACACCAGCAGCGTTGCCACCGCCGAGGGCGGGGCGGCCGTCGTGCAGGCCGCCCTGGACGCGTTCGGCCGGGTGGACGTCGTGGTCAACAACGCCGGCGCCCTGGCCGACAAGGCGTTCCACAACCTCACGCCCGCCATGGTCGACCAGGTGCTGGACGTCCATCTGCGGGGTGCCTTCCACGTCACCGGGCCGGCGTGGCCGCACCTGCGCGGCCAGGGCTACGGCCGGGTGGTGGTCACCACTTCCAGCGCCGGTCTCCTGGGCAACTTCGGGCAGGCCAACTACGCCGCAGCCAAGGCCGGGCTGGTCGGGCTGGCCCGGGCGCTGGCCGCCGAGGGGGCGCGCCACGACATCAAGGTGAACGCGGTGGCGCCGCTGGCTCGGACGGCCATGACCGAGCAACTTCTCGGGCCGCTCGGCGAGCGGCTGGACCCGGCCCTGGTGTCACCGGTCGTCGCCTGGCTCTGCCACCAGGACTGCCCGGTCAGCGGCGAGGTGATCTCGGCCGCCGGCGGGCGGGTGGCCCGGTACTTCGTCGGCCTCACGCCCGGCCATTACGACGCCGCCCTCACCCCCGAGGGTCTGCGCGACCACTGGGCGGACGTAGTGGCCGAAAACGGTTACACCGTGCCGTCCGGCCCGGCCGACGAGCTGGCCGCCGTGCTGGCCCGGTTCGCCTCCTGACCGGCGCGCAGCGCCCACCACACCAGCGGCACCTGCAGCGGCAGCCGCGCCCAGAGCAGGCCGCCCTCGTTCACCGCGTGCTGCATGTTGGCCGGGAAGATGGCCACCAGAACCGCCGCCGAGAGGTACCCGCCGACGCGGCGCGTCCGCCGCCCGGCCAGCAGCGCCCCGGCGGCCACTTCCACCACCCCGCTGGCGTACACCCAGGCCCGTGGGAAGCCGAGGGCGGGCGGGACGATGCGGGCGTAGGCACCCGGCACCACGAAGTGGGCCGCCCCGCCCGCCACCAGCGCCGCCACCACCACGTGCCGGCCCTGGAGGCGGATCAGGTCACCACCGCGATGGCGAGGCCGTCGTGGCCCTTGCTGCCCACCGTCTGGACGGCGGTGGCGCACAGGTTGGGGTGCGAACCGAGCCGCTCGAACAGGCGGCGGGTGCCGACCACGTCGGGGTCGTCGCTCGCATCGTCGATGACCTGCCCGGCCCGCACCACGTTGTCGACGACGACCACGGTGCCGGGAACGCTGAGCCGGAGCGCGGCGTCCACGTAGTCGGCGTTGTGGCGCTTGTCGGCGTCGATGAAGACGAAGTCGAACGGCCCCTCGCCGGCGGCTTCGAGTTCCGCCAATGCGGCCAGCGCCGGGCCGGCACGAACCTCGGCCACGCCGGCCAGCCCGGCGGCCTCCAGGTTGCGGCGGGCCACCTCGGCACGGGCCGGGTCGAGCTCCAGGCTGACCAGGCGCCCGCCGGGCGGCAGGGCGCGGGCCATCCAGATCGTGCTGTAGCCGCCGAGCGTGCCGACCTCCAGGATGGTCCGGGCGCCCTGCAGCCGGACCAGCACCTCCAGCAGGCGGCCCTGGTTGGGAGCCACGTTGATGGCGGGCAGGCCGGCGGCGGTACTGGCCGCCAGGGCGCCGTCCAGCACCGGGTCGGGCGGGAGCAGCGCCTCGACGATGTAGGCGTCGACCGCCGCCCACAGCGCCGGGTCAGTCATGACTCCCCCTCCGGCCCAGCACACCGCGGTAGACCTCCACCGTCCGGACCGCCACCGCCGGCCACGTGAAGCACTCGACCACCCTCGCCCGGCCGGCCCGGCCCATCGCTGCGGCCCGGGAGGGATCGCCGAGCAGCTCGTTCACCCTGTCGGCCAGGGCCGCCACGTAGGGCTGCGGCCGAGCCGCGTCGAACGGGACCAGCACGCCGGTCTCCCCGTCCACCACGACGTCGGTGATCCCGCCGGTGGCCGTCGCCACCACCGCCGTGCCGCAGGCCATGGCCTCCAGGTTGATCAGCCCGAACGGCTCGTACACCGACGGGCAGACGAAGACGGTTGCGTGGCTCATCAGCTGCGCCACGTCGCTTCGGGGCACCATCGCCTCGATCCACACCACGGCGCCCCGCCGGGCGGCCAGTGCGGCCGCGGCCGCCCGCAGCTCGTCGCCGACCGCCGGGGTGTCCGGTGCACCTGCGCACAGGACGAGCTGGGCCTCGCGGTCGATGCGGTCCCCGGCGGCCAGCAGCAGGTCGATGCCCTTCTGCCTGGTCATGCGGCCCACGAACAGCACCGTCGGTCGTCCCGGGTCGATCCCGAACCGGGCGAGGGCGTCGCCCGCCGGGACCGGCCGGTAGGCGTCCACGTCGATGCCGTTCGGCACCACGTGCACCCGTTCGGGCTCGACCGCCGGGTAGGTACCGAGGATGTCGTCGCGCATGGCGGTCGACACCGCGACCACGGCGTCAGCCGACTCGATGGCCGTCCGCTCGCAGAACGATGAAACCGCGTAGCCGCCACCCAGCTGCTCGGCCTTCCACGGCCGGCGCGGCTCGAGGCTGTGGGCGGTCATCACGTGGGGCACGCCGTGGACCAGGCCGGCGAGGTGACCGGCCAGGTTGGCGTACCAGGTGTGACTGTGGACCAGGTCGGCCCCGCCGACGGCGGCGGCGATGGCCAGATCTGCCGACACCACGCCGAGCGCGCCGCCGTCCCCGCCGCGGGCCGGGAGGTCGGGCCATGGGCGGTAGGTGCCGGCCACCAGCGGCGACGACCGCGGCGCGCCGAAGCAGTGGACCTCGACGTCGACCAGCCCGCCAAGCGCCGGCGCCAGGTGCTCGACGTGGACCCCCGCACCCCCGTAGACCTCCGGCGGGAACTCCCGGGTCAGCAGCGCGACCCGGGGCCGGCTCACGCCTCGGGCACGGCGGCGCCCTTGCCCAGCACCACGATGCCCTGGTCCGACACGGTGAAGCGCCGCCGGTCGGCCGCCGGGTCCACGCCGATGCGGGCACCCGGCGGGACACGGACGTTCTTGTCGATGATGGCATTGCGCACGACCGCGCCCCGGCCGACGACCACGCCGTGCATCAGCACCGACCTCTCCACCCGGGCGTGGGCCTCGACCAGCACCCCCGGCGACAGCACCGAGCTGCGCACCGTGCCGCCCGAGACGATGGCCCCCGCGCACACCATGGAGTTCAGGGCCTGGCCCGTGCCCTCGTGCCCCTCGAGCACGAACTTGGCCGGTGGCTGCGTCGGCCCCGACGTGTGGATCGGCCACTGGTGGTTGTAGAGGTTGAACACCGGGTGGACCGAGACGAGGTCGATGTGGGCGTCGTAGTAGGCGTCGAGGCTGCCCACGTCGCGCCAGTAGGCCCGGTCCCGGTCGGTCGCCCCGGGCACCTCGTTGTGCTGGAAGTCGTAGAAGTGCGCGTCGCCGGCTGCCACCAGGCGGGGGATGAGGTCTCCCCCGACGTCGTGATCGGACGTCTCGTCGGCGGCGTCGGCCGTCACCGCCTCGACCAGCGTGGAGGCGGTGAAGACGTAGTTCCCCATCGACGCCAACACCTGGCCCGGCGCGTCCGGCAGCCCGGCAGGGTCGGCCGGCTTCTCCAGGAAGCGGGCGATGGTGGTGCCCGGTCCCGGCTCGATGACGCCGAATTTGTGCGCCTGGCCGATGGGAGCGCGAATCCCGGCCACCGTCACGCCCGCACCGGAGGCGATGTGCTGCTCCACCATCTGGCGCGGGTCCATGCGGTAGATGTGGTCGGCGCCGAAGACGCAGATGTACTCGGGCCGGTCGTCGCCCACGAGGTTGAGGTTCTGGTAGATGGCGTCGGCCGACCCCGAGAACCAGTGGGGCCCTCGCCGCATCTGCGCCGGGACCGGCGTCACGAAGGTGTCGAGGAGCGGCGACAGCCGCCACGTGCGGGTGATGTGGAGGTCGAGGCTGTGGCTCTTGTACTGGGTCAGCACGACCATGCGCAGGAAGCCGCCGTTGGCCAGGTTGGACAGCACGAAGTCGATGAGGCGGTAGTGACCGCCGAAGGGCACCGCCGGCTTGGCCCGGTCGGCGGTCAGGGGCATGAGCCGCTTGCCCTCGCCGCCCGCCAGCACCATGCACAGCACGCGAGGCTCGGCAACCACCGCCGCTCACCGTAGGGACCGGACCCCGCCCGCCGCCACCTGCGCTTGACGACCCCGACCGGGGCTGGTTCAGTCGAACCCGTGGACCGGCCAGTCGACGAGCTCGCCGTACTCCGCGCGCTGGCCGACCCCAACCGCTTCCGCCTGTTCACCGCCGTGCGTGCCAAGGAGCGCTGCGTGCGCGACCTGGTCGACAGCGAGGGCCTGGCCCAGCCGTTGGTCAGCCACCACCTGCGCGTGCTCGCCGACGCCGGGCTGGTACAGGCCCGCCGGGCCGACGGGTTCAGCCTCTATTCGGTGGACCCCGCCGGCATGGCCGCCGCCCGCGACGCGCTGGACCGCCTGCTGGACCCCGACCGGCTGGCGGCGATGGCCCTCCCCGGCGGCAACCCCGACTGCTGCCGGGAGGACTAACAGCTCGGGACGCCAGCCGGCCGGGGCACGGCGGCGTCCAGCGACACCACGTCGCCGCACAGGCGGGCCAGCTGGGCGTGGTCGTGGGACACGATCACGACGGTGCGACGACCGGCCAGCCCGGCGACGGCCGACTCGACCCGCTCGGTGGATGCCGCGTCCAGCGCGCTGGTCGGCTCGTCGAGCAGCAGCACGGCCGGGTCGAGGGCCAGGGCCCGGGCCAGGCAGAGCCGCTGGCGCTGGCCGACGCTCAACTCCTCGGCCGGTGCCTGGAGCCGGTCCGCCACCTCCGGCCACAGGCCCGCCTCCTGCAGCGCCGACTCGGCGCGCCGGCGCAGCTCGGCCCGGGGCAGGCGCACGGCGTGGCGCAGGCCGAAGGCGGCGTTGGCCAGGATGGAGGCCGGGAACACGACCGGCGTCTGACCGACCAGCACGGCCCGAGCCCGCAGCACGGGCAGGTCGACGCCGGGGCGGGCCACGTCGGTGCCCAGGACCCGGACGTCGCCGCTGGCGGAGAGCGGCGGCGGAAGGAGGCCGACCAGCGCCCGCAGCACGGTCGACTTCCCCGATCCCGACCGGCCCCGCAGCCCGGCCACCGACCCGGAAGCCACCTCGAAGTCCACCGGGCCGACGAGGACCTGGCCGCAGCACCGGACGACCAGGCCGGCCACCCGGACCGCCGGCTCCCCGCCCGTCGCCGTCATCGCGTTCATCCCCGCCGGGCCTCCAGCCGGCGGCGGGCCGGGACGGCGGCCAGCACCAGCACGCCGGCCACCACGATGAGGGCCAGCGCGCTCCCCCACACCGCGGCCTGCGAGGCCGCGTCGCCCCCGTCCTGGGCCAGGGTGAAGATGTGCGTCGGCAGAGTGGCCACGGGCGAGTCTTCGATGCCCGACGGTAACCCGGACGCCCCCGAGAACACGGCGGCGGTGAACAGCAGGGGCGCCGTCTCGCCGGCGGCCCGGGCCAGGCCGAGCAGGAGCCCGGTGACCAGGGCGGGTACGGCGTGGGGCACCAGGACCGACCGCACCAGCTGGCTCCGGCGCAGGCCGGCCGACAGCGCCGCCTCCCGGCGCTCGCCGGGCAGGTCGCCGACCGCGGCGGCGACGGCCACGGCCACCGGCGGCACCGCCAGGACGGCCAGGACGATCGCGCCGGCCAGCCAGCTGCGGCCCCATCCCAGCCGGGTGGTGAACAACCAGTAGCCCCACAACCCCAGCAGGATCGACGGTACCCCGCCGAGGGTCAGGACCAGCGAGCGAAGGGCGCGCCCCGCTCGCGGCCGGGCGTACTCGGCGACCACCAACCCGAGGCCGAGCCCCACCGGCGCCGCCAGGACGCCGGCCGCCCCGACCAGCAGCGCGGTGCCGAGGAGCTGGTCGCGCACCCCGCCTCCGCTGGCACCCCGAGAGGCGCTCCACCAGAAGGCGGGGTCGAGGGCGGCCGTGCCCCGGGCGGCCACGACGGTGGCGATGGCGGCCACCAGCACCAGCGGCAGGGCGAGGGCGGCGCCCAGCGCAGCTCTCGCCGCCCGGTCGCGCGCCCGCCGGCCGGCCCGGCAGGAGCGGAGCCCCGTCCGCTCGGCGCGCCGGGCGCGTCGCGGCGACGTCGAGGGAGCCGAACGGCCGGTCGCCCGGCGCAGCCCGATCACCGTGAGGGCGGCCACCGCGGTCAGCAACAGCAGGCCGAGCGCGCAGAGCGAGGCCCAGTGGGCACCGGAGGTGCCTGCCAGGACGCTCTCGGGCCCGTTGAGCTTGGTCGTCAGCGTCTGGCCCGGCCGCACGAGACGCGTCCACAGGTCGCCGAGGCCGTCGGGCATCCGGCCGTCGGCCCGGCCCACGACCAGGAACACCGCGATGGTCTCGCCGAGCGCCCGCGCCAGCGCCAGGAGGGCGGCCGCCGCCAAGCCCCGGCGGGCCTGGGGCACCACCGCCGAGCGGATGACCTCGGTCCGGTTCAGCCCGCACGCAGCGGCCGCCTCGCGGGCGCGGGCCGGGACGGCGGCCAGCGCGTCGGCCGAGACGGCCACGATGGTGGGCAGCACCATCACCGCCAGCACAAGCGCTGCGGCGAGCAGGCTGTCGCCACCGGGCACGTTTGCCAGGCGGGCGACCAGCGGCCGGAGGAAGGCGATGCCCAGCAGCCCGTAGACGATCGACGGCACGACGGCCAACAGCTCGGCCCCGGCCCGCAGCCCCCGCCGCCAGCGGGCGGGCGCCAGCTCCGTGATGGCCACTGCGGCGGCCCACCCCAGCGGCGCGGCCAGGGCCAGGGCGGTCGCCGCCACGGCCGCGGTGCCGAACACCATGGCCGCCGCCCCGAAGCGGCCACTGGCCGGGTCCCACACCGACGACGTGAGA
>DATLFQ010000045.1:0-10752 GCA_035540915.1 Acidimicrobiales bacterium
GGTCAAGCACGACCGCACCCGCGAACACGGCGCCTTGGCCAACCCCGGCGGCCGGCCTCGCCGGATCAACGCAGCGTGAGAGGTTCGGGGTGTCGTCCAGCTACCGGGGTCGGAGTGTCACCCGGGTACCGGGTCTTGACAGGCGCAGGTCGTTGTGCGGGAAGGCCGAGCGACGCCACGACGCCACGACGCCCCGATCGGAAGTACGGACCAGCGATGGCGACTCCAGCCGCACCTGTCGTCGTCCGCAGGGCAGTCGGCGAGGCCACCAGAGGCGCCACGGACGAAGGCGTTCGGCGACCCGGCAACATGGGGGCGACCAGATCACGAGAAACAAGGAGAGGGCAGTGCCAGGGAAGACGCCGGAAGAAACCGATCGTTCGGTGGCACGGGCGATCTCGCAGAAAGACATCGACGGGCTACTCGACCTTTTCGAGCCTGAGGCTCTTTTCGTCGATCCAGGAAGTGGGGCGGAGCTGCGGGGCCATGAACAGATTCGTGAAGCGGTGGCTGGGATGTTCGAGTCCAATCCGACCATCGAGGAAGCCGCCCCACCCAAGGTGTGGGTCTCCGGCGACGTGGCGCTGGTGTTGTCGGGATGGTCGATGGAAGCGACAGGGCCCGACGGCGAGCGACTCCGGCAGGCAGGGACCGCCACCGATGTCATGCGCCGCCAGGCCGACGGCACTTGGCGATACGTGATCGACAACCCTGCGGGTATCGATTACGCCTAGGTGCCGGTACGAGCGCCAGGGCACAAGCGCCATCGCCGACGGCGTCGGGCACCTCGAGCACCTGGAAGTGGCTGGCGGCGTCGAGGTGCTCGACCTCGAACCACGGATGGGCATCGGCGTAGCCGCGCTGCGCGTCGAGGAACCCGGGATCCGCCGGCTGCGCGTACAGGTGCAGGGTCGCCAGTGGGGTGTCGAGGGCGGCGACGGCCTCCAGCGGCGAACCGAACCGCTCGAACGCGCCAGCGATCTCCCGCGCGACCCGGGCCCACATGTCGTCGGGTTGGGCGGGTCGTCGACGCGACGTAAGCGGACAGCGGTGGGAGATCGAGGTCCGCAAGCCGCATGCCCACCGGCTTCTTGGCGGGCCGACGGCCGCTACTCCTTCAGCGGGTCGTGTCCCCAGTTCATCAGCGAGTAGCGCCAGCGGGAGGTGTCAAGGCGCTCCTTTCCCGGCCTCTGCGCCAGGTGCCGGTGGACGTAGCCGACCACCTTCCGCATGTGATCGTAATCATTGTCGTCGAGGTCGGCCTTCTTCTTCGCTTTGATGGCGAGGATCCCGCGGCCCGAGTCGTGCCCAACAGACTCCGCGCCGCCTGCACCCGACTTCTTGTCACCGTCGACGACGCCGACGGATTTCGAGGCGTCGGTGCCGAGCCACTCCTCGAGTTCGCGGGGCGCCATGTTGACCGCCTGTTCGAACTCCTTATAGACGTCGTCGCGGTCGTCGCTCGTCACGTGCTTTTCTTCTTCAGCGCCGACGGCTTGTGCACGGCCTCGCCGCCGCTCTTGTCGCTCTTCACGAGGTACTGCGGATCCTCGTCGGAGGCGCGAACCTGCCGCCTCGCCGCCTTGGTGTCAGAGGTGATCTTCCTCTTCACCTTGCCGACAGCCTCGCTCCCGTGGGACTTCCACGTCACCTCGTCACCTTGAGAGAACTCGTTCATCGGTCACTGCTACCCGGCCTGCAATCCGAGAAACGGCCTGACAGAGGATGGCCTGCCGAAGGGCCTTTGCCGACAACTGCCGCGACGACGGCGATCGCACGCAGATGTTGTCGACGCCCGCCGGCGACGGCGAGCTACCCACCCCAAGGTGCGGGGTCGGCTCGGCACAGGCCATCGGGAGTAGCGCTTCGAGTGCCCTGACAAGCGACCAGGTCGAGCACGCCGTCGGGCGCGGCACCACCGCCAAAGGGGTGCACTGAGGATCAGTGCATCGGTTCCGCCGTGAGAGCGCTGGCCTGGGGCTTGATGTGAGCGAACATGCTGCGACCGTTCCAGGTCGGGAAGGCGCGTACGAGCCAGGATGGGCCGTGGAGCTGGACCTGGGAGTCGCGGATTGCCTCGGCCCACGACAGCTGGCCGGCGTGCCACTTCACGAAGGCCTCGGCTTCGGCGGTGATGTAGAGGTCCTCGTCCAGACCTGAGTACGTCTTGCAGAGCTCGGCCTCGCCGTGTTCGAGCAGCAACCAGTACCGCTCGTGGGGCCGGAACCCGGTGAAGTCCAGGCGGATGACCACGCGCCGATCGGGGAGTCGGTCCCGGCGGAGTGCGTTGCACATCGACCACAGCGCCACGAACGGGTCGAGGTTCTCGGGGGCGATCTCGAGCCACCGAGCTCCCCACTCGCCCAGTGATTGACAGACCTGGAACAGATCGTGGCCCGAGCTCGTGAGCTGGTAGCGGTGACCGCGCCCGGAAGCCTTCGGTGCCGACTCGACGATGCCGAAGCGTTCGAGCTGCTTGAGCCGCTCGGTGAGCAGCTGGCGGGAGAGCCCGGGCGCACCGGCGAGGATCTCGCCGAAGGTCTCACAGCCCAGATGCAGGTTGCGGATGATCAACGGGGTCCAACGCTCAGCGAAGATCTCCGCTCCTCGGGCGATCGGGCAGTACTGGCCGTAGGTCCTCACGAGCGCAGTATCCCGCTCCCTCCCGCTGCGGTGAAGTCCAGATTCCGGACTGCGAAGTCCAGATTGCTGACTTCCCCGCGGTGCCCTCGGATGGCGCGATGAGCCCATGACAGAGGAGGAGCGATGACGGAGCGAACCACGGTGCAGATTCCCGGGTTCCGGGGCGACGTGATCGCCTCTGACGACCACGACTACGACGACGCCCGAGCCGTATGGAACGGCACCGTGGACCGACGCCCTCGGCTGATCGCCCGCTGCCGCGGCACCGCCGACGTCGCCGCCGCGGTGCGCTTCGCCCGAGACAGCGACCTCGGGATCGCCGTGCGAGGGGGAGGCCACAACGTGGCGGGCACCGCGGTGTGCGACGACGGCATCGTGATCGACCTCTCGGCGATGCGCGCCGTCTCCGTCGATCCCGTCAGGCGTAGGTCGCATGTCCAGGGCGGCGCCCTGTGGGGCGACGTGGACCACGAGACACAGGCACACGGTCTCGCCACCACGGGGGGCATCGTGAGCCACACCGGCGTCGGCGGCCTCAGCCTTGGCGGCGGCATCGGCTGGCTCATGCGCAAGCACGGGCTCACCGTCGACAACCTCGAGGGGGCCGAGGTGGTCACCGCCGAGGGCAACATCATCCGGGCGTCAGCCGAGGAGCACCCTGAGCTGTTCTGGGCGCTGCGGGGCGGGGGCGGGAACTTCGGCGTCGTCACCTCGTTCCGCTACGGGTTGCACCCCGTCGGCCCCACCGTCATGGCCGGGCCGGTGTTCTGGTCGGCCGAGGACACGACCGAGGTGCTGCGCTTCTACCGGGAGTTCGTCGCGGACGCGCCCGACGAACTCGGAAACATCGTGCGGCTGGGCACGATCCCGCCGCTGGCGGTGGTGAGCGAGGAGCTGCACTTTCGGCCGGCCATCGCCGTGGCCAGCTGCTACGCCGGGCCCGTGGAGGACGGGGAGCGTGCCCTCGGCGCCCTTCGCCGGTTCGGGAGGCCGCTCGTGGACCTGGTCGGACCCACTCGCTACGTCGACCACCAAAGCGGCATCGACGACACCGTCCCCCACGGCTGGCACTACTACTGGAAGGCCACGAACCTGACGGGGCTTTCCGACGCCGTCATCGACACCGTCGCCGAGCACGCCTACCGTGCCACGTCGCCGTGGTCGTACGCGGCGATGTTCCATCTGGGTGGCGCGGTTGCCCGAGTCCCCCACGACGCCACCGCCTATCAGGGCCGGGATGCGGAGCACAACATCATCATCGATGCGGTCTGGCTCCCCGGCGAGGACGAGACCGTCGGGTCACCGGAGACGGCGTGGGCGCGTGGATTCCTCGGCGCTCTCCAGCCTCACCGTGCCGGCGTCTACGTGAACTTCCTCGACTCCGACGATGACGCGAGCCGCGTCCGCGAGGCCTACGGAGGCGAGACCTACCGGCGGCTCGCCGAGGTGAAAGCCAGGTACGACCCCGAGAACGTGTTCTGCAACAACAAGAACATCGTCCCCGCCGAGAGACGCCTGAAGACGACCGGCGCTGCGGAGGGTGGAGGGGACCGACTAGCTCGCTAGGTGTCGACGGCAACGACCGTCGGACGTCTCGCTACCGTCGCGCCCGTCTGGAAAGCGCTGGCGAACTCAGTGGCGAACTCGACGAAGCGTCGGGGGGGCCGCCCCGTCACGGCTTGCACGGTGCCAGTCGTCTCACTCATCACGCCCTGCCGGATCAGTCCGAAAAGCGTGATCAGGTTCGTCACGAGCCAGTCGGGCAGACCGACAGCGAGCAGGTTCGATCGAGCTTGGTCATCGGGCACGTCGATGTACTCGACAGGACGGCCGAGCACGGTCGAAAGATGACGGGCGATCTCTCCATAGGTCAGCGCCTCGGGTCCCGTGAGGGTCAGGGTCCGTCCCTCGAAACCGTCCGAATCGACGGCGACGGCGGCAACACCGGCGACGTCCCTCGGGTCGATCATGGCGACCCGCTCCTCTCCACCCGGGACGAACAGCTTCCCCAGCTGCGAGACGGTCTCGGCGGTGGCCAGCACGCCGGTCATGTAGGTGGTCGGCCGAAGGACGACTGCAGGGATGCCCGACGCGTCCAGGCGCTCCTCGATCCGGCCCTGGGTGTCCCAGAACTCGAGCGGTGATCCGATCTCGGCCCCTACCGCTGACAGCTTGACGATGCGCTCGACGCCGCCAGCGGCGGCTGCGTCGATCGCGTTCGCCTCGTACTCGAACTGCTGCGGGTGGTTCGCACAGGCCAGGAACACCCGATCGACACCCTTCATCGCCGTGGCCAGCGAATGCGGATCGGCGAAGTACCCTACTGCGAGCTCGACGTCGCTGCCGAGGACGGAGGCCGCCCGCTGTGGGTCGCGCACGAAGGCCCGCACATGCAGGCTGCGCTCCTGGACGAGACGGACGACGGACGAGCCCACCGCTCCGGTGGCCCCGGCGACGAGAACGAGAGTCATGGATCCTCCTCTCCCGAGCGCGGGCTCGGAGCGATGTTGGCGTTCATGTGAAAGAAGTTCTCCGGGTCATGGCGGGCCTTGAGCGCCTTCAGCCGGTGCAGCCGCTGCCCGTATGCGTACTCCACACCCGCGGGGCCCTCGTCCGAGATGAAGTTGGCGTAGACGCCGTTGGCGTGGGGGCGCAATGCCTCCCACCCGTCCCGGACCCAGCTCTTGTGGCGCTCTCCCACGGCGTCCGACGGAGCCCATCCGGCGGTCAGGCTGATCTCGAACCCGGGTTGGCGGTCGCCGACCGCCGTTGCGTCGTCGGCCACCCGGCTCACGGCGCCGCCGACGGCCCAGCCGTTGATCTGGCAGAACGGGCCGGGCATCGAGGCGATCCGCTCGATGAAAACGTCGATGACGTCGTCGGAGAGGGTCGTGAGGCGGTGGGCCTTCCAGTAGTAGTGCCGTCCGTGCGGCGCCCCGCCGTCGAGCAGCGACTGGAGGGCGACGTAGGGCAAGGGACGCACGGCGTCGGCGATCGGCGTCGCAACGGCGCGGAGGCGGGCGAGGGCGCGGGTCCCCTCCGAATGATCGCCCACCCAGGCCAGGACCAGCGCCGCCACGGGCTTCCCGAACCACTCGACCGGGACGAAGGGGGCGGGCGGCGCGGGAACCAGCCCGACGGTGATGCCGAGCTCGTCGGGGGCATCGACAACGGAGTCGCTCACGAAGCGGAGGACGTCCGCGGCGGCATCGATGGGCCAGAGGATCGGCCCACCGAGGATCATCGGGCCGACGGGGTGGAGCTGGTACTCGAAGCTGGTGGCCACGCCGAAGTTCCCGCCCCCGCCCCTCAGGCCCCAGAACAGGTCGGGATGCGATTCCGCGTCGACGTGGATCAGCCGGGACTCGGCGTTGACGAGGCTGACCGACAGCAGGTTGTCCACGGTCAACCCGTGCTTGCGCATGAGGTGTCCGAGCCCGCCGCCGAGGGTGAGGCCGGCGATGCCGGTATGGCTGATCACGCCTCCCGTCGTGGCCAGCCCGAACGGCTGGGTGGCGCGGTCGAGCTCGCCCCAGAGCACCCCGCCCGCAGCCTTGACCCTACGAGCCGCGGGGTCCACCCGTATCGCCTTCATGAGGGACAGGTCGATCATGAGCCCGTCCTCGCAGACCGACAGACCGGCGATGGAATGGCCGCCGCCCCGCACCGACACGACAAGGTCGTGCCTGCGGGCGAAGCGCACCGCCTCGACGACGTCGTCGGCGCCGGCACAGCGGGCGATCAAGCGGGGGCGGCGGTCGACGGCGCCGTTCCAGACTCGACGGGCTTCCTCGTAGCCCTCCTCTCCCGGCTGGAGCAACGTCCCGCGAAACCGGGCCCGCAGGCCCTTGATCGCCTCGGGTGTCATCGTCATGCGGCCGCCGGGTTCATGACGCTTCGGACGTGCTCGGGGGCGAAGAAGTCCGCCGGCGAGAGGGAGCCGGCGACGACGCTCACGAAGCCGTCCATGGCCGGCTGGCTGTGCGCTACTGCACCCAGAAGCTCCTGCATCTCCGGCGGCGGGGGCTCCAGTGTCGCCAGCTGGGTGGTGAACTCGTAGATCGGCGTGACTCGGGCATCGCGCGCCCGCTGGTAGCCCGCCATGGCCTGCTCGAACGACCGCGTGCCCTCGAACGCCTCGGTGAGGGCGAGCGTGCACTGTTCGGCGCCGATGAAGGCGTCGGTGATGCCCTGGGCCGTCACCGGGTCGCGCGTGTAGCCCGCGTCACCGACGAGCGCCCAGCCGGGGCCGAACGGCTTGCGGAAGAAGTTGGGGACCCCGCCCACCCGGAAGCGGTCTTCCCGGGTGGCCGCGCGGAGCCGGTCGGCGAGCTCGGGGACGCGGTCGATCGCGGCCAGGTAGTTGCCCTCGACGTCGGACTTGAACGCCGCCGCCTGGCCCGCTGGGCAACCCACGAGCATGAGCGTGAGACCGTCGTTGGTCGGAATGGCGGCGATGGCCCGATCACCTCGGACCCAGACAGGAAAGCCCTCGATGCCCAGCCCGCTCCAGAACGTGTAGAACGCGTACTCCAGCACGGGCAGGTCCCGGTACACCGGGGCCCCGACCGCCCTGGCTACGCGGGAGTTGCATCCGTCGGCGCCGACCACCACCCGAGCCCGTTCGACCGCCGGCCTGCCGTGCTGGTCACGGCCCCGGATCCCGACGACCCTGCCATCCTCGACGGTGATCTCCTCGACGGTGAAGCGCTCCCGCACCTCCGCGCCGGCTTCCGCTGCCGCGTCGACGAGGATGCTGTCGAGCACGGTCCGCCGCGGCGCGTAGGCGCCGCTGATGCCGTCCACGGCCCGCGGGGTGCCCGAGATGACGAAGGGCCCGAAATCGAACGAGTAGCTCGAGATCGGCGGGCACCCAGTCGCCGTGACCCTGTCGAGCAGCCCCCAGCGCTCGAGGGCGGCCAGGCCGGTGGCGTGGACGGCGAGCGTCGAGACGGTGTCGCTGGGAAACGACGACCGGTCGACGATCATCACGCGATAACCCTGCCGAGCGAGAAGCATAACCGTGGGCGAGCCGGCGCAGCGGGCGCCGACGATGATGGCGTCGTACGGGTTGGGCATTCGTGGCCTCCATCCGGTGAATCCGAGGACGTTCCGGAGCATGCTTCGGTCACCGTTTCGAAACCGTTCGGCCGGCATGGCCCCGCCGTTTGAACGGAATCAGGCCGTGGGGCCCAGCCGGAGGCGGGTGGCGGCGATCCTCCGCAGCGGCCCCAGCGAGCCCGTGAGGCCGGCGACCGCCTCGGCCTGGTCCAGTTCGGCCGCCGCACCGGCGTGATCGCCGGCGGCGGCCAGGAAGGTGGCCCGCGCACGGCGGATCTCCGGCTCCCAAAGGCGCGTGCCGGGGGCGGCCAGTGCCTCCTCCGTGGCGGCGAGGCCACCGCGGAAATCGTCTCCCGCCGAGTGAGCGGCGACGAGAAGCCGGTACAGGGTGGCACGGAAGCCCGGCGCCGGGTTGCGGTACCCGCAGCGGGCGAGAGCGGCACGGATGCGGGCGACTCCTGCCGCGACCCGTCCCTCGAGCACCTCGACGTACCCGGGCCACGCCGCCGCATTGATACTGATGGGCCCACCCTGGTCGGCTCTGGTGGCGAGACAAGCCGCGTAAGCCCTCACGCCGTCGTCCTCGTCGAGGTCGAGGGCCAGTAGGGCGGCGAAGACCAGTGCCACGTCCCTGCTGTAGGGGTGACCCAGCTCGTCCGCCAGAGTGAGCGCCCTTTCACGGGCGTGGCGAGCGTCGTCGTCGAAGCCGAGAAATGCGAGCGTGTTGGCCAGCCGGCTCAGGCAGACGACCTTCGGGTCGTGGCCGAAGCGGAGCACGTGCGCATCGTGGTCTCCGAGGGCGAACCGCTCGACGACCACTGCGAAATGCCCACGTGCCGACCGCAGGCTTCCGGACCAGAACGAGACCACGCCCAGGAGGTAGCGGCTCTCCACCTGCAGCCCGTGGTCGCCCGTCTCCTGGGCAGACGTGTGCAGGCGCTCCGCCGCGGCACGGGCCTCGTCGAAGTCGTCCCGGCACAGGCTCGACAGCACGAGCGACCGCAGCACCGGAGCGTCCGGGTCCACCCCCACGCGGGCCGCCATCTCGACCGCCACCCGCTGGACCTCGGCCAGCCGGTCGGAGGCGAAGCCCTCCAAGCCGATGACGGCTGTGGGCAGTGCCGATACGACCTCCAGCCGGCGGGCCAGCGCCTCGGGCGTGGAGCGGGCGCCCAGGAGCTCGCTGGCCCGTTCGAGGAAGTGGACAGCCTCGGCATAGGCGCTCATCCTCTGGGCCTGGCCTGCCGCCGTGCGGTACCACGTGACCGCCTCCTCGGTTCGACCGGCCCGGTCGTAGTGGGCCGCTATCTGCCCGCTGGCGCGGATCGCGTCGGCGGCGAGAAGGCGCTGCAGCCCCTCGGCGACTCGCAGGTGATTGGCGCGGCGAGTGGCCGGTCCCAGCGCCTCGTAGGCGACCTCGCGGATCTTGCCGTGGCTGAAGTCATAGGCGTCCACGTCGTGTTCCCGGATGAGCCCGCGCCGCCAGAGCTCGTCGAGGCCGGTGGCGACGGTGACGTCGTCCACGGCCAGGGCGTGTCGGACGAGATCGGCCTGGAACTCCCGCCCGACGGTCGCAGCCAGGTCGAGCAGATCGTGGGCGGGCTCGGACAGCTGGGCCAGACGAGCCCTGATGACCGCCTGCAGCCTCGGCGGGGTGCTGGTGGGTCCAGCGGAACGTTCTCCGGCTCCCGCCCGGACCGTCTCGACGACGAAGAGGGGGTTCCCTTCCGTACCGGCATAGATGTCCGCAACGGCGGCGGTGTCCAGCCGCCTGCCGAGCAACTGGCTCGCGAGCTCGGCAGTGTCGTCACGGGTCAGCCGGTGCAGCGGTATCTCGCTCATCCGGCCCAGCACCGTCAGCCCGTCCAGCAGCGCGGTGAGCGGGTGCCGGTCGTCGATGTCCTCCCGTCGCGCCGACGCGACGACGAGAAGCCGGCCGTGCAGGTGCTGACGCAGGAGGTAATGAATGAACTGGAGGCTGGTGGCGTCGCACCAGTGCGCGTCGTCAGCGACCAGGACGGCCGCCCCGGCCGACATGAGGGCCTCGGCGGCGGCGTCGAACACCCGGCGCCGCTCGCCGCTGTCGACGCCGTTCGCGTGAACCAGCGGGACGTCCTCTTCCCCGCTCGTGGAGACGGGCGGGCACAGCTCGGGCACGACCCGCGACAGCTGGCTGAGGGCGCCCGGTGCGCTGCGTCGGACCCGAGCGGCCACCTCGGGCGTACGCAGCCAGGCGGCAACCGTTCCCCATCCCAGGTCACCCTCGGTCAGGTACGAGCGGGCCCGGCAGACGGTGGCCTCGCGCTGGCCGCACCAGGCCCCGAGCTCCTCGATCAGACGCGTCTTTCCGATGCCGGCCTCGCCGGTGACCACGACGAACTGCGCGCGCCCCGCGCGAGCCTCCTGCCAGAGTCGGGTGAGCTGCGCCCACTCCCGTTCTCGTCCGACGAGCGTCGCGGGGGCCACCGCAGGCGCCACGTCCGCAGCCGGGGCGGAGTCGCCGGCCCCCACGATGGCCTCGTGGAGCCGGCGCGTGGCGTCTCCCGGCGCGATGCCGAGCTCGCGTTGCAGGACGGTGGCGCACTCGTGGAAAGCCCGTACCGCAGCGGCCCGGTCGCCGGCCGCGTCGTGAAGACGCATCAGGAGTCGATGGTTCTCCTCCCCGAGCGGCTCCGTACGAACGAGCTCCCGGCCGAGGCGGACGGCTTCGGCGTACTCCCGTCGATCGCCCAGCGCGGCCGTCAGGCGGCGTAGCGCCGAGACGTAGCTGTCGCGCATCCGTTGCCGTTCCTCGGCGATCCAATCCTCGTAGCAGTCCTCGAGCAGGTCGCCGGTGTACAGACCTACGGCGATGCGGAGGGCGTCGACCATGTCCTCCGAACCCGGCGGCGCGGTGCCCGACGCCTCCGTCGCCAGCTTGAACTCGTCGACGTCCACCCACACCCGCGTCTCTGGTCGCCACTGCACGGTGCGGTTGGTGACCCGCAGGCAGGCTCCGATCTCAGGGACGGCTCGTCGCAGCGTGTGCAGCAAGTTGCGGAGGTTGGT
>DATLFQ010000046.1:0-16268 GCA_035540915.1 Acidimicrobiales bacterium
GGTGGAGATCCACGCCAGCTCGGCCACCGGCGACGTGGGCTTCGCCATCCGCCGGTCGGACGAGAGCCCCGACGAGGACTTGTTCGTCGACGACTCCGACGAGGGGCTGTTCGGCGTCGACGCCAAGGACACCTTCACCGCCGAGCGCAGCGGGGAACACCACATCACGGTGTACTCCGCCGACAGCCGGGCCACCGCCTACGCCCTGCGCGTCGAGCGGACCTGAAGCGCCGTCAGCGCCCGGCCGGCGGTCGCCCGGCGGCCACGAAGGTAACCAGGCCGGCGCTGTCGACGTCGCCGTCGCCGTCGCCGACCCGTCCGTAGGGCGCCGAGCAGCCCCAGGTCGGGGCAGCCATCCCCACCACCAGCGCCCGCAGCGCCGGGGGGAACACGGTGGCCTTGCAGTAGCCAGGCGTCGGTGGCACTCGGCGACGGCGCGCTGCACCTCCCGCCCGATGGTCGGCGCAGCGGGCTCCAGCGACGCGACCCGCTCGTGGAAGCGGGGCCGAACCGGCTCAACCCGGCGCCACCGGTGGCGCCAGTTGCCCGGTCACCAGGTAGCGGACGCGGTCGCCGATCAGCACTGCGTGGTCGGCGACCCGCTCGATGCACCGGCCGACCAGCGCCAGTTCCAGGGTGGTCTCCAGCCCGAGCTCCGAGCCGAACAGCTCGGCCAGCAGCTGGCGGTGCAGCTCGTCCATGCGGTCGTCCCAGATGTCGAGCGCCTGGGCCTGGGCCAGGTCGCGCTCGACGTACGCGTCGATGGCCCCGAAGTACAGCCGGCGGGCCTCGTCGCCCATGCGCGCCAGCAGGCCCCGGACCCGCGGCGACCTGACCGCCGCGGCGGGGCGGGCGGCGAACTCGGCCACGTGGCGCACGAGCTTGCTCGACCGCTCGACCTCGTGCGCCAACCGGACCAGCGTGGTGACCAGCCGAAGGTCGCCGGCGGTCGGTTGCTGGCAGGCCATGATCTCGTAGGCGCGGGCCTCGCACCGCAGGGTCGCCTCGGCGACGGCCGCGTGCCCGTCCATGACCGACCGGGCCAGCTCGTGGTCGGCCCCCAGCAGTGCCTCGACCGCCGCGGTTATGGCCTCCGGGACCACCGACGCCACTGCGACGACCTCGGACTGCAGGTCGTCCAGCGCCTGGACGAAGACGGCTCGGGGGTGGCTGGCCATGGGGTGGTCCTGGCGAACGATACGGCCTGCGGGTTCGCTCAGCGGGCGGTCGTGCGGCGCTGCGGTGAACGAGCGGTGAACACTCCGGTCCGCTGGCGCCGGGCGCTCGCGGCCCGACGGCGCTCTCCTACAGTCGCGTCCGTGGTGGTCCTGCTGGTGGCGTCGCTGATGGCCTTCGCCGCCGCCACGGCGGTACTCGTGCGCGAGCGCGGTCGCCGCGCCTCGGTTGCCTCCGCGCTGGCCAGATGCGAGCGGGAGCAGGCTGCCCTGGCCGCCGCGCTGGAGCAGGCGCAGGCCACGGCCGCCTCGCTCACCGGCGCCCTGGAGGCGTTGCCGTTGGGCGTCGCCGTCCTGGACGGCGGCGGGCGGGTGGTTGCCCGCAACGAGTCGGCCCGGTCGCTGATCGGCAGCCGCGACGGCCTGGCCGCGCAGGCCGTCGCCGAACTGGTCGCCTCGGCCCGCTCGGGCGGCGCGCTCGCACGCACCGTGGAGCTGTACGGGCCGCCCCGGCGGACGCTCTCGCTGTCGGCGGCGGTGGTCGACCCCGGGGCCGGCACCGTCGCAGTGGTGATCGAGGACGTCTCGGACCGCCGCCGGCTCGACGCGGTCCGCCGGGACTTCGTGGCCAACGTGAGCCACGAGCTGAAGACGCCCGTGGCCGCCCTCGGCCTGCTGGCCGAGACGTTGATGGCCGAGGACGAACTGCCCGTCGTCCGGCGCCTGGCCGAGCGGATGGTCACCGAGGCCTTCCGGGTGGCCCGCATCATCGAGGACCTCCTCGACCTCAGCCGCCTGGAGTCCGAGCACGCGGTCGGGACCGAGCGCGTCGGTCTCGTCGAGGTCATGGCGCAGGCCGCCGACCAGGTCCGGGCGGCTGCCTCGGTGGCCGGCGTGGAGCTGGACGTGGCCGAGGCACCGGCCAACTGGGCCGTGCGGGGCGAGCGCCGCCAGCTGGTGTCGGCCGTGGCCAACCTGTTGGAGAACGCGGTCAAGTACTCCGACCGGGGCTCGAAGGTGACGCTGTCGGCCGGGACCGACGGCCAGTCCTTCGAGCTGTCGGTGGAGGACCACGGGATCGGCATCCCGTCACGCGACCTGGACCGGGTCTTCGAGCGCTTCTACCGCGTCGACCGTGGCCGCGGGCGGGACACCGGCGGCACCGGGCTCGGACTGGCCATCGTCCGCCACGTCGCCACCAACCACGGTGGCGAGGTGACGGTGTCGTCCCACGAAGGGGAGGGTTCGGTCTTCACCCTGCGCCTCCCGGCGCCCCCCGGCCCGATCGGCCTGCTGGCGGACGCCGGCTGATGGCGCCGCCCGACACCGCCACCATCCTCGTCGTCGAGGACGAGGAGTCCTTCGTCGAGGCGCTGGTGGTGGGGCTCAAGCGCGAGGGCTTCCTCGTCCAGGTCGCCCGGGACGGCGTTACGGCGCTGTCGATGTTCGACGCCGTGCGACCGGACCTGGTGCTCCTCGACGTGATGCTGCCGAGCCTGTCCGGCCTCGACGTCTGCCGGGAGATTCGGGCCCGCTCCCGCACGCCGATCGTGATGGTCACGGCCAAGGGCTCCGAGATCGACACCGTCGTCGGCCTGGAGGTCGGCGCCGACGACTACGTCACCAAGCCCTACCGCCTGCGGGAGCTGGTGGCGCGGATCCGGGCCGTCCTGCGCCGGGCTCCCCGGGAGGGCGCCATCCCGAGCGAGGACGTCCTGGAGGTGGGCGAGGTGGCCCTCGACCCGGCGCGCCACGAGGTGCGGCTGCGCGGCGAGGAGGTGGCGCTGCCGCTCAAGGAGTTCGACCTGCTGGAGATACTGATGGACAACGCCGGGCGGGTGCTCACCCGCGAGACCCTCATCGACCGGGTGTGGGGATCCGACTACGTGGGCGACACCAAGACCCTCGACGTCCACGTGAAGCGCCTGCGGGCCAAGCTGGAGGACGACCCGTCCAACCCGCAGCGCATCGTCACCATCCGGGGCCTGGGCTACCGGTACGAGCGGGCCGGCCGCTCGAGCCCGGTGGCCTGAGGGCCCGGTACCGCACGGCGATGCCGTCGGCCGTGCCGGCGTCGGCCAGTTCGGGGGCGGCGCCCGGGGCCATCGACCGAGCGGTGGCTTGGCAGCCCCAGGCCGTTCCGGCAGCCACCAGGGCACCGATGACGACGAGCCGGGCGACGCGCACGACTCTGGGACGCTCCCCGGCCCGGTCCATTTTCGGGGCAGTCGCGAACTGGATGACAATGGGCCGGTGGTCGAGACGCGCAAGCTGTACCACGAGCAGCTGGAGGAGCTGAAGGACGACACGGCCCGGCTGGCCGCCATGGCCTGCGAGCAGGTCGCCCTCGGCACCCAGGCCCTGCTCGACGGCGATCTGGCCGCCGCCGGGACCGTGGTCACCGGCGACGGCCCGCTGGACGACCTCACCTACGCCATCGAGGAGAACGTCTACCTGCTCCTGGCCCGGCAGGGCCCGGTGGCGGGCGAGCTCCGCACGCTCATCTCGGTGCTGCGGGTGATCCACGAGATCGAGCGGTGCGGCGACCTCATGGTGAACGTGGCGAAGGCCACCCGGCGGCTCTTCCCCCACAGCCTGGACCCGAAGATCCGGGGGCTGCTGGAGCGGATGGGTGCCCAGGCCGGCAACCAGCTCCGCCTGTCGATCGCCGCCTTCCGGGAGGGCGACGTGGCGCAGGCCGAGGCCCTGGCCGACATGGACGACACCATGGACGATCTCCAGAAGACCCTGTTCCGGGCCATCTTCGCCGCAGGGGCTGCCGACGAGGCCGACCTGCAGGCGGCCGTCCAGGTGGCGCTCGTTGGCCGGTACTACGAGCGCATCGCCGACCATGCCGTCAACGTCAGCCAGCGGGTGCGGTTCATGGTCATCGGCACCTTCCGCTCGCCACCCTCCGAGCGCTAGTTTGCCCGCTGTTCACCGGCTGTTCGCGATGACGACTCCCGTCGCCCCCTGCGCCGTCAAGCAGGCTTCGTAGTGTGCGCGCCGTGACGACGACCGATCGAACGACAGAAGGGGTGCCGGTGCGACGGACCTGGGCGAAGTGCACGGCGGCGATCCTGGCCGGCGGCCTGCTGCTGGCGGCCTGCGGCGACGGCGACGACGACGGCGGCAACGGCTCGGCGGGCGGCAACACTCCCGGGGGGGCGGCGCTCTCGGGCGACATCCGCATCGACGGGTCCAGCACGGTGACGCCGCTCATCTCGCTGGCCGCCGAGGACTTCCAGACCGAGAACCCCGGCGTGCGGGTGACCGTCGGCACCTCCGGGACCGGCGGTGGGTTCGAGAAGTTCTGCAACGGCGAGACCGATTTCTCCATGGCCTCCCGGGCCATCAAGGACGGGGAGACACAGGCGTGCGCGGCCAAGGGCATCCAGCCCCTGGAGCTCATCGTCGCGAATGACGGTCTGTCCGTCGTGGTCAACACCGAGAACGACTGGGCCGAGTGCCTGACCGTCGCCCAGCTCAAGGCGATCTGGGAGCCCGGCAGCACCGTGTCCAACTGGAACCAGGTCGACCCGTCGTTCCCGAACCAGAAGCTGACGCTGTTCGGCGCCGGCTCGGACTCGGGGACCTTCGACTACTTCACCGGCGAGATCAACGGCGAGGAGGGGGCGACCAGGACCGACTACAACCCCTCCGAGGACGACAACGTCACCGTCCGAGGCGTGTCGGGTGATCGGGGGGCGATGGGCTACTTCGGGCTCTCCTACCTGCTGGAGAACGAGGGCAAGGTCAAGGGCGTGGAGATCGACGGCGGCGAGGGCTGCGTGGCCCCGACCGTCGAGACGGTGCAGTCGGGCGACTACGAGCCGCTCGGGCGCCCGCTGTTCATCTACGTCAAGGCGGCCGCGGCCCAGCGACCCGAGGTCCAGGCCTTCGCCGAGTACTACATCGAGAACCAGGAGTCGATCACCGAGGAGGCGCTGTTCGTCCCTCTGACCGACGAGCAGGTCACCAAGGCCACGGCCGATCTGGCCGCCATCACGGGGGGTTGAAAGTTGGCGGCGACCGCCACCGGTCGCCCGGCTGGCGCCGAGGGGAACTTCCTGCTCCCCTCGGCGCATCTGCGCCGGCGCCTGCGCGTCGAGCGGGCCGTACGCGCCGCGTTGTTCGTCGGCGCCATGGTGTCGGTGGCGACGACGGTCGCCATCGCCGTCTCGCTGCTGCGGCCCACCTTCGAGTTCTTCGGCGAAATCCCCGTCGGCGAGTTCTTCTCGGGGACCACCTGGGCGCCGCTGTTCCGGCCGGCCCAGTTCGGCGTGTGGCCGCTGGTCACCGGGACGTTCCTCATCATGGGGATCGCCGTCCTGGTGGCCGTGCCCTGCGGCCTGGGGGCGGCCTTCTATCTCAGCGAGTACGCGCGGCCCCGCACCCGGGCCGTCGTGAAGCCGGTGCTGGAGATCCTGGCCGGCATCCCGACGGTGGTCTTCGGCTTCTTCGCCCTGTTCTTCGTCAATCCCCAGATCGTTCAGCGGTTCTGGCCCTTCGGCGACGTGGGCACGTTCTCGGGCCTGGCCGCCGGCCTGGTGGTGGGCGTCATGATCCTGCCGACCATGGCATCACTGGCCGAGGACGCCATGGCTGCGGTCCCCGGTTCGCTGCGCGACGGTGCCCTCGCCCTTGGTGCCACACGGCGGGAGGTGTGCACCAAGGTCATCTTCCCGGCCGCCCTCTCCGGCATCGTCGCCGCCACCGTGCTGGCCTTCTCCCGGGCCATCGGCGAGACGACGATCGTGCTGCTGGCCGCCGGCAGCAACCCTCGGTTCACGTTGAACCCGGGCGAGGGCGTGCAGACCATGGCGTCGTTCATCGGCTTCGCCGGCATCGGTGACCAGCCCACCGGGTCGACGGGGTACAAGACGATCTTCGCGGTCGGCACATTGCTGTTCGCAATCACGTTCGTGCTCAACTTCCTCAGTGTCAGGGTGGTGCGGCGGTTCCGCGAGGTCTACGAATGAGTTCAGCGCCGGTGGTGCTCGGCGGCGGGCCCGCCGCTCCCACCCTCACCACGTCGGTGACGTTCGGCCGTCGCCTGCGGGACCACGTGTTCCGGGGGCTGCTGGTCCTGAGCATCCTGGTGGCGCTGGTCACGCTGTTCGCGCTCCTGATCGACACGTTCCTGACGGGCCGGCCCCGCCTCAACTCCGACCTGGTCCGGAACATGCCGTCGGCCCGGCCGACCCGCGCCGGCATCCAGTCCGCCATCTTCGGGTCGCTGTGGGTCGTCGGCCTGGCCGGGTCGCTCTCGCTGCCGCTCGGGGTCGGCACCGCCGTCTACCTGGAGGAGTTCGCACCCCGGGAGCGGTGGTACATCCGCCTCGTCGAGCTGAACATCCAGAACCTGGCCGGCGTGCCGTCGGTGGTGTTCGGGATCCTCGGGCTGGCGTTCGTGGCTCGCGGCCCGTTCGGCTGGGGGTTCACCGTGGGCAGTGCGGCCATGGTGCTGACGATCCTCGTCCTGCCCACCGTGATCGTGGCCTCACGGGAGGCGATCCGGGCCGTGCCCCCGTCGCTTCGGGACGGGTCGCTGGCCCTCGGGGCGACCCACTGGCAGACGATCTGGCGCCAGGTGCTGCCGTCGGCCATTCCGGGCATCGCCACCGGCAGCATCCTGTCGGTGTCGCGGGCGCTGGGGGAGTCCGCCCCGCTGCTGCTGCTGGGGGCCCTCACCTTCGTCACGTTCAACCCCGACGGTTTGGACAGCAGCTACACCGTGCTGCCGCTGCTGATCTTCAAGTACGCCTCGGATGCGAAGGCCGAGTTCCACGTGGTGGCCGCGGCCGCCATCATCGTGCTGCTGCTCATGCTTCTGACGATGAACACCGCTGCCATTCTGATCCGCAACCACTTCCAGAAGCGGCGGGCATGAACCCTCGCCAGGAGGGACGATGAGCGACATCTCCGTCAGCCCCGTGACGACGAGCCGACCGGAGGTCCGGGTGCCCGACCGACCCCGAGCCGAGGGCGAGGTGGTGCTCGACGTCGACGGGCTCTCGGTGTACTACGGCTCGTTCCGGGCCGTGCGCGACGTCGAGCTCGACATCCGCCGGGGCGAGATCACCGCCTTCATCGGCCCCTCGGGCTGCGGCAAGTCCACCGTCCTGCGGTGCTTCAACCGCATGAACGACCTCATCCCCGGCGCCCGGGTGGAGGGCGCCATCTCCTACCGGGGCATCGACCTGTACGGCCCTGCGGCCGACGCCGGCGAGGTGCGCCGCCGCATCGGGATGGTGTTCCAGAAGCCGAACCCGTTCCCCAAGAGCATCTACGAGAACGTCGCCTTCGGCCCGCGGGTCAACGGCACCCGCCAGAAGGGCGACCTGGACGAGATCGTCGAGCGCTCGCTGAAGCGGGCCGCGCTGTGGGACGAGGTCAAGGACCGGCTCAAGACGCCGGCCTCGGGGCTGTCGGGCGGCCAGCAGCAACGCCTGTGCATCGCCCGCGCCATCGCCATCGATCCCGAGATCCTGCTGATGGACGAGCCGTGCTCGGCTCTCGACCCGATCGCCACGACCCGCATCGAGGACCTGATGCAGGAGATCAAGGCCGAGTTCACGATCATCATCGTGACCCACAACATGCAGCAGGCGGCCCGGGTGAGCGACCGGACGGCGTTCTTCACCACCGAGGTGAGCGAGGACAGCGACCGGCGGACCGGCGTCCTGGTGGAGTACGACCGGACCGAGAAGATGTACTCGAATCCCCGCGACGAGCGCACCGAGAACTACGTCACCGGCCGGTTCGGCTAGGTCGTGGGACTGCCGCCGCAGGTCTCCTCCGTGGGTGGCGCTGCGGGCTGACGGGAGGTCGAGGACATGGTGGCGGTGACCGCCGGCAAGTCGCGGGCGGTGACCCATGTGGACGTCGTGGAAGGCGACCTGCCCCCGGTGGCTGGCGGGGCACGGACGGTCACCGCGGCGGTGCACCGCCGCCCCGCCACGCTTCCCGGTGCGAACTCGGCGACCGAGGCGAACGCCGTAGGCTGGCCCAGGATGCGGATCGCGGCGCTCGATCTGGGCAGCAATTCGTTCCACCTCCTGGTGGCCGATGCCCGGCCGGACGGGTCGTTCGTACCACTGGTGCGGGAGAAGGAGATGCTCCGCCTGGGCGACGTGCTTGGGCGGTTCGGGCGCATCCCCGACGAGTCGGCGGACGCGGCCGTCGAGACGGTCAGGCGGTTGCGGGCCATGGCCGAGGCGGCGGGCGCCGACGAGCTGGTCACCTGCGCCACCAGCGCCATCCGGGAGGCCGCCAACGGCGGCGAGCTGGTCGACCGCCTGGAGACCGAGGCGGGGGTCTCCGTCCGGGTCATCAGCGGCCTGGACGAGGCGCGCCTCATCTTCCGGGCCGTGCGGGCCAGCGTCCTCATCGACCCCGGCCCGGCCGTCGCCATCGACCTGGGGGGCGGCAGCCTGGAGGTCATGGTCGGCGACTCGGCGTCGCTGTGGTGGTCGGCCAGCGTGAAGCTGGGCGTGGCCCGCCTGACCGCCGAGCTGGTGCACACCGACCCGCCGTCGAAATCCGACCTGCGGCGCCTGCAAGACCGGGTGACCGAGGTTCTCGGGCCGGTCGCCCAGCACGTGGTCGGCTTCCGGCCGACGATGCTGATAGGCACCAGCGGCACGCTGACCGACCTCGCCCGGTTGGCCGAGGCCGGCCGGACCGGGGCCGTCCCGTCGGCGATGAACCAGCTGCGGGTGACGAGGCCCGACCTCGACGTGGTCCACCAGGAGCTGGTCACCGCCGCGGCCGCCGACCGCCGCCGCCTGCCCGGCCTGGACGCCCGCAGAGCCGACCTCGCCCCGGCCGGGTCGACGGTGCTGCAGGGGGCCATGGATCTGTTCGGCCTGGGGGAGCTGACCATCGGCAGCTGGGCCCTGCGTGAAGGGATGGTCCTGGAGGCCATCGCCTCCCACGACCCGGCCGACTGGGGTGCCGACCCGAGGCTCATCCGCCGGGGATCGGTCACCGACCTCGGGCAGCGCTGCAACTGGCGGGAGGACCACGCCCGCCAGGTGGCCGGCCTGGCCGTGACCCTCTTCGACGGGACCCGGGCGCTGCACCGGCTGGGCGACGCCGAGCGGGAGCTCCTCGAGTACGCGGCCCTGCTCCACGACATCGGCGAGCACATCTCCTCGGAGTCGCACCACAAGCACACCGCCTACCTGATCGAGCACGGCCGGCTGCGGGGCTTCTCGCCCGAGGAGGTTGCCGTCCTGGCCACGCTCGGCCGCTACCACCGCCAGGGCGAGCCCAAGGCCTCCTTCGAGCCCTGGGCGTCGCTCTCCGAGGAGCGGCGCCGGGACGCCCGTGCCCTGCTCGCGTTGCTGCGGCTGGCCGACGGCCTGGACCGGGGCCACGCCGGTGCCGTGGAGTCGATCGCCGTCGAGGTGGGCGCCGAGGTGGTGCATGTCCACGTCCGCGCCCCCGGGGACGCCGACCTGGACCTGTGGGGCGGCCGCCGCAAGCGTCGCCTGTTCGAGCAGGTCTTCGACCGGGCCGTCGAGATCGACCAGCGCCCCGCTGCTGCGGCCGGTGGCGACCTGACCGCCAGCGCCTGAACCGAGCCGCCGAGCCGTCGTCGGAGCGCGCCCTCGCCGTCGCGCTGTCGACGACCCGGCGCTACTCCGGCGGCGGCAGGTAGCGGTCGCCGGCCATGGTGCCGTCCGGGCGCCGCACCAGCACCCAGGTCGAGCCCTTCTCGCATCGGGAGACACCGGCGAGGTGGCCGCCGGCGTCCAGGCTGTCCAGCACCTCGGGGATCACGTCGCCGTGGCTGCACAGCACGGCGCCCTCCTCGATGCCGTGGACCAGGCGGACGGCGGCGGCCGTCCCACCCTCGGCCAGCGCCTCCGCCCGCTCGACGGCCACGCCGCGGTCGTGCGCCAGCGGCGTGACCGTCTGGACGCACCGGAGCGACGGACTGGACAGGACCCGCGTCACGTCGTAGCCAGCCAGCAGTCCGACCAGCGCCTCCGCCTGGGAGAAGCCGCGCTCGCTCAGGGGCCTCAGCTCGTCGGCGCCGTCCCACTCCGAGCGCCGGAGGGCGACCGCGTGGCGCACGAGCAGGAGGACCCTCACCGAAGCCAGGTGCGCAGTGACCTGTCCGCCGCCGCCTCCCACGCGGCGCGCCAGTCCCGCCGCCCGACCTCGATCGCCAGCCGCTGCACGCCGACCAGGTCGCCGGCCACCACCGCCTCGGACGTGGACAGCGAAGGCCGGGCGGCCCGCAGCCAGGCCTCGGCGACGACGGCGTCGTTCAGGTCCCCCAGGACCTCCTGCACCCCTGCCACGGCGCGAGCGAACCGGCGGGCCGGCTTGCCTATCACCGGGGTGGCCGCCTCGGCCGCATAGCGGCACCGTTTGGCCTGGATGCGCACCGCGTGGAGCGCCGCGACCGAGAGATTGGCGTCCGACGCGCCGACCGCCCTGCGAAGGCGGGCCCACGGCGCCCGCACCAGCTGGGGCAGCGCCTTGGCGGCGCGGCGGTCGGCCGCGCGCCGGCACGGCGGCGCCGCCGCGGCTGCCACCAGCGCGTCGAGCACCGTCAGGTAGGCGTCGCCTTCCAGGACTGCCAGCAGTCGTTCCCAAGCCGCCTCCCGGCCCGCCGAGAGCCGGCCGAGCAGCGTGGCCACCGCCGCCGGATCTGCGCCGGGCAGGTCGGAGGCCTGGCGCCGCAGGCGCTCGAGCAGCACGTCCGCGTCGCGGACGGCACCCAGGTCGGCGGCCAGGTCACGGAGCTGGTCGCGCAGGGACGCGGTCGCCCCGGCGTCGAGGACGGGCCGGAAGGTCCGCAGGTCCGACCGCAGCCGGCGCACCGCCACTCGGGCCTGGTGGACGTCCTCGGCGTCGTCGCCGAGCCGAACGCCGGGATCGTGGGCCATCAACCGGGCTGTGCCGTTGGCGATCGCGGCGCGGACCACGTCGGCCATCGTGGCGTCGCCGTCCAGGTGTGGCACGACGACATCGGGGGGCGCCACCGCCCGGGGACCGAGGGCCCGGACCAGCTTGGAGGGGAAGGCCGACGCCGCCGCGCCGGCCTCCTGGAGGCGCCCGACCACGGTGTCCAGCAGGCCGTCGATGGCCTCCGGGGCCAGCTCCACCTCCAGCTCGCGGAATCGGGCGGCCACGCGGGGCCCGTCGAGGATCGAGACCTCGTCGTCGTCCACCTCGGCCAGCTGGGCGCCCTCGCCGTCGCGCAGCTCGAGGGCCCGCCGCCGGGTGCGCAGGTGGGCGACCGGGGCGAGCACGGCCGAGCGGACGGTGGCCCGCACCAGCTTGGCCACCTCGTCGGGGATGACCCGGCCCGGTGCCTCGACGGTCACCTCCCGCCGGCTGGTCACCGGCCCCGCGGGACCGTCGGGCAGCTTCACCGTCCAGGTGCCGTCGGCGCCCCCCTCGCCGCTGCGGTGGCGCACTGTGATCCCCGCCCGGACGAGGCGCAGGTCGCCGGTGTCGTAGTAGACGGCGTCCAACACCCGGTCCGGCAGCGGGGCGGCCAGCACGCCGTCGGCGACGCCGTCGAGCCGGGGGAGGCGGAAGCCCACCCAGGCGTCCAACTTGGCTTCCGTCTCGATCGAGTGGCGGGCCACTTTCAGAGCTGGAGCGCGGCGACCGGACCGGTGGCGCCGCGCCGGAGCCGGTCCCGCTCGGCCGCCCGGGCCTGGAGCCGGGCGTGGGTCGCCACTCCCTTCACGGTGGGCACCTTGGTCCAGCGGCCCTCGGGGCCCAGCTCCCACGCCTGGACGTCGTCGGCCAGGCAGATGTCGAGGATCTCCTGCAGGCGCGTCTGCAGCGGCGGGGCCTCGACCGGCACCAGCACCTCGATGCGGCGGTCGAGGTTCCTGGGCATCATGTCGGCCGACCCGATGAGGTAGCGCACCGGTCGTGCCCGCCCGGTGCCGAAGGCCAGGATGCGCGAGTGCTCCAGGTAGCGGCCGAGGATCGAGCGCACCCGGATGTTGTCCGAGAGGCCGGCGACGCCCGGCCGCAGGCAGCACACGCTGCGCACGATCAGCTCGATGGGCACACCAGCGGCCGACGCCTTGTAGAGGGCGTCGATCACGGCCTGGTCCACGAGCCCGTTCATCTTCATCACGATGCGGCCCGGCTCGGGCCCGGCCGCCTCCTGCTCGATCATGGCGATGACGTGGTCGCGCAGGTCGCTGGGCGCCACCACCAGCTTCTCGAAGCCGGTCTGGCGGCTGTAGCCGGTGAGGTAGTTGAACAGCTCGGTCAGCTCCTCGCCCAGCTCCTGCTCGCACGAGAGGAGCCCGATGTCCTCGTACATGCGGGCCGTCTTGGAGTTGTAGTTGCCCGTGCCGACGTGGCAGTACCGGCGGATGCGGTCGTCGTCCTGGCGCACGACCAGTGCGGTCTTGCTGTGGGTCTTGAATCCGACCAGGCCGTAGACCACGTGGGCCCCGCTCTGCTCCAGCTTGCGGGCCCAGGCGATGTTGGCCTGCTCGTCGAACTGCGCCTTCAGCTCCACCAGCGCGGCCACCTGCTTGCCGGCCTCGGCCGCCCGGACGAGCGCCTCGACGATGGGGCTGTGGCCCGAGGTCCGGTACAGCGTCTGCTTGATGGCCAGCACCTTGGGATCGGCCGCCGCCTGCTGGATGAAGGCTTCCACCGAGGTACGGAACGAGTCGTAGGGGTGGTGGACCAGGATGTCGCCCCGGCGCAGGGTTGCGAAGAGGTCCGCCGGCTCGTCGTCGGCGTCGGCCAGGCCGGGCTGGGTGGCCGCCAACCACGGCTCGTCCTTCAGCTCCGGCCGGTCCAGCTCCCACACCGACCACAGACCGCCGAGGTCGAGTGGGCTCGGCACCTCGAAGACCTGGTCGTCCTCGTCCAACTCCAGCTCCGTGGTCAGGAGGCGGCGCATCTCGGTCGACATGGCCGGGTCGATCTCCAGCCGCACGGCCCGCCCGAAGCGCCGTCGCCGCAGCTCCATCTCGATGGCCGCCAGCAGGTCGTCGGCCTCGTCCTCCTCCAGTGTCAGGTCGGCGCTGCGGGTCACCCGGAAGTGGTACCGGCACTCGATCTCCATGCCCGGGAACAGCCGGTCCAGGTGGGCGGCGATCACGTCCTCCAGAGGGACGAACCGCTGGCCGTCGGGCAGCACCACGAAGCGCGGGAGGAGGGGCGGCACCTTGATGCGGGCGAAACGCCGAGTCCCCGTGATCGGGTCCCGGACGATGAGGCCGAGGTTCAGCGACAGGCTGGAGATGTAGGGGAAGGGGTGGCCCGGGTCGACGGCCAGCGGCGTGAGCACCGGGAACACGTCCTCGAACACAGTGGCGATGTGGGCACGGTCGGCTTCGTCCAGGGACGACCACGACGCCAGCGTGATGCCGGCGGCCGCCAGCTCGGGGACGATCTGCTCGGCGAAGCAGCGCGACTGGCGCTCGACCAGCTGCCGCACCCGGCGGGCGATGGCGTGCAGCTGCTCGCGAGGGCTGAGCCCGTCGGGTGTGGTGGCCTGCAGACCCGCCGCCACCCGGTCCCGCAGGACGGCCACCCGCACCTGGAAGAACTCGTCGACGTTGGTGCTGAAGATGGCCAGGAACTTGGCCCGTTCCAGCAGCGGCGTGGCCGGGTCCTCGGCCAGGCTCAGCACCCGCTCCTGGAAGTCCAGGAGCGACAGCTCGCGGTTCAGGTACGGCGCAGCCGCAGCTCGTTCGTCGTCCGGCACCCAGTCAGGGTAACGCCGCCGATCGCGCCGGCCGGCAGCCGCCGGGCATTGATCCAGTGCCCTCCACCTGCCGTCACCGGTCGTTCAGCCATCGGCGACCCGTGGTTGCCGGTCTGCCGTCGCGCCGGCTTCACCTGCCGGTAACTTCGTCGTCACACGCCCCGACCAGGATGCGGGCATGCCCGAGCGCGCCATCGACCCGCCGTTGCCGCGGCACTATCCCGTCGCCGCCTTTCTGCTGCTGCTGGCCGAGCGGCCGGCGCACGGGTACGAGCTGGTGACCCGCCTCGGCGAACTGGCGCCGACCGGGGGCGACCTGGCCTCGCACTACCGCCTGCTGCGGACGATGGAGGCCGACGGCTTGGTGTCGTCGGCCTGGGGCCCGTCCGAGGCGGGCCCCCACCGGCGCACCTACCGCCTGACCGCGCCCGGCGTCAGCCTCCTGCACACCTGGGCGGGCCTGCTTCTCGCCGGGCACGGCGCCGTCTCGGCCTACCTCGGGAGGCACACGGCCCTTGTGGGCGAGGAGCGCCACGCAGGCGCCGCGTGAACGTCGGGCTCACGGGGTCGAGGCGGCGGGATCGCCGACCGGCACGGCCCGGAACAGCGAGCCGGCGCCGGACGCGAACACCAGCTCACCATCGGCGTCGGCGCCGATGTGGGTCAGCTGGGGCACCTTGGCCGTCTCCTGGCGTACGTCGGTGGCCCGGCCCTCGGGCGTGCCGACCAGGGACCACAGCGTGCCCGAGCAGAAGTCGCCGAACAGGTAGCGCCGGACCAGGTCGGGGAAGCGGGCCCCGCCGTACACGAACCCGCCGATGACCGAGCAACCCTGGTCGTGGGTGTAGGTGGCCACCGGGAAGACGACGCCGGCACCCTCGCGTCTGAGGTCGTGGCCCTCGACACGGCGACGGCCCTCGTAGGCGCTCCACCCCAGGTTCTTCGGCGGCTTGTCGAACTCGAGGCGGACGCGGTTGACCTCCTCGATGCGGTCCTGGCCGACGTCGGCCACCCACAAATCGTTCAGCGCCGTGTCGAAGCTGAAGCGCCACGGGTTGCGCAGCCCGACCAGCACCAGTTCCCAGCGGGGGAGGGACCGGTCGACGTCGGCGGCCAGGATCTTGCCGAGCCGGCTCGAGCGGTCCTGGGCCGTCCGGCGGGGGTCGAAGGCGCCGCCACCGTCCCCCAGTCCGAGGTACAGCCGCCCGTCCGGCCCGAATGCCAGCTGTCCGCCGTTGTGGTTCTCCTCGGGCTGGTCGACGAACAGCAGCTCGCGGAGGGGCGTCGGTTCGATGGTGGTCCCGTCGCCCGAGGCGACGAACTCGGCCACCCGGGTGTCGCCCCGGCGGTCCGACCAGTGCAGGTACAGGCGGCGGTTGCCGGCGAAGCGCGGGTGGAAGGCCATGCCCAGCAGGCCGGCCTCCACGCCCGCCCCGACCGAGGCCGACATGTCGAGGGCGACGTCGGCTCGGCCGTCCACCACCCGCAGCACCCGGCCAGGCTGCTCCAGCACCCACAGCCCGACCAGGTCGCCGGGGGCGGCGCCGACGTAGGTGGGGCGGTCCAACCCGGTCGCGATCCGGGCCAGGTCGAAGTGATGGGCCGGTCGGGCGATCAGTGGCTGGTCGGCCGCCGAGGGCACGCGGTCGCGGCCGCACGCAGCCAGCGCGACGGCCGCCAGGGTCGCGGCCATCCACCGCGCCATCCTTCCCGGCCCCATAACCGAGACGGTAGGTGGGCCTAATGGCCCTCGCCAAGTCGACCGGCTCGGCCGCCGGGTCGGAGGTCGACCCGGCGGAGGAGCTGGGCGTTGAGCGCCACCACGATGGTCGAGGCGCTCATGAGGACGGCGGCGATGGCGGGCGGCAGGGTGACGCCGGCCCAAACCAGGGCACCGGCCGCCACCGGGATGGCGACCACGTTGTAGCCGGCGGCCCAGGCCAGGTTCTGGAGCGACTTGCGGTACGCCGCCTTCGACAGCGCCACGATGGCGACCACGGCCCGGGGGTCGGAGCTGGCCAGGATGATGCCGGCCGACTCGATGGCGACGTCGGTCCCCGCTCCGATGGCGATGCCGACATCGGCCCGGGCCAGCGCCGGGGCGTCGTTGACGCCGTCGCCCACCATGGCCACCTTCAGGCCGCGGGACTGCAGCTCGGCCACCGCGGCGTCCTTGTCCTCCGGCAGCACCTCGGCGAACACCTCGTCGACCCCCAGGTCGGCGGCCACCGCCTCGGCCACCGGGCGGGCATCGCCGGTGATCATGACGACCCGCCGGCCGGCGGCCCGCAGGGCGGCCACCGCTTCGCGGGCCTCGGGCCGCACCTCGTCCTCCAGGGCGAGCGCCCCCACGATGCGGGCCTCGGTGCCGTCCA
>DATLFQ010000047.1:0-9372 GCA_035540915.1 Acidimicrobiales bacterium
CCCACCACCTCGGCGAGGGCGACACTCACGTCCCCGCCGCCGGCGCCCACGTCGGCGCAGCGCCATCCCTCGGCCAGGCCGAGGCGGTCGAGAGCGGTGGCCAGCGGCCGCCGGTAGACGTCGTTGCGCAGTCCCAGCTCACGCATCGAGGCATCATGGCCTGCGGATAGGGTCGAGGTGTGCGAGCCCCGCTCGTCCTGGCCTCGCTGGTGGCGGCGGCGATGTCCGTGGCTGCGTGCGGGCAACCGGGCGACGGACCGGCGCTGTCGGAGGACGAGTACCTCGGCCGGGCGCGCCTGATCTGCGCCGAGCTCGACCGCCAGGCGCAGCTGGCCGACGACGGGCTGCTGGCCACCATCGAGGCGCGGGGGCGGGCCGGTTTGTCCGACGCCCGGCGGGTGGTTGCCAATTTCGCGCCCGTGGTGGCCGACGCCCGGGCCGCGCTGGCGGAACTGCGCCCGCCGGAGTCCCGCCGGCCCGCCGCCGAGGCGTACCTGGCGGCGCTCGAGCGGGCGCAGGCGCGGCTGGTGTCGGCGGGCGCCAGCGAGCGGGCCACGCAGCGGTTCCTGGCCGGCGGCGACGGGGTGCTGCCCGGCCTGGACGCCGACGAGGCGGCCCTGGGGCTCGACGCCTGCGTCGGGAAGTCGAGCCGGGAGGCGGCCGGGCCCACCGAGGACGCAGCGGCCCAGGCGGCGCTCAGGACGGCGCTGGTCACCGAGCAGCTCCTGCTGGCCGGCGACGACGTCTTCAGCGAGTCGCCCGAGGACTTCCGCCTGCTCCAGCCCGACGGGCGCTACGAGGTGGGCCTGACGCCGTCGGCCCGGCCGGGCACCGTCACCGTGGAGGTGGTCGACGACGGCACCGGCGTCTACCTCTCCACCCGCAGCCGCTCCGGCAGGTGCTTCTACGTCGCCGCCCGCTCCGACGGCCAGGTCGGCTACGCCGCCGACCCCGAGTGCGGCCCGGCCGACGCCCAGGGCTACGCCGAGGAGTGGTAGCCCCCGGCGCCAACCTCCCGGAGCTGGTGCCAGATCGCTCGCCAGGGCGCGCGATCCGCGTACGGGAACCGCTGCTGGCCTGGTTCGCGGTCAACGGGCGGGATCTGCCGTGGCGCCGGACGCGCGACCCGTGGGCCGTCCTGGTCAGCGAGGCCATGCTGCAGCAGACGCAGGTGGCCCGGGTGCTGCCTCGCTTCGAGTCGTTCGTGGCCCGGTTCGCGACGCCGGCGGCCTGCGCCGCCGCCCCGGTGGCCGACGTCGTCCGGGCATGGGCAGGTCTGGGCTACAACCGCAGGGCGGTGAACCTGCACCGCACTGCGGCTGCGGTGGTCGCCCGCCACGGCGGCCGGCTCCCGGCGGACCTGACCGCGCTGATGGACCTGCCCGGCCTCGGCCCGTACACGGCCCGGGCCGTGCTGGCGTTCGCCTTCGAGGCCGACGTCGCCGTCGTCGAGACCAATACGGCGCGTGTGCTGGCCCGGACGGCCGGTCGGCGGCTGCCGCCGGCAGTTGCGCAGGCTCGCGCCGACGCCCTGGTCCCACCGGGCCGCAGCTGGGCGTGGAACCAGGCCATGGTCGACCTGGGCGCCACCGTCTGCACCCGCCGCGAACCGCACTGCGGGTCCTGCCCGCTGGCCGGCGCCTGCGGCTGGCGGGCAGCCGGAGCCGTGCCCGACCCCGCGGCGCCACCCTCCCGCCAGAGCGCGTTCGCCGGTTCGGACCGCCAGGGCCGCGGGCGGCTCGTGGACGCGCTGGTCCGCAGTGGCGCCATCCCGCCCGAGTCGCTGGCGGCTTGCGCCGGCTGGCCGGACGATCCGGAGCGGGCCCGTCGCGCGGCCGCTTCCCTGGTCGCCGACGGGCTGGCCGTCGACGTCGACGGTCACCTCCGGCTCCCCTGACGGGCTCCGTGACCGGCGGCGCTGCCGGCCACGGGCGCCGCCCGGTCACGCCCTGTACGGGGCCGTGCCGGGTCGCCGGATGAGCCGGCACACCGTGCGCCGTAGGCTTCGGCCACCGTGACCACGGACCGCGACGGGCACGCCGCCCGCTTCGACGTCGCCCGCTTCCGGCAGGTGCTCGGTCACTTCTGCACGGGCGTGACCGTCCTGGCCGCGCTCGACGACGCCGGCCCCGTCGGGTTCACCGCCCAGTCGTTCACCTCGGTCTCCCTCGACCCCCCGCTGGTATCGGTGTGCCCGGCCCGCCGGTCGGCCAGCTGGCCCCGGATGCGGGCCAGCGGCGCCTTCTGCGCCAACGTCCTGGCCGCCGACCAGGAGGCGATCGGCCGGGCCTTCGCCACGCCAGGACGCGACCGCTTCGCCGGCCTGGCCTGGGCGCCCTCGCCCGAGACGGGGTCGCCGGTGCTGGACGGGGCGCTGGCCTGGGTCGACTGCCGGCTCCACGCCGAGCACGACGGGGGCGACCATCTCATCGTGGTGGCCCGGGTGGTCGACCTGGACGCCGGGGGGACCGGGCCGCCGCTGGTGTTCTACCGCGGTGGCTACGGGCGGCTCTGCCCCTGATGGGCACGGTCGCCCGGGTGGCCGTCGGCGTGGTGCTGGTCGCCGCCGGCGCGGCCAAGCTGGCCCAGCCGGCCTGGCCGGCCACCGCGGCAGCGTTCGGCGCCCCGCCGTCGGTGGCCGCCGCGCTGCCCTGGGCCGAGCTGGTCCTCGGTGCCGCGCTGGTGGCCGGCCTGGGACTGCCCTGGGCGGCGTGGGCGGCCCTCGCGCTCCTCGCCGGGTTCACGGCCGCCGTCGTCGACCGGCTCCGACGAGGCGACCGGGTGCCCTGCGGCTGCTTCGGCGAGCCGTCCCCCGTGCCGCTCGGGCCGGCCACGGTCGCCCGCAACGTCGTGCTGTGCGGGCTCGCCACCGTGGCTGCGCTGGTTGGCGACGGGGGCGGCCCGGGTGCCGTCGCCGGTGGCGCCGTCCTCGGCCTGGCGGTGGTGGCGGGATCCCGGCTGCGGGGCCGCCGGCGGTAGCCTCCCGCGATGCCCCGGGTGGAGGAGTCGTCGCAGATCGCCGGCGTCTACGTGGTGCAGCCCGACTCGTGGGGCGACGAGCGCGGTCGCTTCGTGGAGACCTACCGCCGGTCCTGGTTTCCCGAGGGCCGGGAGATGGTCCAGGCCAACCGCTGCGACCGCCGCGCCGGCGCCGTCGTCGGCCTCCACTACCACCTCCACCAGGCCGACTACTGGTACGTGCCGTTCGGCCGGGCCCGGGTCGTGCTGCACGACCTGCGCCACGGCTCCCCGACCGACCGGGCCACCCAGGTGCTCGACCTGGGCGAGGAGAGCGAGCTGGGCGTGTTCATCCCGCCAGGCGTGGCCCACGGGTTCGGCGCGCTGTCCGACATGACCATCACCTATCTGGTCGACGGGTACCACAACCCCGACGACGAGCTGGGGGTGCAATGGGACGACCCGGCCGTCGGTGCGGACTGGGGCGTGGCCGAGCCGGTGCTGTCGGACCGGGACAAGGCCAACCCGGCCCGGGCCGACCTGCCGGTCGGCCGCCAACCCTCCTGGCGCCTTCGCACATAGTGGGAAGGCAATCCCACCATGTGGGATCGTCCTCGCTCGTCCGGTAGTGAGGGCCCTGCTCGGCCTGCTGCCCGCCCGACGAGCCGGCCGGCCGATCGGCTGGCGCTTCAGCGCACCGCCCGCCCCACCAGGCGGCCCAGCCGGTACGCCACCGAGCCGCCGCCGCCCGCGGCGCGACTGCCTCCGGCGGCGGCCCCGCCAGCCCGCAGCGCCTCGTAGGCGTCGGTGAGCTGGGCCATCGCCCGCGCCGCCTCCCGGCGCACCGGCGCGGGCCGGTCCTGGTGGAGGTCGGGGTGCAGCAGCATGGAGCGGGCCCGGTAGGCGGTCCGGATCTCCTCGTCCGTGGCCGACCGGTCGACGCCCAGGACGGCCCAGGGGTCAGGCCGGCTGGCCAACGCCCACCCCGAGCGCGTCCAGCAGGAAGGCGTACACCAGCGCCTCGTCCCGCCAGGCCTCGTACCGGCCCGAGGGCCCGCCGTGGCCGGCGCCCATCTCGGTCTTGAGGAGGACCGGCTTGCCGCTGGTGGTGCGCTCCCGCAGCCGCTGCACCCACTTGGCCGGCTCCCAGTAGCTGACCCTCGGGTCGTTGAGCCCGGCCGTCACCAGCATGGCCGGGTAGGGGCGGGCGGCCACGTTGTCGTACGGGGCGTAGCCTTTCATGCAGGCGTACACCTCGGGATCGGTCACCGGGTTGCCCCACTCCTCCCATTCGGTGACGGTGAGGGGCAGGTCCTCGTCCAAGATGGTGGTCAGCGCGTCGACGAACGGCACCTCGGCCACCACGGCCGCGAACAGCTCGGGCGCCATGTTGGCGACAGCGCCCATCAGCAGGCCGCCGGCGCTGCCGCCCCGGACGGCGAGCTGCTCGGGCGACGCCCAGCCCTCGGCCACCAGGTGGCGGGCGCAGGCCACGAAGTCGGTGAAGGTGTTGGGCTTGGCCAGGAACTTGCCCGTCTCGTACCAGCGCCGGCCCAGCTCGCCGCCGCCGCGGATGTGGGCGATGGCGAACACGAAGCCCCGGTCCAGGAGGCTGAGTCGCAGCGACGAGAACGTCGGGTCGATGCTGATCTCGTACGATCCGTAGCCGTACAGCAGCGCTGGCGCCGAGCCGTCGGGCTCGACGTCCTGGCGGCACACCATCGAGATCGGGATGCGTGCGCCGTCGTCGGCCGTGGCCCACAGCCGCCGGGTCCGGTACTGCGACGGGTCGTAGCCGCCCAGCACCGGTTGCTGCTTGCGCAGGTGCCGCTCCCGGGTCTCCATGTCGTAGTCGAAGACCGACCGGGGCGTGACCAGCGAGGAGTACCCGAAGCGCAGGGTGGTGGTGGCCGCCTCCATGTTGGCGTCCGGCCACGCCGTGTACACCGGCTCGGGCTGGTCGATCACGTGTGTCTCGCCGTCGGCCAGCCGCCGGACGGCCAGCCGGGTCATGCCTTCGGCCCGCTCGAACAGCACCAGGTGGTCGGCGAACACGTCGACGCCGTCCAGCTTGACGTCGTCCCGGTGGGGGACGACGTCGCGCCAGAAGGCCCGGCCCGGCGTGGCCACCGGCGCCTTGACCAGCTTGAAGTTCTCGGCCCCGTCCGCGTTGGTGACGATCAGGAACGCGTGGCCCTCGGGCAGGACCGCATGGGTCACGCCGTACTCCACGCCCTGCTCCCGCGGCTGAACCACCTGGAACCGGCCCTCGGGCCGGTCGGTGTCCAGGAACCACACCTCGCTCGTCACCTTGCTCTCCAGCACGAGGAGGACGTAGCGCTCGGTCTTCGTGCCGTGCACGGACAGGAAGAAGCGCTCGTCGTCCTCCTGGTGCAACAGCACGTCGTCGGCCGGGTCGGCGCCCAGGCGGTGCCGCCACAGCTGCCAGGGGCGCATGGCCTCGTCGACCTTCACATAGAAGACGGTGCTGTCGTCGGCCGACCAGGCCAGCCCGTAGGAGGTGTCGGGCACCTGGTCTGGCAGGTCCTCGCCGGTGGCCAGGTCCCGCACCCGCAGCGTGTAGCGCTCCGAGCCGTCGAAGTCGACGGCGTAGGCCAGCCGCATGGTCCCCGGGCTGACCGACAGGTTGGTCACCCGCAGGTAGTCGTGGCCCTCGGCGAGCAGGTTCTGGTCCAGCAGCACCTCCTCGGGACCGTCGGGCCCGCCCCGCCGGCGGCAGGAGATCCCGTATTGCTGGCCCTCGACGGTGCGGCTCAGGTACCACCAGTCGCCCTTGCGGGCCGGCACCGAGAGGTCCGTTTCCTGGATGCGGTCGACGATCTCGGCGTACAGCTGCTCCTGCAGCGGCTCGGTGTGGGCGAGGGCGGCCTTCGTGTACTCGTTCTCTGCCGCCAGGTGGGCCAGCACCTCGGGATCGTCCTTGTCCCGCAACCAGTACCACTCGTCAACCCGGTCATCGCCATGGGCGGTGAGGGTGACGGGGCGGCGCGGTGCGACGGGCGGGGAAGAAAGGTCCACCGGGCCTAGCCTGTCATCCGGTGCGGGTGGTCGTGCTGGGCGCAGACGGTGCGGCGGTCGCCCGCGCCGTGCGGGAGCGCCGAACCGCCGGCGACCGCGCCGTGGGCTTCGTCGGCGACCCCGGCGAGCGCGAGGTGCAGGCGGCCGCGCTCGCCATGGGGACCGAGATGCTCGGCTCGGTGGACCAGGTGGTAACCGCCGAGGCGTGAACGGATCAGGACGAGACGGGTGCCGCCAGACGACGCTCGAGGTCGTCCAGCAGCTCGATCAGCTCGGTTCCGGAGAACAGGTCACGCTCGATGGTGAGCGTGAGGTAGCTCTCCACCAGCTGGCGGGCCGGTCCGGCTGTCAGCTCGCCGTACAGGTCGAACAGGCGGCCCTGGACACGCGAGGCACTGAAGTAGGCCTCGCCACCGGCGGCGTGGCGCCAGTCCTCGATGAGCTGGTCGATCGTTTCCATACGCTGTGTCCAACAACGCTACCGCCCCCGGCTGTTCCCGGGGGGCGCGGGGGATGGCAGGCGGCAGGTGGATTGTTACTATGGCGGTAGGGTAAATCCAGGAGCCGGCTGCGCCGCCTGCCCGGTGCCCCAGAGGAGCTGATCGCATGACCACCACAGAGCTCGACCTCGGTCGCTACAAGCTGGGCTGGGCCGACCAGTCCATCCAGTACGCGTTCACGCCCAAGAAGGGCGTCAACGAGGACGTGGTCCGGGAGATCTCGTGGTGGAAGGGCGAGCCCGACTGGATGACGCAGTTCCGGTTGAAGGCGCTGCGCCACTTCGAGCGGATGCCGATGAAGCCGTGGTTCGCCGTGAACATGCCGGCCATCGACTTCGACGAGATCTACTACTACCTCAAGCCCTCCGGCGAGCAGGTCGACGACTGGGACGACCTGCCCGAGCAGATGAAGGCCACCTACGAGAAGCTCGGCATCCCCGAGGCGGAGCGCAAGTACCTCGCCGGGGTGACAGCCCAGTACGAATCGGAGGTCGTCTACCACAAGAACCGGGAGGACCTGGAGGCGCGGGGCATCCTGTTCTCGGACATGGACACCGCGATCCGGGAGCACCCCGACATCGTCCGGCGGTTCTTCGGCAAGATCATCCCGCCCGGGGACAACAAGTTCGCCGCCCTGAACTCGGCGGTGTGGTCGGGCGGCAGCTTCATCTACGTCCCGCCCGGGGTGAACTGCGAGATGCCGCTCCAGGCCTACTTCCGGATCAACTCCGAGTACGCCGGCCAGTTCGAGCGCACGCTGATCATCGCCGACGAGGGCGCCCAGGTGCACTACATCGAGGGCTGCTCGGCGCCGGTCTACAGCGGCGACTCGCTGCACTCCGCAGTGGTCGAGCTGGTGGCCCTGCCGGGCGCCCGCATCACCTACACGACCATCCAGAACTGGTCGCCCAACGTCTACAACCTCGTCACCAAGCGGGCCCGGGCCGAGGCCGAGGCCCGGGTGGAGTGGATCGACGGCAACATCGGGTCGAAGCTGACGATGAAGTACCCGTCGGTCTACCTGATGGGCCCCAAGGCGTCGGGCGAGGTGCTGTCCGTCGCCTACGCCGGGCCGGGCCAGCACCAGGACGCCGGCGCCCAGATGGTCCACGCAGCCCCCGAGACCACGTCCACCATCATCTCCAAGTCCATCTGCAAGGACGGCGGGCGCACCTCCTACCGTGGCAAGGTCCGGGTCGAGGAGGGCGCCACCGGCTCCAAGAGCTTCGTGCGCTGCGATGCCCTGTTGCTGGACGAGCACAGCCGCTCGGACACCTATCCGTACATGGAGATCGGCGAGCGGGATGCCCGCATCGGCCACGAGGCCACCGTCTCCAAGGTGGGAGACGAGCAGCTCTTCTACCTCATGAGCCGCGGCCTCTCAGAGGAGCAGGCCATGGGCATGATCGTCAACGGCTTCATCGAGCCCATCACCCGCACCCTGCCCATGGAGTACGCGGTCGAGTGGAGCCGCCTGATCGAGCTGCAGATGGAGGGCTCGGTCGGGTAGAGCAGCTCGCCGCCGAGGTGGTCCGCATGGCCGGCGTTCCGGCGCCACGTGCTCGCTGACGAGCGCGCAGGCCAGGTGCTCGGGGCGATGAAGGGGTGTTCCCGTTCCGCCCTCGCCGTGTGCGCGTCGGCCCGGATGCGGGCCTGTGCGCACCCGGGAAGACCCGGGGTGCCGAATACGATTGGCACCATGCCGATGCGCCGCGACTGCCGGCACTACGAGACGAGGACCTACGGCTCGGGCGACACCGTCCACTTCTGCCGCCTCGACCTGGCACCGGACGCGCCGTGGCGGTGCCCGGACGAGTGCCCCAAGTTCGAGTTCCGGGGCTTCGACGCCGGTTGGACCCACGGCAGCCTGGCCCGCAAGGCCCTTCCGGAGGATCCGCCCCGGCTCGACGCGGACACGGCGGCCCTGCTCGACCAGGCCGAGGACATCATCAATGCCGTCGGGGCCGAGGTCCTCTCGGAGGTCGAGCGGACCCGAGTGCTGCAGCGCGAGCCGCAGCCGCTCTGGAAACGGCTGTTCCGCCGCCGCTGACCCTGGCGGACGCGATGCGGCGCCGGTTGGGACACCTGGCCGAGGCCCGCCCTGCACCCTCGCCGGTCGGCGCCGCCGCCGCCCTCGGCGGCGCCCTGCTGGCCGGAGCGTTGACCGCCGTGGCCTTCGACTCCTGGGCGGCGACCGGTTCGGCGGCGCTGGCGCTGGCCCTGACCGGGGGCGTGCTGGCGGCCGCCCTGCTGGCGCTGGCATCGCCGGCTTCGCTGCCCCGTCCGGTCGTGCCGGCGGCCGTCGCCGCGTCGGGCCTGGCGGTGCCGGCCTTCTCCTTCTTCACCGCCGGCGCCGGCGGTGACTTCCCCTCGCTGCGGCCGGTGGCGGTGCTTGCTGGCCTGGCCCTGGCGGCGCTGTACCTCGTGGGGCCGAGCCCGGGGCACACCTTTCACCTGGCTCTCCTGGCCGCCGCAGTCTGGCTGGGGGCCGTCGCCCTGACCGGGCCCGCCGGATTCCTGCTGCGCACCGGGACCCTGGCCGACGCCCTGGTCACCGCCGGCCTGGTGTCCGCCGCCGTCGGCGGAGCACAGCTGGCCGCCGGCCGCTGGCTCGATGGCGCCGGCTTGGCGGGGATGGCGACGCCGCTGCTGGGCGTCGGCGCCGCGGCCGCCACCGCGGGTGCCACGGTGGTCTGGATCGAGGCGGGACCGCCGGCCGCCGTCGCACCCAGGAGCGCCGCGCCGTGCTGTGGGCCGCGGTCGCGGCGGCCACCGCCGCCGCCGTCGCCCTGGCCGATGCCGTCGTTCCCGGCCGCGCCGTCGCGCCGAAGGCCCTGGTGGTCGCCGCGCTGGGCGCCTGCGTGGTCCTGGGCAC
>DATLFQ010000048.1:0-8681 GCA_035540915.1 Acidimicrobiales bacterium
GGGGGCGCAGAGCCCCCTGCTAGCGTCGAGCGCTCCCGTGCCGACCCGAGACGACCTCCGCAACGTGGCCATCGTGGCCCACGTCGACCATGGCAAGACCACCCTCGTGGACGCCATGCTCTGGCAGTCGGGGGCGTTCCGGTCCAACCAGGACGTCGCCGAGCGGGTCATGGACTCCCTGGACCTGGAGCGTGAGAAGGGCATCACGATCCTGGCCAAGAACACCGCCGTCCGGCACGGATCGGTCAAGGTCAACATCGTCGACACGCCGGGCCACGCGGACTTCGGCGGCGAGGTCGAGCGCGGCCTGACCATGGTGGACGGGGTGCTCCTGCTGGTGGACGCCAGCGAGGGCCCGCTGCCCCAGACCCGCTTCGTGCTCCGCAAGGCGCTGGAGGCTCGCCTCCCGGTGGTCCTGGTGGTCAACAAGGTCGACCGGCCGGACGCCCGCATCAAAGAGGTGCTGGACGAGGTCTACGAGCTGTTCCTCGACCTCGACGCCGACGAGCACCAGATCGAGTTCCCCATCGTGTACTGCAACGCCCGGGCCGGTCGGGCCAGTCTCGACCCGGCCGACGTCGGCACCGACCTGGAGCCGCTGTTCAAGGTCCTGGTCGACACCGTCCCCGCGCCCCGCTACCTCGACGACCACCCGCTCCAGGCACTGGTCACCAATCTGGACGCCTCGCCCTACGTCGGCCGCCTGGCGCTGTGCCGGGTCCGCCACGGCGTCATCCGCCGGGGCCAGCAGATCGCGTGGTGCCGGGCCGACGGCTCCATCGAGAAGGTCAAGGTGACCGAGCTGTACGTCACCGAGGCGCTCGACCGTGTGGCCGCCGACGAGGCCGGGCCGGGGGAGATCATCGCCCTGGCCGGCCTGGCCGACGTCACCATTGGCGAGACGCTGGCCGACCCCGACGACCCCCGACCCCTGCCGGTCATCCGGGTGGACGAGCCGAGCCTGTCCATGACCCTCGGGGTCAACACCTCGCCGCTGTCGGGCCAGGACGGCAAGAAGGTGACCGCCCGCCTCATCAAGAGCCGCCTCGACAGCGAGTTGGTCGGCAACGTGTCGCTGCGGGTGCTGCCCACCGAGCGCCCCGACACCTGGGAGGTCCAGGGCCGCGGCGAGCTGCAGCTGGCCGTGCTGGTCGAGATCATGCGCCGGGAGGGCTTCGAGCTCACCGTGGGCAAGCCCCGGGTGCTCACCCGGATCGTCGACGGCAAGGTGCACGAACCGGTCGAGCGGGTATCGGTCGACATCCCCGAGGACTACATCGGCGTCGTGACCCAGCTGTTCGCCCTGCGCAAGGGGCGCATGGAGCACATGGTCAACCACGGCACCGGGTGGGTCCGCATGGAGCAGCTGGTACCGGCCCGGGGGCTGATCGGCGTCCGCACCGAGTTCCTCACCGAGACGCGCGGCACCGGCCAGCTCCACCACGTGTTCGACCGGTTCGAGCCCTGGCACGGCGAGCTGCGGACCCGTCCGACCGGCGCCCTGGTGGCCGATCGCTCCGGCCCGACCACCTTCTACGCCCTGCTCAGCCTGCAGGAGCGCGGCTCGCTGTTCGTCGGCCCGGCCGAGGACGTCTACGAGGGGATGATCGTGGGCGAGAACGCCCGGGGCGAGGACATGGACGTGAACCCCACCAAGGAGCGCAAGGTCACCAATATCCGCTCGTCGACCTCCGAGGAGCTGGTCCGCCTGGTGCCGCCACGCATGCTCTCGCTGGAACAGGCGCTGGAGTTCATCACCGAGGACGAGTGCGTCGAGGTCACCCCGGCCAAGGTGCGCCTGCGCAAGGTGGTGCTCGACCAGGCCGACCGCGGCCGCCGGGCCAGCCAGGCCAAGCGCGCCCGCCTCGCCGCCGGCTGACCGCCGTCAGGCGGCGACCGGTACCATCGGGGCCATGTCGGCTGACGGGTACCACCCCCCGCTCGAGGAGTACCTCGAAGCCATCCACGAGCTCGAGGAGGAGGGCACGGTCTGCATCCAGGCCCGCCTCGCCGAGCGGGTCGGCCACTCGGCGCCCTCGGTGTCCGAGATGGTGCGCCGCCTCCGGCTCGACGGCTATGTGGTCGTCGAGGACCGGGCGGTGATGCTGACCGAGAAGGGCCGCACCCGGGCCGAGAGCGTGGTGCGCAAGCACCGTCTGGCCGAGCGGCTGCTGACCGACGTGATCGGGCTGCCGTGGCACAAGGCCCACGTGGAGGCCTGCCGGTGGGAGCACGTGATCTCCGACGAGGTCGAGGAGCGCCTGGTCGAGCTGCTCAACCACCCCACCACCTGCCCGCACGGCAACCCCATCCCGGGTACCGACGGGCACCTGCAGGAGCTGGTCGCCCTGGCCGGCGCCGAGCCGGGCGACCAGGTCCGGCTGGAGCGGGTGACCGAGCAGGTCGAGATCGACATGGAGTCGCTGACCTACCTGAGCGTCCACGGGTTCGTGACCGGCGCCGACGCCCTCGTCCGGGCCAAGGCGCCGGACGGCACGCTGACCCTGGAGGTCGGGGCGGAGATGATCGCCCTCGGCCCGGCGCTGGCCAGCCAGCTGTTCGTCGCCGCCCCCTGATCGCCGCCTGGGACACGAAATCCCAGGTTGGCGTGCACAACGGGCCGGCTATAGGCCAGAATCACGTAGTCGGGCTCAGGTGGGCCCCGGGCAGTGAGAGGAGACATTCGGTATGGCCGATGCAACCAAGGTGCTGATCAACGACCACCAGCGCCTGCGGCGGATGCTCAAGGGATTCACCTGGGGCACTTACGACCAGGCGATGGCCATCTGCGACGAGTTCATCATCCAGGCGACCATCAACGACGAGTTGATCTACCCGGCGGTGCGCGAGCAGGTGGACGGGCGCCTGGCCGACACGGCCGAGGAGAGCCAGGACAACCTCAAGGGCCTGATGGGCGACATCTGCGAGCTCGAGCCCGACGACCCCAACCTGGCCATGACCGTCGCCCGCTTCAAGGACGCGGCGATCCGGCACATGGCCATGGAGGAGGCCGAGATCTACCCCAAGATCAACAGCGCCTTCCGGGACACCCTGTACGAGATGGGCAACCAGGTGTTTGCGCTCCGCCAGGAGCTGCTCCGGGTCAAGCCGTCCCGCAGCTACCGGAGCCAGACGCTGACCGGCAACACCGGCTGGGGCAAGCAGCTGCCGGAACGAAGCAAGAGCCTCACCGCCAACCTGGGTTACTGATCGTCCGGCACGGTCGGCTCCGCCTCGGCGGGGCCGACCGTGCTCGCGCAGAACGCGCATTTGCGGGCCTGGAGCGGGATGTTGCTGAGGCACTCCGCACATGGCCGCGTCGTCGCCTCGACGTCCGGTTCGGTCCTTCGCCGCGCCATCAGGGCGTTGACGGGCCGGACGACGAAGTAGAACACCGCGGCGGCGATGCTCACGAACGTGATCAGCGCGTTGAGGAACCGGCCGTAGCCGAAGGTGCTCCCGTTGATCGTGAACTCCAGGCTGCTGAAGTCGGCCGACCCCGGGATGCCGATCAGCGGCGTGAGCAGCTCCTCGACGAGCGCATTCACCACCGCGCCGAAGGCCCCGCCGATGACCACCGCCACGGCCAGATCCACCACGTTGCCTCGCAGCAGGAACGCCCGGAACTCCTTGAACATGCGCGCCTCCCTGGATCGGACGGCCCGCACGGTAGCCCTAGGTCCAGTCCTCGGGGTTGTCCTCGACGAAGTGGGCCACGATCTGGCCGTCGACGCCGTCGACCAGCACGAGGCCCCGGGACGCCGGCGGCTCCTCGGCCGAGTACAGCAGGATGCGCCACGTGGGCCGGCTGCGCAGGCCGCGCCAGGCGAGTTGGGCGGAGGCGTGGCCGACGGCGAAGCCGACCTGTCGGGACGCGGCCACCAGGGCGTCGGTCTCCCGCACCTTCAGCGTCCAGCCGGCGGCCAGGTGATAGGCGCCGAGGGCGCCGAGCAGGACCGCCGCGAACAGTATCCCGCCGTTGACCAGTACCCCGTCGCTGCCCCGGGCCGCCCACAGGGCGAAGCACGCCGCGCCCGTCACGGCGTAGATGACGCCGGGGATCCGGCGGCGGGCGTTGTCAGGGAACACGTACGGCCCGCGGGAGACCGACGGGTCCAGCTCCTCGGGCAGCTCGTCGCCGACCGGCTCGTCGTCCTCGGGCAGCTCGTCTGCCGGCTCCCGCTCGGGGCGCTCCCGCTCGTCGCTCACGCCGGCCAGGCCGCCCGCAGCCGGTCGAGGGTGACCGGCAGGGCCTCGGGAACCACGCGCGCCTCGGCCACCGTCGTCATGAAGTTGGTGTCGCCGTCCCAGCGGGGCAGCAGGTGGACATGGAAGTGGCCGGGAACCCCCGCCCCGCCGGCCCGGCCCAAGTTGGCGCCGAGGTTCAGGCCGTCGGGCCGGTAGGCGGACTTCAGGGCCCGCACGGCGTCGGCCACCGTGGCCCACAGCTCGCCGACCTCCTCGCCCGCCACCTCCTCCAGCTCCCCCACGTGGCGCAGGGGAACCACCATGAGATGCCCGGCGGTGTACGGGTAGGCGTTGACGATGGCGGCGCAGCGCTCGCCCCGCCAGATCACCGCCCCGCCCTCGCCGATCACCCGGCAGAGCACGCAGTCCTCGGGCTCGTCGCTGCCCTGCACCCGGTCGGGCCCGGTCACCTCGGCGAGGAAGTCGGCCCGCCAGCCGGCCCACAGCCGCTCCAGGCCGACCGTCACCCCGCCACCTTGGTGGCCACCTCGGCCCGCAGCCGCTCGACGAAGGCGGCCACCGGCACGCCCCGTTCGGGGCGGTCGGACCCCCGGGCGTTGACCCCCACCGTCCCGGCGGCCACGTCGTCGTCACCCACCACCAGCACGTAGGGCAGCTTCTCCAGCTTGGCTCGGCGGATGCGGGCACCGAGCGGCTCGTCGCCGGGGACCGAGTCGGCCCGGAGGCCGGCCGACCGCAGGGCGGCGACCACCTCGGCCACGACCGGGTCGTGGCCGCTGCGCACGCCCAGCACTCGGGCCTGCACCGGTGCCAGCCAGGCCGGGAAGGCGCCCGCGTAGTGCTCCACCAGGACGCCGAAGAACCGCTCCACCGAGCCGAACAGCGCCCGGTGGATGATCCGGGGGCGGTGGCGGGCGTTGTCGGCGCCGGTGTACTCCAGGTCGAAGCGCTGGGCGAACTGGAAGTCGACCTGGAGCGTGGACAGCTGCCAGCGCCGGCCGATGGCGTCGCGCACGTGCACGTCGATCTTGGGGGCGTAGAAGGCACCCTCCCCCTCGGCCACAACGTACGGGAGCCCGGCCGACTCGATGGCGCGCCGGAGCGCCTCCGTGGCGTCGTCCCACTCGGCCGGGTCGCCGACGAACTTCTCCGGCCGCGTGGACAGCTCGGCCTCGAACTCGGTCAGGCCGAAGGCTCGCAGGACCCGCAGGACGAAGGCCAACAGCTCGGCCAGCTCGCCCTCCAGCTGGTCGGCGGTGCAGAAGATGTGCGAGTCGTCTTGGGTGATGCCCCGCACCCGCAGCAGGCCCTGGATCACGCCGGAGCGCTCGAAGCGGTAGACGGTGCCGAACTCGAACAGCCGCAGCGGCAGCTCGCGATAGGACCGCTGCTGGCTCCGGTAGATCAGCATGTGCATCGGGCAGTTCATCGGCTTGGGGTAGTACGTCGCCCCCTCCATCTCCATGGGCGGGTACATGCCGTCGGCGTACCACTGGAGGTGCCCGGAGGTCTCGAACAGGGTGGACTTCGACAGGTGCGGGGTCCACACGAACTGGTAGCCCGCCGCCTCGTGCTCGGCCCGGGAGTAGTCCTCCATGAGCTTGCGGACCAGGCCGCCCTTGGGATGAAACACGGGCAGCCCCCCGCCGATCTCGGGCGGGAAGTGGAACAGGTCCAGCTCGACGCCGAGCTTGCGGTGGTCACGTTTGGACGCCTCCTCCAGCTGGTGGAGGTGGGCGGCGAGTGCCTTGTCGGACTCCCAGGCGGTCCCGTAGACCCGTTGCAGCTGGGGCCGGTGCTCGTCGCCGCGCCAGTAGGCGCCGGCCACCCGGGTGAGCTTGAACGAGCCGAGCCGGCGGGTGGACGGGACGTGCGGCCCCCGGCACAGGTCGACGAACGCGTCGGTGTTGCGGTAGGCGCTGACCGCGCCGGCGCCGGCGCCCTCGTCGGGGTCCACTCCCTCGATGATCTCGGTCTTGTAGGGCTGGTCGGCGAACAGCGCCAGGCCCTCGTCGCGGGTCAGCTCCTCGCGGACGAAGGGCTGGTCGTCGGCCACGATCTTGCGCATGCGCGCCTCGATGGCCTCCAGGTCCTCGTCCCGGAAGGCAGCCCCGCCGGGCAGGTCGAAGTCGTAGTAGAAGCCGTTCTCGATGGGCGGGCCGATGGCGAACTTCGCCCCCGGCCACAGCTGCAGCACCGCCTGCGCCAGCACGTGGGCGGTGGAGTGGCGCAGGACCGCCCGACCGTCGTCCGTGGTGTCGGTGACGATCTCGACCTCGTCACCGTCGGCCAGGTGGTGGCCCAGGTCGACGGCGGCGCCGTTCACCCGGCCCGCCACCGCCGCCTTCGCCAGGCCGCGTCCGATGGCTGCGGCCAGCTCGCCCACCGTCGCGCCGGCGCCCACCTCACGGGTCGAGCCGTCGGGCAGGCGCACGGTGATCTGGTCGGCCATGGCCTGGCACAGTACCCGCCGCCTTGTCGAGCCCTCCGGGGTTACCGGTCGGCGGCCCAGGCCCGCTCGAACTCCGCCAACCCCAGCCCAGTGACCTGGCGGAGGGCGGCGTCCACGTGGTGGTCCACGCTGCCCGGCTCGGTACGGGCTCGGCCCAGTGCCCGGAACAGCGCCGAGGGAGCACCCGGCCCGGACCGCTCGGCCATCTCCTTCCTGGCCGAGCGGCTCTCGCGGTAGGAGCGGCCGATGGAGCTGGCCGGGCCCGTGGTCAGTTCGTAGGACCGGGGCAGGCGGCCGTCGGAACCGGGCGGGGCGGCGACGTCGGCCGACCGGCCGGTGGCGGCCCAGTCGGCCACGCCCTCGTGGACCCAGAGGGGGATGAACGGGCCGGCCAGCGGCGCCCCGGCCGCGTGCACCAGCTCGTGCACCAGCGTCTCGGTCTGCGACGCCCGCGTGTTCCGGGACAGCCGCTCGTCCTGGACGAAGATGCGCGGCGCGCTGGCCGTGTACCCGTCGGGCCCTTCGTCCTCCTGGAGGCCGTAGGAGGCGAAGGCCACGAACTTGTCCAGGTCGACCGTGGACTGCAGGAGCCGCTCCAGCACCTCCACCGACGGCGGCAGCACGAGCGGGACCCGCCCCGGCCAGGGCTGGTCCCAGACCTGGACCATGCGGTCGGCGGCCCGCTCGGCCAGGTCGGCCAGGGCGCCGGCCCGGTCGGCGTCGCCCGGGTCGCTGAGCACCAGGAACCGGGGGGTGGTCTCGACCCGTACCGGGCCGAGGTCCCACAGGCTGCGGTCGGCGTCCAGCCCCAGGTCGGCCAGGTCCTCGTCCCCGCCCACGTACCAGCGCCCGCCCCGCTGGACGAACGTCAGCCAGAGGTGGTCGACGGCGTCGGTGGCGTCGTAGCCGTCGAAGCGGTAACGCTGCGTGGTCTCGGGCAGGAAGACCGGCGCCCGGCCGTAGCGCCCGGCCGCGGCCCGGCTCAAGTCGCCGCTGTCCTCGACCGAGGCCGTGAGCGCGTAGGACGCCAGCGGCAGCGACGCCAGGCCGTCGAACGACCGCGCCTGCGCCTGGGCGAAGGCGGCCGGCGCCTCGGGGTCGACGGTGGCGAGGAAGGAACCGCGGTCCCTGTCCCGCACCGCGGCCGAGCGGGTGTCCAGCACCTCCTGGGCGGCGGCCAGGGCGGCCACCTCGGTGCTCGCCCGTGCCGGGCGCTGCGCGGTGGCTAGGACGGCGGGGTCGGGGCCGGTGGCCAGCGCGGCGACGGCGGCGACCACCGCGGCGAGCCGGCGCATCGCGTCATTCTGGCCACCGCCGACCATCCGCGGTTCGCGGCCCGGCGCTCGGTACCGTCACCGGGCCATGGAGGGCGTCCCGGGGCTGGCCGCGCTGGTCGACGCCCGCGAGCTGCGGGCCACCGCGGCGGCGGCCGTCGAGGCGGCAGTGCGGGTGGCGGCCCACCGCCGGGCGCTGGGCGACCGCCCCCGGCTCGACCGCGAGGCCGCGGCCGAGGCGATGGAGGCGGACGCCGCCACCGTGTGGGCCAAGGCGGCGTCGCGCCGGGCGCTGCAGGGGGCTGGTCGGTGGCTGCTCGTCGCCAACGCCGGCGGCGTCGCCGTGCTCCTCGCCCGCCTGGCCACAGCCGCTGCCGACCCGCTCGTCCCGCTGGCCGGTGCGCTGCCCGTGGCCGCGCTGACCGCCGGCGCCGTGGCGGTCGGTGCCGCCCGCCACCGGGGCCGGGTGGCCGAGCGACGGCGCCAGGACGCGCTCGGGCGAACGGGAGTGTCGACCGTGGCCGCCCTCCTCGTCCGGCAGGACGAGGTGGCCGCCTGGGACCGGGCCGCCGCCGCCCTCCGCGCTGCCGAGCAGGCCGCGGTGGCCGCCGACCGGGCCTGGGCCGGTCTGGTCGGCCCGGAGGTGCCACCGGCGTCGGTCGAGGAGGTCATCGCCGCGGTCGCAGCAGCCGACGCCGCCCGTGCCACCGCTCCGCTTCCCGCTCCGCCGGCACCCCCTCCCCCGC
>DATLFQ010000049.1:0-2298 GCA_035540915.1 Acidimicrobiales bacterium
GGTCCCGATGCACCGGCGCTCCAGCATCTAGCGGACACCGTGGGCCGCGCTCGTGCACAGCTGCGTGGACCTTCTCCGCCCGGCCGGTGACGACGGCGCGGAAGACGGGTGCACCCCGTCGGAAATGCAATCGCACTCGAGGGATTCGGGCATGACGGCCTCTGGAGCGAGCGGGTCACGCGAGCCCTGTCGGATCAAGACCAGCCCCGGAGAACCTAGCAACCGCGGTCCCGGCTCGGCACGCGAGTGCCGGAGGGGCGACGCGGCCCTGAGGGGACCCCAGTAACTGGTCCAGCCGCTATGGGAGCGCTGGTTGGTTGATGGTCCACGCCTTGGCGTACTCGGCGGGGGTCTCGCCGCCGAGGGAGGAGTGGGGTCGGTAGGTGTTGTACTCGTTCCGCCAGCCCTCGACAACGACCTGGGCCTCGAGGAGGGTGGCGAACTCCTCGACGTTGAGCAACTCGTCGCGCACCCGGCCGTTGAAGCTCTCGCAGAAGGGGTTCTCCCAGGGAGAGCCGGGCTCGATGTAGCTCGTCGTCGTGCCGGCCAGTCGGCACCAGTCCCGCAGCGCCCACGCCACGAGCTCAGGGCCGTGGTCCATGCGGAGGTACTCCGGTGCGCCTCGGGTGGCCACCAGGGCCTCGATGGTGGCCACCACCTGATCGGCGTCGCAGCTGCGACCGACCCGCATGGCCAGGGCCTCGCGGGTGTACTCGTCGACGATGTTCAACAACTTCAGCCTGCGTTGGTCGGCGGTCTCGTCGAACTGGAAGTCCAGCGCCCACACCTGGTTTGGGTGCTCGGCCCGCAGGAGTTGCTGGCCGGGCTCGGGCCGGCGGCGCTTGCGCTTGCACGGTGCGGGGCGCTTGAGGCCCTCGGAGCGCCACAGGCGCTGCGTGCGCTTGCGGTTGATGGCCCAGCCCTCTCTCACCAGGATGGAGTGCGCCGTCTTCCAGCCCCAGCGGGGATGGGCCCGGGCGATGGCCCGTAGCCGCCGGCGCAGCTTGGCCTCTGCGTCGGGCATCGGCCGCGGCGCCAGGCGCTGGGTGGACCGGCACTGGCCGGTGACACGACAGGCTCGGCGTTCGGAGACCCCGAAGCGTTCCGTGAGGGCCACCACGGCCCGACGGCGGCGCTCCGGGGTCAGAAGTTTCCCTCAGCCAGCTCCTTGAGCATCGCCTTGTCCAGCTCGGCCTCGGCCAGCAGCTTCTTCAGCCGGCCGTTCTCGGACTCGAGCTGGCGCAGCCGCTTGGCCTCGTCGGCCTTCATGCCGCCGTACTGGGCCCGCCAGCGGTTCCAGGTGCTCTCTGCGATCTCGAGGTGGCGCACCACCTCGGTGATGTCCTTGCCCTCGTTGAGCAGGCGCTCGCCGTCGCGGAGCTTGCGCACGATCTGTTCGGGGGTGTGTCGGTGTCGCTTCATCGTGGTGTGTCCTCCCGTCCAGCATGCTGGACTCTCGGACCCCCACAACAGGTGGACCACTATCCGGGGTCCCCGTCACTGGCTCGAACACCGTCTCGAAGTCTGGACCTCCGCTCACCTCCGAGAGGGTCGAGAAGATCTCAGCTCCATCAAGATCCTCGGCAACCGCATCGAGCGTAAGAACGCGATCGAGTCGCCACCGGACACCCTCACCGTACTGATTGAGGTACTCGGTCTCATGCTTGCGCCCGAGTTCAACGGCACGACGGAACGCCTCTTCGGACCCGTTCGCTCGAAAGACATGTACACACTCGTCCTGAGTGACCGCCCCGCTACCTTCAACGAGACAGACGACACGCATCGACGCAGAGAACCAGGAGACCATTGCCCTCATCCTCGCATCTGAGCTCGTTGGCGTTCGGCCTCGCAGGACTGCCAAGTGCCAGCTCGGAAGGCCCGTGACCGCCGAGCCATGACAGATGGCCGAGTAGGTGGGACGCGTTGGGCACGCGCGATCACATCCTCGGTGCCCGACAGGCTCAGCGCGGGGTTGGCCTTGGCGGTGGCGACGCCGACGCAACCGACCGGCACGTCGCGGCGGCCGTTGCGGCCCCGGCAGCCTCGGTCAGCGCCACCGAGCTATCCCGCATGAAGTTATTATTCGTCTGCTGCGGAGCCCTCGGAGGTGAGCTCCTGCAGAGCACTGTGAACTTCCCGAAGCCATTTTGCCATTGACATTCGGCCCGCAGGATTCAAGCTCGGATCGTATTCCGAGTGGAATCGGCCCAGAATCAGGATGCGAAGTCGGTCCTCGGAAAGGTTCAGGCGCAACAACTCCTCAATATCCGCCAGCACTCCAGATACCCACTCCCGTGA
>DATLFQ010000050.1:0-3168 GCA_035540915.1 Acidimicrobiales bacterium
GTGCGGGCGCTGCTCGACGCGGTGGGCGCCTACACCATGGACCGGGAGCTGCTCACCCGTCTCCGGCAGTCCGGCGCGCAGGTCGAGTGGTTCCGCCCGCTGGCCCGGCTGCGGCTGTGGGAGACGAACAACCGCAGCCACCGCAAGGTGCTCGTCTGTGACGAGGCGGTCGGCTTCACCGGAGGGGTCGGCATCGCCGACGAGTGGCGGGGCGACGCCCGCCACCGAGGTGAGTGGCGGGACACCCAGTTCCGCCTCCAGGGGCCGGCGCTCGGTGGCCTGCGAGCAGCCTTCCTCGACAACTGGGCGGAGTCCGGCCAGCCTCTCTTCGACGAGCGGGTGGACCGCTTCCCCGACCAGCCACTCGTCGGCGACAGCCCGGTCCAGGTGGTGCGCGGCGTGTCCGAGACCGGCTGGAGCGACATCACCACCCTCACGAGGACGCTGCTCGAACTGGCCCGCCACCGCGTCCGCCTGTCGACCGCCTACTTCGTGCCTGACCGCGAGACCCTCGGCCTGCTGTGCGCCACGGCCAGTCGCGGCGTGTGCGTCGAGGTCCTCCTCCCGGGGCCTCACGCCGACAAGCGCTTCTGCCAGCTGGCCAGCGAGCGCCAGTACGCCCAGCTGCTCGAGGCGGGGGTCCGGGTGCACGCGTTCCAGCCGTCGATGCTCCACGCCAAGGTCATGACGGTGGACGGGCTGGTGGCGAACGTGGGGTCAGCCAACTTCAACGCCCGCTCGCTCAACCTGGACGACGAGGTGAACCTGGTGGTCCACGACCCCGCCGTGGTCGCCGTTCTCGACGGGCACATGGACGAGGACTGCGCCCGGTCGGTGCCCGTCGATCCCGAGGCGTGGGCCGACCGCGGCCTGGTCGCCCGGGCACGTGAACGGGGCGCCGGGCTGCTCCGCCGCTATCTCTGAACCGCGCCTGACCTGCAGAAAGATTGCCGGCTGACGGACCAGGACATTAAAACCGTGCCGTGCTACTCCTCCGCCCGCCGGCCGTCTACCAACCGCAAGGCGACACGTGGCTGCTCGCCGAGGCCCTCCGTGACGAGATCGCCTGTCGACCGGCACGGGTGCTCGACGTGTGCTCCGGTACGGGAGCGCTCGCCTGCACTGCCGCCTCGAGCGGTGCTGCCGAGGTCACCGCCGTCGACATCTCCCGGCGCGCCGTCGCCACCGCGTGGGTCAACGCCCGCTCCCGTGGCCTGGCCGTCCGCGTCCGCTGCGGGGACCTGTTCGCGCCGGTGGCCGGCGAGCGCTTCGACGTGGTGGTGGCGAACCCGCCGTACGTCCCCTCGTCCGACGACCGGCTGCCGACGTCAGGTCGCGCTCGTGCCTGGGACGCCGGCGTCGACGGCCGGGCCGTGCTCGACCGGATCTGCGCCGGAGCCCCCGACGTGCTGGCCCCCGGCGGCGCGCTGCTCATGGTCTTCTCGGGAGTCTGCGGCACCGATGACGTGCTGGCGAGGATGACCGCCGCCGGGCTCGACGCCGAGGTGCTCGCCCGTCGCGTCCAGCCCTTCGGGCCGGTGTTCACCGCTCGCGCACCGATGCTCGAAGCCAGGGGCTACATCGATCCGGGCCAGCGCTTCGAGGAGCTGGTCGTGGTGCGGGGCCGGGTGGCCCAGTGACCACCCGGTCCGGACCGGCCCGGGTGACCGTCGTCCCCGCCGGTCCCGTCATGATCGAGGGGCCGGTCGAGGTCGTCCTGGCCGACGGCACCATCGTGGTGTCGGAGCGGCCGCTGGTGGCGATCTGTGCGTGCCGGCGCAGCCGGCACTACCCCTTCTGCGACACCAGCCACCGGCAGCGGGCGGGTGGGGGCGCTCAGCCGGCGGGCAACGGCGACAGCAGCGAGGACTGACTCCTCCCCCACGCCGACAGCAGGTGGTCGGCGAGGCGATCCTCGAGCATCGACGAGGCCTGCACGCCGAACACGACGTCGGCTGCGAGGTGCGGCTCGGCCGTCACGAGCGCGGCGACCGCCGACCGCACGAGCTGCTCGTGCACCGCGTCCGCCTCGACGTGCTCACGGTAGAACGCGCTGGCCGCCGGCGTCCCGCCGGCGAGGCGCTCGGCGGCCCGGGCCAGCCGGGCCGACCCGGGGGACGACGTGATCTCCACGGCTGCGAACTGACCGACGAGCGCCCCCCGCAGACTCCGGTGGAGCCCGAACAGCGACATGGCGTTGACGGTGGCCAGCGTCGTGGCCGGGACGGCGTCGAGGTAGGCGCCGTAGGCGGGGTCGAGGTCGAGCGCGGCCATCATCTCGGCGAACAGGCGCGAGTGCAGCCGCTCGGCCCGCCCCGCTCCGTACTCGTCGTGCTGCACGGTCACCAGCGCCGCCTTGGCGGCGCCTTCGAGCCGCGGCACGACGAAGGACTGCGGGTCGGCCTCCTTGAGGTGGTACAGCGACCGGTGCACGACGTACTCGCGCAGCTGCCACCGCTCCCCGTCGCCGGCCAGGTGGTGCGAGGGGCCCCGCCCACCGGCCGGCTCGGTGAGCAGGGACCGCAGGACGCCGTCGATGTCGGCGCCGCCGGGCACCTCGTTGCGCAACGCGGCCAGGAACCGCCGCTCGAGCACCGCTCTGAACGCGAGCAGGTCGGGATCCCACTCGAGGTGGTCGCCCACCATGTCGAACGACCGGTAGTGCAGCTCGTAGCAGAGGTAGAGGGACAGTTGGAGGTCCTCGCCGTACGGATCGGCCGCCCTGGGGGCATCGTGCCCGCGCCCCGCAGCATCTCGACGACGGCAGCCGACACCGGCCCACGCGGGCTCGGGAGGACGGGCCCTCGGGCCGGCTGGGCGGTCACGGTCACGAGGGACACCGCTGCTGGATTCCCCGGCGGGCATCGCGGCAACCGGCCCGGCGGCACCGGTACAGTTCCGCCCCGATGCGTCGGGTGGCCGAATACAGCACTGGCGGTCGCTTCCTCAAGCCCAGGCGCGTCGTGCGGGTCGACCTCCACGGCGTGTCCAGCTTCGGGCCCGGCGACCAGCACACGCTGATCCGGTGGGAGCGCATCGAGGACATCCTTGTCGCCGGGCCCGAAGCTGGACACGCCGTGGAGGTCGACCCGCACGACGCGCCTGGGCTTGAGGAAGCGACCGCCAGTGCTGTATTCGGCCACCCGACGCATCGGGGCGGAACTGTAC
>DATLFQ010000051.1:0-3766 GCA_035540915.1 Acidimicrobiales bacterium
TCGCCATGGTCGGCACTCCAACCGACCGCGGCTATTGGCTGGTCGCCGCCGACGGTGGCGTCTTCGCCTTCGGCGACGCGGGCTTCCACGGATCGACCGGTCGGATCCGCCTCAACCGCCCGATCGTCGGCATGGCCCCGACGCCGTCCGGCCTCGGCTACTGGCTGGTCGCCACCGATGGGGGTGTCTTCGCCTTCGGCGACGCCGCCTTCCAGGGCTCGACCGGAGGCATCCGGCTCCGCTCGCCGATAGTCGCCATGACGAGCACGCCGACCGGGCGCGGCTATTGGCTGGTCGCCGCCGACGGTGGCGTCTTCGCCTTCGGCGACGCGGGCTTCCACGGATCGAGCGGCGCAATCCAGCTCAACTCACCGATCGTCGCCATGGCCCCCACGGAAAGCGCCAAGGGCTACTGGCTCGTCGCCGGCGACGGTGGGGTGTTCGCCTTTGGCGACGCCGGGTTCATCGGCAGCGCCGTGAACTCGGCCGCCGGCCGACAGGTGATCGGGTTCCTCGCCAACCCGGCCTCGAACACCTACGCCGTGGTGACCAGCGACGGCTCCGTGCTGCCGCTGGGCGGCGGTGAGCCGCCCGTCGACCCGGCCGCGCCGACGACCACCACCGTCCCCCAGCCCACGACGACCACCACCGTTCCGCAGGTCACGACCACGACGACCGCCCCGGCTCCGACCACGACGACCACGACGGCCGCCCCGACTCCGACCCCCGTCCCCAGCACGCCGCCCTTCGCCGGTCCCGGCACCGTCGGGCCGGCGGCCGACATTCCGGGTGTGCACGCCCCGGCGCCGCTGCGCCGCCATGAGGGCAATTTCGTCACCACGAGCGACGGGCAGCGAATCGACGGTCTGGAGATCACCGGACGGCTGGTGGTCAACCACCGCAACGTGACGGCGACCAACTTCAAGGCCCGGGGCGTGTCGGTGGCCAGTAGCACCAACCGCAGCGCCTCCGTGGCCCTCAGCTGGTGCTCGGTCGGCGACAGGGCCGGTGCGACAGACGCCTACAACGGCATCGGCGTCGGCAACTTCACCGTGCACCGCTGCGAGGTGTTCGGCACCGTGGACCTGGTGAAGTTGAGCCACGGCTACGGCGAGCTGACCGAGTCCTGGCTGCACGACCCTGTCCAGTGGGCGGTCGACTCCCAGCAGGGCGGGGGCCCGTCGCACACCGACATGTTCCAGACGGCCCTGGTCGGCAACGTCTCCCGGCTGGTGATCCGGGACAACCGCTTCGACGCCTGGGTCTTCCGCCAGCCCGACCTGGCCGGGGCTACCGTCGACAACCTGGACGCGGCCTACACGGCCACCGGCCACGTGTCGATGTTCCGCCACACGACCAACTGGACAATCGATGGGGCGACCGTCACGGGAAACCGCTTTGACGGGGACGTGGCCCGCTGCGTCTATGCCATCCACGACGCCGACGATGCGCCCACGAAGGCCACCATCACCGACAACGTGTTCGTCCGCCGCTACCCGCTGGCCTGCAAGAGCCAGTCCCTCTCGGCCACGACGCCGGCGGCCATCGTGTGGGCCAGGAACGTCGACGAGGGCGGTGCTGCAGTGACCGCCCCCGGCACGGCATCCGCCTGATCGCGGCCGTCGGCGCTGAGTACGCGCACGACCACAGCCGGTTCCAGCCGCCCCGAGCCGCAGAGTCGGCCGGGGCGGCGTTCGGTCACTCGCGCTACTCTCAGCGGCCGACAACGAACTGGCCGGGGGGCGTATGCGAGGGGACAGGAAGACACACGCGCGCTGCCTCGTCGCCGTCGCCATCCTGGCCTCCCTGGTGATCGTCGCTCCGAGCAGCGTGGCCGCCGCGAAAGTCGGAACTGCGGGAACCGTCTGGTCCTCTGACCGCGCGGCGCTCGCCCGCTGGCCCGCGGGCTCGGGCACGGTCGGCCCCGAAGCGGACCTCCCGGGGCTCCATACGCCCGCAGTGATGCAGTTGCACCTGGGCGACCTGGTCACAACGCGCGATGGTCAGCACATCGAGAACGTGGACGTCACCGGCAAGTTGGTCGTCCGCCACCGGAACGTGACCGCCACCAACTTCCGAGCCCGGAGGGTGGCGATCGGCAGCATGACGAACGTCGACGCGTCGGCATCGCTCAGCTGGTGTGCGGTTGGCGACCCAGAGGGCTCCACCAGTTCCTACAACGGCATCGGGCTCGGGAACTACTCGGTCCACCGTTGCGACGTCTTCGGAGCCGTGGACCTCGTGAAGCTTCGGTACGGCTACGCATCGGTCACCGAGTCCTGGTTGCACGACCCGGTGCAGTGGCTCGTCGACCCGGGCCAGGGCGGCCGGCCGTCGCACGTGGACTTGTTCCAGACCGCGCTCGGTGCCGACGTCGCCCGCATCGTGATCAAGGACAACCGCTTCGACGCCTGGGCCTTCCGCCAGCCCGAGCGGGCAGGTGACACCTTCGGTGACCTCCTCGCCAGCAAGACAGCCACCGGCCACGTCTCGCTGTTCGCACACTCGACCGGGCACACGATCCATGAGGTCCTCATCGAGGGGAACCTGTTCGACGGCAACGTGTACAACTGCATCTATGGCATCCACGACCAGCACGATGCACCCTTCGGGGCCGTGCGCATCGTGAACAACGTGTTCGTCCGGCGGTACAAGAACGCATGCCTGAAGCAGGCACTCTCGGCCACGTCGCCGTCCTCCATCGTCTGGAACGCCAACGTCGACGAGCACGGAGCGGCGGTCCTCGCGTGGGGGACGAGGTCGAGCTGATGGAACCTGCGCTCCGGCAGCGGCCGCTGACCTGATCTACATCGACGGCTGCGGCGCGGCCGGGAGCCTTCGGAAGGCGAACAGGTAGCCGAAGCCCAACGCTGCCGTCGAACGGTGCTCGAGCCGAAGGCCGTCGGGCGTTGCGAACTCGTCGTCGACGAAGGCGACCAGCCGGCGCCAGTCGAACCCGAGGTGTGGGCCCCAGGAGTTCCTCGGCGGCTGGCGGAACGGCTCGATCGGTCGGCCGGCGAGCAGCGCGGTCACGTAGGACGATTCGCGGTGCGAGGCGAAGAAGTCGCCATACGCTCGGCGCCGCAGAATTCGCCGGCCCGCGTACTTGACCAGGCCCGGCACTCCGATCTCGTTGGGCACGCTCATGACGAGCCAGCCACCGGGCCGGCACGACGCCACCAGGCAGCGCAGAGCGTTGCGGTAGTCGCCCACGTGCTCCAGCGTCTCGAAGCAGGTCACGACGTCGAACTGCCGGGGTTCATCCACCGGCCCCTCGTTCAGGTTCAACCGACCGAAGGTCGTCCGCGGAAGGTTGCGGCCACGAGCAACCTCGAGGAGACGCTCGGAGTGGTCGAAGCCGTGAAAGGACCACCCCGGCCCCGACAGGATGCGCTCCTGCAGGACGGAGAGGATGAACCCATCGGAGCAGCAGAAATCCGCGACCTCGCCAGAGGAACCGACCTCGATGCGCCCGAGCAGCTGCTCGATCGCGGCCAGGCGCTTGCGATGGACGATTGCGGCAGGGCCGATGCCCTCGTAGGTGCGCGCATGGGTCCTCGGGGCGGATGGGGACCCGGCCATCCCCGGAGCGTATCGGACGATCGGCGGGCGGCCCCGGCGGCGGCGGGCGGCCCCCGGCGGCGGCGAGCCCGGGTGCCCGTTGACCGGCTCACGGCGTGGCAGGCAGGCTCGGTCGCGACAGGCGCCTATGTTGAGCGGGCACACGAGTGGCGAGCGGGCGGGAGTTGAACGGGATGGTCGAGCA
>DATLFQ010000052.1:0-11417 GCA_035540915.1 Acidimicrobiales bacterium
GTGAACCGGGTCGGTACGCTCGCCGGCCATGAGTGCCCGCGACGCCCTGATCGTGCGTGTCTTCGCCGGATGGACGGTGTTCGTCTGGGTCACCCGGATCAAGAACATCCTCGAGGACGGCGACCGCGACTTCGCGTTCAAGGCGGTGCACGTGGCCCTGGCGGCGGTGTCGGTGGCGCTGGCCGTGGCCGCCTGGCGGGCCGTGTCGCGCAGCCGGGCCCGGGTCGGGGCCCGGAGCGGGGAATAGTTCGACTCCTGAACTGTTGATCCGGCGGATGAACGAACTCTCTGCGTCCGCCCGCACCCTGGCCCGGCTGTCCCGGCTGCTGGAGCGGGCGGGCGGCGACCTCGGCCTGGCCCAGTACCGGGTGCTGGCCATGGTGGCCGGCGGCGACCGGCGGGCCACGCAGCTGGCCGAGTGCCTGGACGTGGCCAAGCCCACCGTGACCGCCGCCGTCGACGCGCTGGTGGAGCGCGGCTATGTGGAGCGCACGGTGGTGCCGACCGACCGGCGGGCGGCCCGCATCACCGCCACCGCCGCCGGCCGGCGGGCGCTGGCCGAGGCCGACGAGGCGATGGCGGCCCGGTTGGAGCCGGTCCTGGCCCGGGTGGGCGACCGCGGAGCGGTCCTGGCCGCGCTCGCCGACCTCGACGGCGCGCTGGACCGTCTCCTGGCCGACCACCTGGCGACGGCAGCCCGCCCATGAGCGCGCCGCCGGTCATGACCGGCTGTCCCCACGCCGACGGTCCCGGACCATCCTCGCCGGGAGACCCGATGGACCCGGTGGAGACGGGTACGGCGCGCCAGGGGTGGATCCGCCGGCTGCTGGTCTTCCTGCGCCCCTATCGGCGGGACGCCGGGTGGGCCCTCGGTGCGTCGGTGGCCGGCCTGGCGGTGGCCGCCCTGACCCCTCTGGTCCAGAAGGTGATCGTCGACGACGTGGTGCTGGCCGACCGCCGCCCGCTGGCACCCTGGCTGGCCCTGTTGGTGGCGGCCGGCCTCTTCCGCTTCGGCGCCGCCCACGTCCGCCGCTTCGTCGGGGGCCGGGTCGGCCTCGGCGTGCAGCACGACCTGCGCACCGCCATCTTCGAGCGGCTGCAGCGCCTCGATTTCGCCCGCCACGACGAGGCCCAGACCGGCCAGCTGGTGTCGCGCGCGGGGGCGGACGTGACCCTCGTCCAGGGACTGCTGGCCTACCTGCCGTTGCAGCTGGGCAACCTGGTCCTGCTGCTGGTCTCCCTCGGCGCCATGGCCTTCCTGTCGCCGCTGCTGACGCTGGTGGCGGTCGCCGTCGTGCCGGTCCTGCTCCTGCTGGCCCTCCGGCTGCGCTCGACGGTGTTTCCCGCCGCCTGGGACGCGCAGCAGAGGGCGGGAGAGGTGGCGGGCGTGGTGGACGAGTCGGTGACCGGGGTGCGGGTGGTCAAGGCGTTCGGGCAGGAGGAACGGGAGCTGGGCCGCCTCGACGCCGCCGGCCGGTCGCTGTTCGCCTCCCGGATGCGGGCCGCCCGCATCGAGTCGCGCTACAACGCCACGTTCCAGGCCATCCCGGCGCTGGCCCAGGTGGCGGTGCTGGGCTTCGGTGGCTGGCTGGCGATCGACGGCCGGCTCAGCCTCGGCAGCTTCCTCGCCTTCTCGTCGTACATGGTGCAGCTGGTCGCCCCGGTGCGGATGCTGTCGGCCATGCTGGTGGTCGGCCAGCAGGCCCGGGCGGGCGCCGAGCGCATCTTCGAGCTGCTCGACTCCAACCCGGTGGTCACCGAGCGGGCCGATGCCGCCGAGCTTCCGCCGGTTCGTGGCGAGGTCCGCTTCGAGGACGTGACCTTCGGCTACCTGCGCTCGGCGCCCGTCCTGGCGGGCTTCTCCCTCACGGTCCGGCCCGGCGAGACGGTGGCCCTGGTCGGCTCGTCGGGCTCGGGCAAGTCGACCGTCGCCATGCTGCTGCCCCGCTTCTACGACGTCGGCGGGGGCGCGGTCCGGGTCGACGGGGTCGACGTGCGCGACGTGACCTTCGACTCACTGCGCCGCCAGATCGGCGTGGTCTTCGAGGAGACGTTCCTGTTCTCCGACACGGTGCGGGCCAACATCGCCTACGGGCGACCCGACGCCAGCAACGAGGAGGTGGTCGCCGCCGCCCGAGCGGCCGAGGCCGACGGCTTCATCAGCGCCCTGCCGCACGGGTACGCCACCGTGCTGGGGGAGGGCGGCCTCAGCCTCTCGGGTGGGCAGCGGCAGCGCCTGGCGCTGGCTCGTGCCCTCCTGACCGACCCCCGGGTGCTGGTGCTCGACGACGCCACATCGGCGGTCGACGCCGGGGTCGAGGAGGAGATCCACGCCACCCTCCGCCGCCTCCTGGCCGGACGGACCACGCTGCTGGTCGCCCACCGCCGGTCGACGCTGCGCCTCGCCGACCGCATCGCAGTGGTCGACGGCGGCGCAGTGGTCGACGTCGGCACCCACGACGAACTGCTGGCCCGCTGCCCCCTCTACCGCGCCCTCCTGGCCGGCCCGGGCGACGGCTGCGAGGACGCCACCCTCTCCGCCGCGTCCGCCGCGACGTGGGGTCAGAACGCGTGCCAGGGCGACCGGTCCGAGTACGAGAACGGGCAGAACGGGGGCGGCCCGGTCCCGAGCGGGGTCACCGCGTCCGCCTGGCAGCCGATCGGCGAGGCGCCCCGGCCGCGGGCCGAGGTGCGGGCGGCGGTCGACGCCCTCGGCCCCGGCCTGCACGGTGGCGGTGGGCACGGCGGCCACGCCGGCGGCATGAGCCAGGGCATGGCCCTGCTGGCGCCGACCGCCGAGCTGCAGGCCGCGGTCGACGCCCTCCCTCCGGCCACCGACACGCCCGACCCCGCTCCCGACGGCGCCGCCGAGGGCGCCGGCGGCGGGTTCTCGCTGCGCCGGTTCCTGCGCCCCTTCCGGGGGGCCCTCGGCGTCGGCCTCGTCCTGGTGGTGCTGGACGCCGCCGCGCTGCTGGCCGGCCCGCTGCTGGTGCGCCGCGGGATCGACGCCGGTGTGGTGGGCGGCTCGCGCGGCGCCCTGGTGGCGGCCACCGCCGCGTTCGGCGCCGTCGCGCTGGCCAACTGGGTCAACGTCTGGGCCGAGCAGCGCTGGACCCGGCGCACGGCCGAGCGGGTCCTGTTCGCCCTGCGCCGGCGCATCTTCGGGCACCTGCAGGGCCTGGGCATGGACTTCTACGACCGGGAGATGGCCGGGCGGATCATGACCCGCATGACCACCGACGTCGAGGCCCTCTCCCAGCTGTTGCAGCACGGGCTGATCAACGCGGTGGTCGCCGGCCTCGGGTTCGTCGGGGTCAGCGTCGTCCTGCTGGTCATGAACGTGCCGCTGTCGCTGGCCACCATGGCCGTCCTCGTCCCCCTGCTCGTCGCCACGCTGTGGTTCCGGCGCCTGTCGGCCCGGGCGTACGACGAGGCGCGCGACCGCATCGCCACCGTCAACGCCAACCTGCAGGAGAGCCTTTCCGGTGTGCGGGTGGCCCAGGCCTACTCGCGCCAGGACCGCAACATCGGCGACTTCCGCCGGGTTTCCAAGGACTACCTCGTCGCCCGGCTGGGTGCGCAGCGCCTGGTGGCCACGTACTTCCCGCTGGTCGAGCTGCTGTCGGAGGTGGCCGGGGCGGTCGTGCTCGGCGTGGGCGCCACCCTGGTGCGCAACGGCAGCGTCAGCCCGGGCGAGCTGATCGCCTTCCTGCTGTACCTCAACCAGCTGTTCTCGCCGATCCAGCAGCTCAGCCACGTGTTCGACACCTACCAGCAGGCCCGGGCGTCGATGACCAAGGTGGGCGAGCTGCTGGACACGACCTCGTCCACGCCGGTGGGCGAGTCGCCACTGGATCCCGGCGAGCTGCAGGGGGCGATCACCTTCGAGGGCGTGCGCTTCGCCTACCCCGGCGCCACGGGGGAGGCCCTCTCGGGCCTTGACCTCACCGTCCGCCCGGGCGAGACGGTGGCGCTCGTCGGCGAGACGGGCGCCGGCAAGTCCACCATCGTCAAGCTGGTGGCCCGCTTCTACGACCCCGACGCGGGCCGCATCCTGGTCGACGGCCAGCCGCTGACCGAGCTCGACCCCGGCGCCTACCGCCGCCAGCTCGGCTACGTGCCTCAGGAGGCGTTCCTGTTCTCCGGCACGGTCCGCGACAACATCGCCTACGGGCGGGGCGACGCCACCGACGCCCAGGTGGAGGCGGCGGCCCGGGCCGTGGGGGCCCACGACGTGATCGCCGGGCTGCCGGGCGGCTACCTGCACCCGGTGAGCGAGCGGGGGCGGTCGCTGTCGGCCGGCCAGCGCCAGCTCATCGCCCTGGCCCGGGCCCGGCTGGTGGCGCCGGCCATCCTGCTGCTGGACGAGGCCACCTCGAACATGGACCTGGCCAGCGAGGCCAAGGTGGCCGAGGCGATGGGCCTGGTGGCCAGCGGCCGCACCACGCTGGTCATCGCCCACCGCCTGCCGACCGCCCGCCGGGCCGACCGCATCGTCGTCATCGACGGGGGCCGCCTGGTCGAGGAGGGCACTCACGACGAGCTCCTCGCCGCCGGCGGCCGCTACGCCGCCATGTGGCGAGCCTTCGACCTCGGCTCCCCGCAGCCGGCGGCCGCCGTTTCGAGAAAATAGCGGGCCGAAACGGCCCGCTATCTACTCGAAAGCGAGACGTCCAGGGCCAGGGTGAGGCAGCGGCAGCCGCCGCCGGCCTTGAGGAACTCGTCGACGGGGCTGACGGCGACGTCGAGGCCCCACGACTCGAGCCGGCGGCCGACCCGGGGCGGGCAGGCCGGCATGACCACCGTGGTCTCCACCACCACCGAGTTGGCGCAGAACGACAGGGCCTCGTCGTCCTCCAGGACCAGCGGCTCTGGCACCAGGGCCTCGACCACCCGGGCGCCGTAGCCGTCCCAGCCCAGCGGCGCCACCATCGCCCGCCGGTCGTCCAGCGGGCAGAACGTGAGATCGAGGTGGTACAGGCGGGGGTCGACCAGCTCCACCGAGCGGACCGGCGCCCCGGTCAGGCGGGACAGGTGGCGGTGGGCGGCGGCGTCCGACCGGGACCGGTACCCCGACACCAGCACGTCCCGGAACGGCAGGGCGTCGCCGGCCCCTTCGTGGGCGACGCCCTCCGGCAATTCGTCCACCCGGAACCCGTGGGCGGCGAACCAGGCCACGTTGACGGGCACCTCGGCCCGCCGTTGCTCGTGGCGGAACCGGGCCGGCACGAACTGCCGGCCGTTGACCACACCGGCGTTCGCCGTGAACACCAGGTCGGGCAGGCCGGGCTGCGGTTCCAGGACCTCGACCTCGGCCCCCGCCGCCCGCAGCGTGGCGGACAGTGCCTCCCACTGGGCCATGGCCCGGTCGCGGTCCACCCTGACCTCGGTGTGCATCCAGGGGTTGATCTCGTAGGTCACCTCGAAGTGGGCCGGCGGGCACATCAGGAAGCGCCGGCCCCACGCCAGCGTCACGGGCCGGGCGGGCCGGGGCACAGGTGCCGGCACAGGCCCTCGACGAAGAGCCCCACGTCGGTGACGATGCCGACCGCCTGGTGGCTGCCACGATCGGCCAGCTTGGTCACCACAGCCGGGTTGATGTCGACGCAGAACGTCTCGACGCCCGCCGGCAGGCAGTTCCCGGTGGCGATGGCGTGCAGGGTCGACGCCAGCATCACGGCGGCGCCCACGCCCGGGAGTTCGGCCCGCATGGCGTCGGCCGCCGCCATCACGTCGGTGACCACGTCGGGCAGCGGCCCGTCGTCGCGGATCGAGCCGCCCAGCACCACCGGCACGCCCCGCCGCAGGCACTCGTACATCACCCCGCCGGTGACGTAGCCGGCGCCCACCGCGGCGGCGATGGAGCCGTGCCGGCGCACCTCGTTGATCACCCGCAGGTGGTTGGCGTGGCCGCCCTCGGCCGAGGTCCCGGCCGCCACCGACACCCCGAGCGACGTGCCCAGCACGTTGGACTCCAGGTCGTGGGTGGCGAAGCCGTTGCCGGCGAACAGCACGTCCACCCAACCGGCGGCCACCAACCGGGCCACGGCCGGCCCGGCGCCGGTGTGGACCACCGCCGGCCCGCACACGAACAGGATGCGGCGCCCGGCGGCCCGCACGCCGCGGAGGCGCTCGGCCACCTCGGCCACCAGCAGCGCCTTGGGCTTCTCCGACGACACGTCCGAGCCCATGAACTCGAACGTGCCCAGCCCCCGCGGCCGCCGCGGCGTCGTCACCCGGATGCCGCCGTGGCCGACGACGACGCGCATGCCCGCCGCCACGCGGTGCATGGGTGCGCTCCGCACCGTCGGCCCGTCGAGCACGACCAGGCCACAGTCCATCTCGGGGTTCTCCACGTCGATCCAGCGGCCGCCCACCCGCACCGCGGTGGGCAGGTTGGTGGTGGAGTAGAAGCCGGCCGGCAGGACGCCGTCCCGGTCGGCCACCGCCAGCTCGGCGTCGGCCTGGCCCATCCGGTTGGCCCCGTGGGCCTGCAGCTCGACCAGCAGGGCGTCCAGGGTGGCCTCGTCGGGCGCCACCACCTCCAGCCGGGCCCGGCTGGCGTCGGCGGTCGTGCGGCCGATCTCGACGTCGACCATCTCGTAGTCGGCCCCGGCGGCCAGGATCAGGTCCAGCACCTTGGCCAGGGTCAGCGAGTCGATGATGTGGCCCTCGACCTCGACGGTCTCCCGGACGGTCACCGGCTCACCCGGCCACCTCGCTGACCGGCACCTCGTCGGCGCCGATCGTCGGCTCGGGCTTGGGCCGGCCGCGCCGCTCGTCCCACAGGTCCCGGGCCACCACCTGGATGACTCCGGCGGCCGGGATGGCCAGCAGCGCCCCCACCAGGCCGAACAGCTCGACGCCCACCAGCACGCTGACCAGGACCACCAGAGGGTTGAGGTCCACCGTGCGGGACATGATCGTCACCTGCAGGACGTGGTTCTCGAACTGCTGGTACAGGACGAAGAACACCACCGTGGCGACGCCGGCGGCGGTCGAGTGGAGGAAGGCGACGGCGACGGCCGGGATGGCACCCAGGGTCGCCCCGACCAGCGGGATGAGGTCTGCGAAGGCCACCCACAGGGCCAGCACGGTCCGGAAGGGCACGCCGGCGAAGAACAGGAACACGAAGCTGGCCACGCCGGCGATCACGCTGATGAGCAGGTTCCCGGCCACGTAGCCGGTGACGGCCCGGGCGGCGTCGCCGGCCACGGTCCGCACGTGCTGGCGCACCGGCGGTGACAGCGCGTTCAGCCCGCTGCGCATCATCCTCGGGCCCGACAGCAGCATCAGGATCGTCAGCACGACGATGGTCAGCGTGGCGGCCACCGCGTTGCCGACCCCCCGCACGATGGTCAGGCTCTCGCGGCCGAGCGAGTTGAGCGCCTCCTGCAGCTCGTCGCGGCTCTCCTCGATGCGGCGGTCCAGCTCGAAGCGCTGGACGACGCCGCCGAGCGGCCCCCGGCCGGCCTTGGCGTCCTCCACGTAGCGCGGGAAGTTGTCGACGAACTCCTGGGACTGGTCGACGATCGGGCGGATGAACGCGTAGAGCATGCCGGCCAGCAGCCCGAAGCCGATGAGAAAGACGAGCAGCGTGGCGACGGACCGGCGCATCTTCACCCGGTGTTCGAGGAAGTCGACCGGCGGCGCCAGGACGACGGCGAAGAAGGCGGCGATGACCAGCCAGACCAGCACCCGGGACAGCTCCCGCAACATGGCGATGGCCGCCAGCGCGACCACCACGGAGCCGATCGTCGCCCAGATCGTGCGCCAGGGGATGGGCCGCCCAACCGAGTCGGGCGCCGGCGCCATGGCCCGCAGCGTAGTGACGGGCCCGCGCCCGAGCCGGTACGCTCCCGCTCCGCATGGGCCAGCCCGTCGTCGTCGTCCAGCGGCCCTCGCCGCGCCCGGGAGTGGTGGCCTTCGAGATCAACCGCAGCCTCACCGGCATGGGCCACGAGCGCTACCGGTCGGCGCCACCGGACGAGGCCCAGCGGCCGCCCGACGTGCTGGCCCGGCGCCTGTTCGAGCGGGGCGGCGTGCGGGCGGTGTCGGTGTTCTCCAACATGATCACCGTCGAGCTGGTGCCGGGCGCCGACGCCACCGGCCTCGCGCAGGTCCTCGAGGAGCTTTTCATCCACTACCGCGAAGGCGTACAGCCGAGCATCCCGTGAGCCAGGCCGGCGCGGCCTGGGCGGCCGTGCTCGAGCGCCTGGACGACGCGGCCGCCCTCACCGGGCTCGACCCCGACATCCACCGCATGCTGTGCCGGCCCCGCCGGACGCTCGAGGTGTCGGTCCCCGTCCGCATGGACGACGGCCGGGTGGAGGTGTTCCAGGGCTGGCGGGTCCACCACGACACCACCCGTGGACCGGCCAAGGGCGGGCTGCGTTTCCACCCGGACCTGGAGGTCACCGAGGTGATGGCGCTCGCCGCCGACATGACGCTGAAGACGGCGGTGGTGAACATCCCCTTCGGCGGAGCCAAGGGTGGCGTGCGCTGCGACCCGGCACTCCTGTCGCTCGGCGAGCTGGAGCGGCTGACCCGGCGCTACACCTTGGAGATCTCGCCGTTGCTGGGCCCGGACAAGGATGTCCCCGCCCCGGACGTGAACACCGACGGGCGGGTCATGGCCTGGCTGATGGACACGCTGTCGATGATGCGGGGCGAGCTGCTGCCGGGCTCGGTCACCGGCAAGCCGCTGTCGGTCGGCGGCACCCGGGGCCACGCCGGCGCCACCTCCACCGGCGTGGTCCTGTGCGCCCGGGCCGCCTTCGCGGCGCTGGGGATGGCCCTGCCCGGTGGGCGGGCGGTGGTGCAGGGGTTCGGCAAGGTGGGGGGCCCGCTGGTCTTCCTGCTCTCGTCGGCCGGCATGCGGGTGGTGGCGGTGGCCGACGCCGGTGGGGCCGTCCACAACCCCGGCGGCCTGGAGCCCTCGGCGCTCTCGGACCACGCAGCCCGGGCCGGGACCGTGGCCGGCTTCGAGGGGGCCGACCCCATCGACCAGGCCGACCTCTGGGCGCTGGACTGCGAGCTGGCCGTGCCCGCCGCCCTGTCCGGTGCCATCGACGAGGAGGTGGCGGCCTGCCTGGGGGCCAGCGTCGTGGTGGAGGCGGCCAACGGGCCGACGACGCCGGCCGCAGACGCGGTCCTGGCCCGCCGCGGCGTCGTCGTCGTGCCCGACATCCTGGCCAACGCCGGCGGGGTCACCGCGTCGTACTTCGAGTGGGCCCAGAGCCGCCAGGGCTACGCCTGGGACGAGGACCTGGTGGCGACCCGGCTGCGGACGGTCATGGACGAGGCGTTCACCGCGGTGTGGGCCAGGGCGGCGGCGCTCGAGGTCAGCCTGCGGCGGGCCGCCTTCGCGCTGGCGGTCGAGCGGGTGGCCGAGGCCATCTCGGCGCGGGGGCTGTTCCCCTGAGCCGCCGGGTCAGGCCGGCTGGGTGAGGTCGACGATGGAGTTCTCCTCGCCGAACTCGTTGCGCTCGTAGGCGTCGGCCCCGTCGTCGTTGAACCACCGGTCGGCGGCGACGTCGACGTAGCGGAAGGCGTAGCGCTGGCCGGCGCCCAGCGTGACCGAGGCGCTGCGGGAGTCGCCCCGCTTGCGCAGCACGGTGGCCGAGGGGTCCCAGTCGTTGAACTCGCCGGCGACGCCCACCTTGCTGCTGCCGTCCACGGGCAGGACGAAGGTGACCTTGACCTGGTCGCCCTTGACCCGTTCGCGGCGGATCACCTCGCGCCGCCGGCCGTCGCCGGAAGCGCAGCCGTCGGGGGCGGAGGGGATCGTCGCTGGGGAAGCGAGGCGGACAGCGGCCACCGGCGGAAGACCGACTCGGCCACCAGGCGCTGCACCTGCTGGCGGATCGCGTCGTCGGTGGCCTGAGAGGCGGCGGTCACGGCGGGATCGTCGGCCGGCACGAATAGGTTCGTACTACGGCCCGAGACGGTGGTCAATGGATGAAAATCGCCTCTAGTCGACGCGCCACCATCCGGACGGGTCATCATGCGGATCGCCTCTCGGGAAGGCGGAACTGCGGTCGGGGAGCCTGCTCGCCGACGAGCTGCTCGGCGGTGGCGGCCATCTCCTCCTGGACCTTGCGGATCTCCCGCTCGAGGCGGCCGGCATCGGCCGATCTCCGCTGGACCAGGGCCCGTTCCCGCTGCTCGACCAATTCGACCAGTTCGAGCTCGAGCCCAACCAGGTGGTCTTCCTCGCGAGGGTTGATCATGGGCGTCCTCGTACCCCGCAGCCGCCCATCGCTACCGTTGCCCCGACTTGACAGGCCGGAACATGTGTTCGATCATCGGTCGTCCCATGGGCGCCGTGCACCCCGAGGTCGCCGACCGGGCCCGGCCCGTCACACTGGCCGACCAACGCCTGCTGCCGGTGCTGCCGGCCCTGGAGTCGGTGCTCCCGGGGCGGGGCCTGCGGCGGGGATCGACGGTGTCGGTCATGGGCGCGCCGTCACTGGCACTGGCCCTGCTGGCCGGGGCGTCGTCGGCCGGGTCGTGGTGCGCGGCGGTCGGTCTGCCGGCGCTGGGACTGGTGGCCGCCGCCGAGCTGGGGGTGGTGCTGCCCCGCCTGGCCATGGTGCCCCGCCCCGGTCGAGAGTGGGCGTCGGTGGTGGCCACCGTGGTGGACGCGGTCGAGGTGGTCCTGGTGGCGCCGCCGCCCGGCGGCGTACGTCCGCCCGACGCCCGCCGCCTGGCGGCCCGGTGCCGGGAACGGGGCACGGTGCTGGTGGCCGCCGGGCGGTGGGACGGCGCCGACGTCCGCCTGCGGGTGGCGACCAGCCGGTGGGCGGGCCTGGGCCAGGGCGCCGGCCACCTGCGGGCCCGTCGCGTGGAGGTGGTGACCGAGGGCCGCGGCGCCGCCGCCCGCCCCCGCCGGTCCTGGTTGTGGCTCCCCGCCGACGGCGGCGGCGTCACCACCTGCGCCACCGGCGAACCCCCCGGCGAACTTGGTGCCAGAACGCGCGCTGGAGCGCGCGATCTGCAGGCAGGTACGGCCGGATGAGTCCGGAGCGCACGCTGGTGGCGTGGTGCCCGGACTGGCCGGTGGCGGCGGCCGGCGTCGCCTCCGGCGTCCCGGCCGCGGTGTTCCGGGCCAACCGGGTGGTGGCGTGCTCGGCGGCCGCCCGGGCCGAGGGGGTCCGCCGGGGACTGCGCCGGCGCGAGGCACAGGCCCGCTGCCCCGAGCTGTCGGTGGTGGCCTTCGACCCGGGCCGCGACGCCCGGGTCTTCGAGCCGGTGGTCGCCGCGGTGGAGGCCCTGGCCGTGCGGGTCGAGGTCCTGCGGCCAGGGGTGTGCGCCCTGGGGAGCCGGGGCCCGTCGCGCTACTTCGGCGGCGACGGGGCGCTGGTCGCCCGGGTGGCCGCCGCCGTCGAGGCCACCGGGCACGCCTGCCGGGTGGG
>DATLFQ010000053.1:0-5387 GCA_035540915.1 Acidimicrobiales bacterium
GGCGAACACGCCGGCCGCCGTCGTGGTCGCCAACCACTGCTTCGGGCTGTTCGAGCTGGCCGCGCTGCACCTGTCGGTGCAGCCGCCCAACCTCGCCGAGGCGCAGGTGGCCATCGACGCCCTGGGCGCCATCGTCGACAAGCTGACCGGCCGGCTGGGCGAGGCCGAGGAGCAGCTGGCGGGCGGCCTGGCCCAGCTGCGGATGGCCTTCGTCCAGATCCGGGCCGCGACCTCGGCGCCGCCCCCCGCCTAGCGCGGCTACTTCCGCCGGGGCGCCCAGCGGAAGCGGCGCACGGCCACCACCGCGCCGAACAGGCCCCACAGGACGATCACGGCCAGGTCGCCCCAGGCGATCCCGGTGCCGGTGGTGGTCGGGTCGAAGGCCGTCAGGATGGCCTCGAACAGGTGCTTGACCGGGAAGACGTCGCCGACGCGCTGCATGGCCTCGGGGATGTCGTCGGTGGGGATGAAGATGCCCGAGAAGAAGTACAGCGGCAGGATCACCGCGTTGGTGATGGCGGGCGCAGCGCCCTCGCTCGGGATGACGGTGGACAGGGCGAAGCCCAGCGCGCAGCCGGCCGCCGTCCCGACCAGCACCGTGAGGGCCAGGGCGGGCAGCGTCGTGGTCGGCACCGTGACCCCGTAGACCAGGCGCCCCAGCAGCACGACCGCCACCACGAGGAGCAGCGTCACGCCGGTGGCCGTGCCGATGCGGCCGGCCATGAAGACCGACGGCGGCAGCGGCGTGCTGCGCACCCGCTTGAGCAGCCCCCGCTCGCGAGCGAAGGTCAGGGCGATGGCCAGGTTGAGCACGGTGGCCGAGACCATGGACAAGGTGACGATCCCGGGCACGTAGTAGGTCGACCCCTTGACCTCGCTGTCCGGGCCGATGCGGACGTCCTCGTTGCCGAAGATGGACACGAACAGGAACAGGAAGATCAGCGGCAGCGCGACGGTGAAGAAGACCGACTCCGGCTGGCGCCAGAACGTCTTCTGGTCGTAGCGGAACTGGTGCCAGACCAGCGCGGCGGTGCTCACTCGGCCGCCGACCCGGTCAGTTCGAGGTAGACGTCCTCCAAGCTGGGGCGGGTGACCTGCAGGTCGGCGAGGTCCGCCCCGGCGGCCATTGCCCATTCGCACAGCTCGGCCAGGTCGGGCACTGGGGTGGCGGTGGCCAGCTCGAGCCGGTCGCCCCGAGGGCGGGCCCGGGCGGCGAGAGAGGCCGGCAGCTCGGCCCCGCGCGGCGGGAGCGTGAACGAGATGCGCGACATGGCCCGCTCGGCGCCGCCCAGCTCGCCCGGGGCCCCTTCGGCGACCACCCGGCCGGCCTGGACGATGACGACCCGGTCGGCGAGGGCCTGCGCCTCGTCCATGTAGTGGGTGGTGAGCAGCACCGTCTTGCCCAGGCGGCGGAGGCTGTCGATCATTCCCCACGCAGCCCGGCGGGCGGCCGGGTCGAACCCGGTGGTCGGCTCGTCCAGGAAGAGCAGCTCGGGATCGCCCACCAGCGCGAGGGCGACGTCCAGGCGCCGCTGCTGGCCGCCGGAGAGCTTTCCCGCTCGCTGGTCGCGCTGGCCGGAGAGCCCGACGAGCTCGATGGTCGCGTCCACCGAGCGGGGCGCCGGGTAGTAGCCGGCGTAGAGCCGAACCGCCTCCTCCACGGTGAGCAGCGGCTCGATCATGCACTCCTGCAGGACCACGCCGATGCGGCTGCGCCAGGCGCGCGTGGCGCCGGCCGGGTCGGCCCCGAGCACCGAGACCTCGCCCGCCGTGCGGGCGCGGTAGCCCTCCAGAATCTCCACCACGGTCGTCTTGCCCGCCCCGTTGGGGCCGAGCACGGCGACGATCTCGCCTTGCTCGACCCGCAGGTCGATGCCGCGGACCGCCTCGAGGTCGCCGTAGGACTTCCGGAGCCCGTGGACCTCGATGACCGTGCCGGGCACCGTCGGATCAGCTCGGGCGCGCGGGCAGCGGCTCGACGGAGGTGGCCTCCCACCGGCCGAGGTGGCCGGGCTTGGCCGTGTAGGCCACCTCGGCCCCGACGCCGATGGTGCGCGACCCGTCGGCGATGGCCGTGCAGTGGAACGTCAGGCGGCGCCCGTCCAGCGACTCGACGACCCCCGTGCCCCTCTCCTCGTCGAACTCGACTACCCGGCCCCGCGGCATCCCCGTCCTCCTGCTCGGCCATCGCCCACCGGCGGCCGCCGGCGCGTCGCCGACAGTCTGTCCGCTGCGGCGGGTGAGGGTCAGGCGCCGAACGACTCGCGCCCCTCCGAGGCCATGATCTCCGACTTCGGGAGCCTGAGCCGCGGTCGTTCTGGCCGAACCCTCAGTGGACGATCTTGGACAGCGGCAGCTCGATGATGTCGGTGGCGCCGGCCGCCCGCAGGGCGGGGATCAGCACGTTGATCTCGGCCTTGGGCACCACCGTCTCGACGGCGTAGCCGCCGCCGCCGAACAGCTCCGACACCGTCGGCGCCCGCATGGCCGGCAGCTCGGCGATGACGGCCTCCAGATCGTCCCTGCCGACGTTGAGCTTGACCAGCACCTTGCCGCGCGCCTCCAGCGTGCCCTGCAGCAGGGTGAGTATGTCGTCCATCGCCTGGCGCCTGGCCGGGTCGGCCCAGGCGGCCGGGTTGGCCACCAGCTCGGTGTAGGAGACCAGCACCGTGCCCACGATGCGCAGGCCGGCAGCGCGCAGGGCCCGTCCCGTCTCGGTGATCTCGACCACTGCGTCGGCGATGTCGGGCACCTTGGCCTCGGTGGCGCCGTAGGACAGGGTCACCTCGGCGTCGACGCCGTGGCGGGCCAGGTACCGGCGGGTCAGCTCGGGGTACTCGGTGTGGACCCGGGCACCCGGCGGCAGGTCCTCGACCTTGGTGACCACCGAGTCGGCGCCCACCGCAAGCACCACGTTCACCGGCCGGGCGGTGGCCTTGGAGTAGTGCAGCTCGCCCAGCGACACCACGTCGCTGGCCGTCTCCTCGATCCAGTCGCGACCGGTGATGCCGAGGTCGAACAGGCCCCGGGCCACGTAGCGCGGGATCTCCTGGGGCCGGAGGATCCTGACGTCGGCGATGCGGGGGTCGGCGATGGTGGCGCTGTAGTCCACCGACGAGCTGCGCCGGACCTCCAGGTCGGCCTCCTCGAACAGCCGCAGCGTGGCCGCCTCCAGCGACCCCTTGGGCAGCACCAGCCGCAGCACGCCGCTCACTCCCCCGACGCCACCGGCGGCTTGGGCAGCTGGCGGAGCAGGTCGGCCATCTCGATGGCCGAGACCGCCGCCTCGGCCCCCTTGTTGCCCGCCTTGCCGCCGGCCCGGTCGAGGGCCTGCTCGAGCGTGTCGGTGGTCAGCACGCCGAAGACGACCGGCACGCCGGTGTCGAGCTGCGCCCGCTGGATGCCCGCCGCGCACTGGCCGGCCACCTGCTCGTAGTGCCCGGTGGCGCCCCGGATGACGGCGCCGACGCACACCACCGCGTCGACGGTGCCCGAGCCGGCCAGGCGGGCCGCCACCAGCGGCAGCTCGAAGGCGCCGGGTACCCGGGCAAGCGTCACCGAGCCGTCGTCGACACCGTGGCGGCGCAGCGCGTCGAGCGCGCCCTCCACCAGCCGGTCGGTGACCAGGGCGTTGAAGCGGCCGGCGACCACCGCCACCCGCAACCCCTCGCCCCGCAGGTGGCCGTCATACGTCGTCGTCATCGAGACCCTCCAGTAGGTGGCCCATCCGCTCGCGCTTGGTGCGCAGATAGCCGAAGTTCTCCGGAGTATGGGCCGGCTGGAGCGGGACCCGCTCCACCATTTCCAGCCCGAACCCCTCCAGCCCGGTGTACTTGGCCGGGTTGTTGGTCATCAGCCGCATGGTGGTGATGCCGAGGTCGACCAGGATCTGGGCGCCGATGCCGTACTCCCGGTTGTCGACCGGCAGGCCCAGGTCCAGGTTGGCGTCGACGGTGTCACGCCCCTGGTCCTGCAGGTTGTAGGCCCGCAGCTTGTGGGCCAGGCCGATGCCCCGGCCCTCGTGGCCGCGCAGGTAGAGCACCACGCCGAGCCCGGCCTCGGCCACCCGCCGGACGGCGGCGTCCAGCTGCGAGCCGCAGTCGCAGCGGCGCGAGCCGAAGACGTCGCCGGTGAGGCACTCGCTGTGCACCCGCACCAGCACGTCGGCCTCGCCCTGGACCGCGCCCTTGACGAAGGCCACGTGCTGGTCGCCGTTGAGGAGCGACTCGTAGACGTAGCAGGTGAACTCGCCGTAGGGGGTGGGGATGGGGGCCTCGGACACCCGCTTGACCAGCTTGTCGTGCTGGCGGCGGTGGCGGATCAGGTCGGCGATGGAGACCAACAGCAGCCCGTGCTGCTCGGCGAAGAGCTGCAGGTCGGGCAGGCGGGCCATCTCGCCGTCGTCGCGCACCACCTCGCACAGCACGCCGGCCGGGGCCAGGCCGGCGGCCCGGGCCAGGTCGACGGCCGCCTCGGTGTGGCCGGCCCGCTTGAGCACACCGCCCGGCGTGTAGCGCAGGGGGAAGATGTGGCCAGGCTTGGCCAGGTCGGCCGGGTCGGTGGCCGGGTCGATGAGCGCCTGGATGGTGGCGGCGCGGTCGGCCGCCGAGATCCCCGTGGACGTGCCCGGGCGGTAGTCGACGCTGACCGTGAACGCGGTGCGCTGCGACTCGGTGTTGTCCAGCACCATGAGCGGCAGGCCCAGCTCGTCGAGCCGCTCGCCGGTCATCGGCAGGCAGATGACCCCCGAGCAGTGCTTGACCAGGAAGGCGATCTTCTCGGCCGTGGCGTGCTCGGCGGCGAGGATGAGATCGCCCTCGTTCTCGCGGTCCTGGTCGTCGACGACGACCACGATGTCGCCGCGGGCGATGGCGGCGACGGCCTTGTCGATCTCGGCGAACACCCCCTACGACCTCCGACTCTCCAGCAGCGACTCGACGTACTTGGCCAGCAGGTCGACCTCGACGTTGACCCGCTCTCCCCGTGCCTTGCGGCCGAGCGTCGTGACCGCCGCGGTGTGGGGCACGACGGCGACCGAGAACCCGTCGGCACGCAGGCCGGCCACCGTCAGGCTACAGCCGTCCACGGCCACCGATCCCTTCTCGACCAGGTACCGCAAGAGGGCCGGCGCGACCCGGACGGCCAGGTCGGGTGCCGGGTCGACGATCTCACCGACGCCGTCGACGTGGCCCTGGACCAGGTGGCCGCCGAGCCGGCCGCCGAGGGCGAGGGGGCGCTCCAGGTTGACGGCGTCGCCGGGCCGGCGGTCACCGAGGGTGGTGCGGGCCAGCGTCTCGGCCACCACGTCCACGCCGTACCAGCCGTCGCCGATGTCGACCACCGTGAGGCAGCACCCGTCGAGGGCCACCGAGTCGCCGACGCGCAGG
>DATLFQ010000054.1:0-2934 GCA_035540915.1 Acidimicrobiales bacterium
CTGTGGCGGCTCACCGAGCGTCAGCTGGCGACCGAGGTCGGGCGGGCGCCGACCGACGACGAGGTGCGCTCCCGCTGGTCGGCCGCCATCGAAGCCAACCGAGACCGCTTCGCCGACCCTGCCGACCCGGGCCTCATCTTCGCCGGCCAGGTGCTCCGCATCCCGGCCGCCCCGCCCGCCTCTCCGTCGCTCGCTGACGCAGGGCCAGGGACGCCGGATCCGGCGCCGGAACCGGCCGCCCCGCCGGCGGCGCCGGCGGCGGAGCCGAGCGCGGTCGACGACGCTCCGGTGCCCGGTGTTCCCGAGGAGGCGCAGCTGCCCGACTCGGCGGACGGCGACCGCCCCGGCCTGGACGGTCTGTCGCCCGCCGCCGGCCCCGCGCCGTTGTCGGCACCCGCGGCGCCGCCGGCGGCGCCGGAACCCTCCCCGGAGACGCCGGTCACCACCACGATGACCGTGCGAGACCACCCCCCGTCGCGCCTGTCGCGTCCGCCCGGAGGTGCTGCGTCGAACGGATCGGCGCCCGACCGCGGCGGCGCCGAGGCGCCCGTCGGCCTCCTCGGTGCGGCCGGCACGGCGTTGGCCGCCGGGATCTCCACCGCCGTGGCCCGCCGCCGCCACGCCCGCCGGCGCCGCCTTCCCCGGGGAGCCGAGGAGCCCGCCCCGCCGGCCGCGCTCGACGGGCTGCGTCGGGAGGTGCTGCTCGGCGCCGACGCCGACCGGGCCGCGCTGGTGCAGCGCGCCCTGCGGGACCTGGCCAAGTCCCTGGCCGAGAATGGCGGCGAGGTCCGACCCCGCCTCGTCCAGGTCGGCCGTCACGGGATCGAGGTGTTGTTGTCGCAGCCGGCGGTGCCGGCGCCGCCCGGGTGGCGGGCCGAGGCGTCCGGCAACACCTGGGTGCTGGCCGGCGACCCGCCGGCCGAAGACGACGGGCCCGTGGCGCTTCCAGCCCTGGTCACCATCGGGCGTCCGGAGGCGGGCACCGAGCTGTACCTCGACCTCGAGGCAGAAGGCGTGGTGGCCCTCCACGGCGATGCGGAGGCGGCCGCCGCCCTGGCCCGCTCCATGGTCCTGGAGCTCTCCACCTCGCCGGCCGCCGCCGGGGTGTCGGTGCTGGTGGTGGGGGAGCGCCTCCACCCGCTGGCGGGCGCCGACCGGGTGCGCAGCGTGAACACGTGGTCCGAGGTGGCGGCCGAGGCCGAGCGCCGGCTCGAGCAGTCCGCCGACCTGGTGGCGGCCAACCGCTGGCCCACCCCCGTCGCCGGGCGGGCCCGGTCGACCCACAGCGACGACCTGGCCCCGCTGGTGGTGGTGGTGGCCGAGGACGCCGGCGACGACGCATTCGCCCGCTTCTGCGCCTCGGTGCTGGACAGCCGGGCCGCTGTCGCCGTGGTCGTGGTGGGCGGCGGCCCGGAGGGAGCGACGGTGCTCGACGTGGAGCCCGAGGCGCTGTCAATGGTCAGCCTGGGGCTCCGCTGTGTCCCCCAGGCGGTGTCGTCGGAAGCGGCCGATGCGGTTCAGGAGCTGCTCGACGACGCCGAGGACATCCCCGACCAGCTCAGCTTCCTCCCCGCGCCAGCCGCATCCTTGCATCGCGTCGGCGACGCCTACGCCGACCCACCACATGACGTGCTGGTGCAGCTGCTCGGCGAGATCTCCGTCATCGGCGGATCCCGCCGCCTCACGCCCCAGGAGACGGCGGTGGTGGCGTTCGTGGCGCTGAACGGGCCCGTGGGCGCCGACCGCATCGAGGACGCGGTGTGGTCCGGCGGGACGTTGTCGCGGCGAAAGCGCCTGTCGAACACCTTGTCGGAGTGCCGGGCCGTGCTCGGATCGGCCGCGCTGCCCCTGGCCCGCGACGGCCGGTACCGCCCCGGGTCGGCGTTGGCGTGCGACGTCGATCAGTTCGAGCGTCGCCTTGCCTACGCCGCCGGCCAGCCCGAGGCCGCCGCTGTCGTGACCCTGCGCGACGCCCTGGAGAAGGTCAAGGGTCCGGTGTTCTCGTACCGTCATGCCGACCGGGCGTCGTTCGCGTGGGTAGACATCGACAATTGGCTGAGCCGCTGGGAGCTCAAGGTCACCAGCACCGCCGAAGACCTGGCCGAGCGGCTGCTGGCCCTGGGCGACCGTGAAGGAGCGGTGTGGGCCGCTGAGCGCGGCCTCCTCGTGGCCAAGACCCACGAACGGCTGGTGGAACTCTTGGTTCAGGCGCATCTCGCCAACGGCGACGAGGTCGCGGCTCAACGGGTAATCGAGAGCCACCGGGCCACGCTGGAGAGGCTCGACCTCGACGACGCCAACGCGGACCTGATCGATCTCTATCGGGAGACCCGACGCCACGGCGGCTCTCCGGCATAGCTCACCCCCAACGGGCCGACGTAGCGGCGCCGCGCGCCTGTCGGAGTGCTTCCATCGAAGTGACTGCGTTCCACGACGGGACCGCCGACAGGCGCCCGAGCTGCACGACCGCTGTTCGGGCAACTCGGAGGACTAACGGACCGACCTGCCGCGGCGCGCACGGTGTTCAGGGTCACGCACCCGATGCGCCGTTCGGCTCGTCTTTCCGAGTCGTCTGCAGTGCGCGTTCTGGCGAGCGTTCGGTGCTCACATCGGAGTCGACGCTACGTGGTGGCGAGCTTCTTCCCGGTGGCCTCCACGTACGCTTCGCGCAGCGTCGCAAGAACGTCGTTGGATGGGTGCTTCAACGAGTTGCCTTGGCGGATCTCGACAGCGTGTTCAAGGGCGGCGAGAGTGGTCGGCGCCAACCGTTCGAACACCGTTCGGTAGACGGTGAGGTAGGCGCCGTTGTCGTTCCACACCGCCGCGAGTCCAGAGTCGTGCCCCTTTACGCGGGGAGACAGGGTCCACCGAGAGGTGTCGACGCCCGTCGAGTTGTAGAGCGTTGCCAACCCGTCCGTCTCCAACCGAACGGCC
>DATLFQ010000055.1:0-5572 GCA_035540915.1 Acidimicrobiales bacterium
GCTCTTCGTCGACGGGGGCACCGGCTCGCTGCGGCGGCTGCGGGCCGGCCGCCGGGGCGGCGAGGTGGTGACGGTGGCCGACGGCCTGCAGCAGGCGCGCGCCGTGGCGGCGCGGCCGGGCTGCGCCACGGTCTATTTGGCCGGAGCCGGGGCCCCGGGCCTCCTGGCTTGGGACGGTGCCGGCTTCACCCCGGTGACCGCCGAGGGGCTGCTGGAGCCTGGCGGGGTGGACCTGCTGCCCGACGGCAGGCTGGTGGTCGCCGACACGGGCAACCACCGCGTCGTGGTGGTCGATCCGGTGGCGGGCACCACGACGCCGCTGGTAATCGACGAGACGTGGGCGCACGCCGCGGGTGGGGACCCCGTGGCGCTGGCGGCCGGCAGCCCCGGCGACGTCCCGGTGCTGATCGAGCTGGTCGACGAGGAGTTGGCGACACCCGCCCGCGTGATCGTCAGCGCCCAGCCGGCCGACCTGCTGGCCGGGGGGGAGACGGTGGTCGCCGACGTCACCGCGTCGACCGGGGCCGTCACGGTCCGCGGTGGGCGACCGGGCCAGGGCCTGCTGCTGGTCGAGGTGCACGCCGCGGCGCGGGCGGGGGCCCGGCGGTCCGAGCGGGTACAGCGGCGACGGCACCGCCTCGTCGTGGGCGGCCCGTGACCGTCATCCGGTGAGCGGCAACACGGCGCCCGGGGCCGTCCCCCGCTCGACGGCGGTCACCTGGAGCCACCCGTCCCCGTCGGGCCGCACGTCGGTGTTGTCGCACCCGCCGGCGGCACCGGCCTCGTAGCCGACCACGACCGCACGCGGCCGCACGAGGCGGCCGTCGGCGGTCTGCGCCTCCAGGCCGCTCCAGCGGACCGAGGTCGAGGGGTGGTCGCAGCGGGCGAAGACCTCCGACCACACCACGGGCTGGGCCAGGTGGTCGCCGCCGCCGGCCAGGTCCCGGACCACCGTCGTGGCGCCGGAGACCAGGTCGCGGATGCTGCCCCGCCACCAGCCGGGGCGGCCCGGCGTGGGAGCCACCTGGAGGCGGTACTGGCGCCCGGGCGCCCACCCGAAGTCGCGGGTGTTGGGGTCGTCCGGCCGGCTGGGCAGCGCCGATGGGGAGCCGTCCAGCAGGCGCCCGCCGGGCCCGTAGCCGCCCCAGTTGGCGGCCCGGCCCGCCGGATGGCGCGCGTTCCACTGGAGCCCGACGTGGGCGGCGCCTCCGTCGGGAAAACCGACCTGGAGGGCCCAGAAGTACAGCCGCTCGACGGCCGGCGCGTCGCGCACCTCGAGCACGGCCGCCACCTTGGTCAGCGGCGCCGAGGGCGGCAGCATCCACCGGAGGTGGAACGACGACGCCCCGTTCGCCGAGCGAGGCTCGCCGCGGGTCCGGGCCCGACCGCGAAACAACGCCACCGGGCTCCCGCGCGCCGGGCGAGCGGGCCGCGTCAGGCCTGGCGGCCGATCGGGTCGCCGGCCAGCGCCGGTCGGCCGGCCGCCTCGTCGTACTCCGCCCGCAGGACCTCTGCGTCGCGGACCAACTCCTCTTGGACCTGGCGCAGTTCCTCGGGCGTGGCCCGCCCCGAGCCGGTCAGCCCCCGGCGGCTCAGCTCCTCGGCGAGGGTCACCGCCAAGGTGTGCCACAGGGCGGCCCGGCGGGGTTCCTCGCTCCCGGCCCGGCGCTGGGCCAGGAGGAGCTGCACCTGGAGGTAGGCGTCGTCGAGATCGGACACGGCGGTAGCGAGATCGAGCGTCGTCATGGCGGCCTCCTACCCACCGGCTCCCCGCAGCACCGCCGCCCCGGTTTCGCTTTCGCTACCCTCGCCGCAGCCGAGGAGGATCCACCATGCCGGGCAAGGTGCCGCAGAAGCCGACGGAGAAGAAGAAGGGCAAGTCCCTGAAGGAGAAGCGGGCCGTCAAGAAGCAGAAGAAGGCCGGCAGCGCCTGACGGCGCCGCCGGTCCCTTCCTCGCGCCGGGCGGTTACTTGAAGAACGTGAGCTTCACTGTGGCGTCGATCGGGACGTGCTGGCGCACGTAGCTCTCGCCAAGGGGGTGGCAGTGCGCCCCACAGGTCTTGTACATGAGCAGCTTCGGCATGTACGTGCCGTCCTTCACCATGATGCCGACGGTGTCGAGATCGCGGTTCCAGTCGAAGTTGCCGGTGCCCGCCTCCCGGGCCCACCAGTCGGTCGGGGCCTTGAGGGTGAAGACGTAGGTGCCGACCCGGTCCATCCGCACCACCGAGGCACAGCTCTCGTCGGAGCCCGGGCCGTGGTAGCCCTCGGGCCCGCGGTCCCAGACGCACATGCTCCACTCCTTGTGGAGCGTCGACTTCGTGCTGTGGATGGTGACCTCCAGCTTGGCCGGCTTGTACGACCAGGGCGTGAAGTCGCTCACCGGGTCTGCGTAGTTGGCGTCCCGGATGTAGGTGACTCCGTCGGTGATGCCGCGGTAGTTGAAGACCACCAGGCTGCTGCCGCCCGAGGGCGGTGGCGCGACGCTCGTCGTGGTGGTGGCGCTGGTGGTGGAGGTGGTGGTGGTCGACGTCGATGCCGAGGCCGCCGAGAGCGCGACGATCTTGGTCCCCTGGCCGCCGGTGAAGGTCACGTCCAGGAGCCCCCCGGCCACGGTCACCCGCTTGGTCACCTCCACGAACGGCTTGGCCGGCGACGTGGCCACGCCGCTCACGAACGACAGGCCCTCGACCTGCACCGAATGGAGGATGGTGCTCGGGTTGACCTTGGACTCACCGACCACCACCGTCACGTCGTACTGACCGTCGGCCACGCTCGCCTTCCAGGACGCCGGGCTCGCCGTGGAGTACCAGGTGCCGTCGCTGCGCTGGTCCCACCGGAGCTGCGCGTGGCAGAACGTGTCGCGCACCTGGTCCGAGATGGCGTTGCGGTCGCCGCACTGGCGGCGAAGACCGTCCGCCGCGGTCCATCCGTACCCCCGCGTCGCCGAGAAGGCCAGGCCGCTGTCGGCCAGCCAGCCGCTCGGGACGGGCGCCCCCTGCGGCTGGAAGTTCCACTTGCGGACCGTCACCGCCTCGGCCCGGCCGGTCGTCTGCACCAGCAGCGCTCCGAGCACCATCAGGCCCAGAACGATCGTCGCCCCTCGTCGCATTGTGGAAGCCCCTCACTCGTCGTGCACGGTGCGGCGGAGGGTAATGCACCTTCGGCACCCTTCGCCCTGATGCGACCCCGGCCGGCCTGGAATTCGAGCCGCAGCTGGCCCGCAGGCGGTGCAGCCGGGCCCGGCACCGCGGTGGCGTTGGCGGTCGCGGTCGGGGCGGGCGCCTCGTTCCCGTCCGGCCGCCTGACGACGGGCGTGGCCGTGGGGGGCGCCCAGCGGCGGCGGGCGTCGGCGACCATGGCGCGGACCTTGTCGGCCAGCGCCCGCTGGACGGCCGCCGGCTGGTAGGCGCCGCGGAAACGGGTGCGGGCGTCGTCGAGCAGATCGGGACGGTAGCCGGCCAGCCAGCCGAGGTAGTGGTCGCGGACGCCGGCCCGCAGGTGCAGGGCGGCTGCCGAGACCGACACCGCGCCTGCGCCGACGCAGGCCTCGACCACCTCGCGCAGCTGGTCGTCTCCGTCCGACAGTCCGGGCAGGATCGGCGCCACGAGCACACCGCAGGCGATCCCGGCCTCGTTGAGCCGGGCCACCGCCTCGACCCGCTTGCGGGGGTGGGGCGTTCCCGGCTCGGTCGCCCGCCAGACCTCCTCGTCGAGGGTGCCGATGGAGAAGTTCACCCGCACCTCGGTCCGCTCGGCGGCCCGCTTCAGCAGGTCGATGTCGCGCAGGACCAGCGTGGACTTGGTGAGTACCGAGAAGGGGTTCTCCTTGTCTCCCAACACCTTCACGATGCCCCGGGTGAGGTGGTACTTGGCCTCGCACCGCTGGTAGGGGTCGGTGTTGGTCCCCATGGCGATGTGCTCGCCGGTCCAGCCGGGCGCAGCGAGCTCCGCCCGCAGGCGCTCGACGGCGTTGACCTTGACCACCAGCTTGGTGTCGAAGTCGCGGCCCAGGCCCAGCCCGAGGTACTCGTGCGTGGGGCGGGCGAAGCAGTTGTGGCTGACGACGCCTTCGGCGAGAAAGTCCCCGGTGCCGGTCGTGATGTCGAACATCGGAACGTCGACGCCGGTCGGCTCGACGGCCACGACCCGGCGACCGCCGGAGCCTTCCAGGGCCCGTCCCAGCAGCGAGCGCTTCCGCGTGGTGGCCGGGTCGACCGTGAGAAGGAACCGAACCACCGCCGGGAGGCCACCGACGAGGCGAACGGGCCGCACGCCGTCGGCCTGAGCCGGCTCCAGGACCCATGAGAAGCCGAACTGCGACAACGACGCGCAGATCCAGCCGAGAAGTTCGGGATCGGCGTCGGCGATGCGGACGACCTGGCCGAACGACCCCTCGGCGTCGAACGCGCCAGCGAGGAGGCCCCGGTGCCACTCCTCGGTCGGGGACGTCGGCCGGGCGACCACGGCTTCGATCGCCGAGACGCCTTCACGGGTGGGCCGTACGGCGGACGTCGGAGGACAGCCGGCGGTTGCGGCACTGAACTCGAACACGTCCGCCCGTACGCCCACAGTCGTCAGGTACGCCCGGAACCGGGCCAGGGGCTCCATGTCCGCCGGGGCGAGCCGGAAGCGGGACGCATCGCGTCGACGCCCGTCCCGCAGGTAGCGGCCACGCCCGAGGTGCCCGTCGCCCCGGATCATCCCGCACAGGTAACCGCGGCGGTACTCGTCGGTCTCGCAACGGGGCTCGGGAAACCCACCGACGCCGAGAAGGCTGTTCGACGCCGTCAGGTGCGGGCGCCGGGCGATTCCGTGCCGGGCACCGACGACGTGCTTCCACCCGCGCTCGGTGAGGAAGCGGTGGTCGGCGCTCGCGAGGAGCTCCGTACCGTCCTCGAGGACCACGCGGTACGCGGGACGCGTCGTGGTCCAGTGGTCGATGACGGGCGTGCCGACGAAGCGGCGGTCGCGCCCGCTCCGCATGGTGCCGACAACGACGTCGCCGGGCACCAGAGCGCCGATCTCTCGCATCCGGCCGTCGGCCAGCAGCACGCGTGTCCGCCCTTCCAGGCAGTAGACGCAGGCATGGCTGCAGCCCCGGTAGGCGTTGATGGTGTGCCGGAACGGCATTCGGGAGGCGGGCGGGACCGTGGTGACGATGCGCTTGGCGTTGACGTGGAGGAACTCCAGCCCGGCGTACTCGCCCCGGCCGAGGTGGCGCTGGACCAGCTCCTCCTCGGCGAAGAGCGCGGGCTGGCCGCCGTCGTCGTCGGCCAGGCGCCAGCGGAACTCCGCCATGGGCGAGGAGCATAGGCGAACTGGTGTTCGTCGGCGTCAGCGGCGCGAGGGCCCCGCGCAGCTCCGCCAGGAGCGTCGGGTCGGCCGATTACGGGCGGTGAGCGACGAGGGCGGTAGCCGCCCCCGGGCCTGCCTAGTCCCCCAGCAACTCCAGCACCCGCTCGGCGGGCCGGGCGACGACGGCCCGGTCGCCGATGACCACGATGGGACGCTGGATGAGGACCGGGTAGGCCACCAGGGCGTCGAGCACCTCGTCGCGCGAGGCGGTGG
>DATLFQ010000056.1:0-11907 GCA_035540915.1 Acidimicrobiales bacterium
CAGGGTCATGGTCAGCGCCTTGCCGGTCCCTCGGTCGACCAGCAGATAGGCGCCCTGGAACCCTTCGAGGCGGCGGAGCCGATCAGTCAGTCCCTCGAAGTTCCGGATCCCGGCCTCAGCCTGATCTGGACTCCCCTCGTAACTGCCAACCCTCGCGTGCATCACTCGTCCCCCTGCTCGTCGCCAGCCCAGCAGAAACACTGTACGGAGATATTTGCTCCCGAGCGTTCCGGACAAGGCGATGGTGTCGATTCCGGATGGGTCCGGGGGCCGATGAGCCCCAGGACCCGTCCCACAACTTGCGGAGCCCATGATTGACGGCGTCTCCCGATCGCCGCCTCGGCGGACGCGCCAGCCTTCCGAGTCGATCACCGATGCCCAGCCGCGTCCTTCGGCGCGGCCTTGGCCACCGGACAGACTTCGTGTTCAGTCCACGACCTGGTCGAGCAGCCATTTCGGCCCGACGACGTCGGCGTTCGCCGCTCGGACCCGCTCGACCAGTTCCCGGTCGGCCGTGACGACGATGACGTGCCGGTGCGCCGCCGCGATGGCGGCGATCGTGTCGTCGCCGTCGCCGGGTGCATGCACGACTTCGACGCCATCCGCGTCGGCCTCGTCGGCTCCAGAGCGGGCGTCGCCTTCGAGGACGAGAGTCACGGGAGGGGCCAGCCGTCCGATGGTCACCGATGCCCGCACTCGTTCCGTGAAGCGTCGGGTGGCGCCCGGTCTGTCGCGCCACCAGCCGGTGGGCCGGGACCCGATCACGTTGGCGGTGTCGATCACGAGCATCCGAACAGCGTCGCGCCGTCGCGCACCGCCTGGCTCCCGGCTCGAACCCAGGCGGTTCCAACCCTTTTGACGCTGGAAGCGCAGTCCAAGGACCAATCGAACGAGGCGACCCGGCTTCGACGCCGCATGAAGGCCGCAAATCTGCGGCAGGGTCGTCGAGCACCGCGTACCGCCGGCTCTGGCGGGGCGATCGCGAGATCGCCGACATGCCAACAGGCGGCCGAGAGGCTCACAGGAGCTGTCCGGCCGCCCGCGGATCTGGACCGAGGGTTAGCGTGCCGGCCATGCGAGTCGTGGTCCTCGGCGCAGGCTTCGGCGGGTTGGAGCTGACCACGAGGCTCTCGGAGGAGTTCGGCGCCGGCGTCGACGTCGTGCTCATCGACAAGAGCGCCGACTTCGTCTTCGGGTTCTCCAAGCTGGACGTCATGTTCGGGCGCGCGCCTTCCGAACAGGTGCGCCACCCCTACCGCGACCTCGTGAAACCCGGCGTCCGGTTCGTCCGGTCGACCGTTCGCGCCATCGACCCCAACGCCAAGCGGGTGGAGACCGACGACGGCGCCTTCGACGCCGACATCCTCGTCGTCGCCCTCGGTGCCGACCTGCACCCCGAGGAAACGCCGGGGCTGGTCGAGGGCGGCCACGAGTTCTACACCGAGCCCGGCGCGTTTGGGCTGCGCGACGTCCTGGCCGACTTCGACGGCGGGCGCGTCGTCGTGGCGGTGACGTCGACGCCGTTCAAGTGCCCACCGGCGCCGAGCGAGACCGCGCTGTTGCTCCACGACTTCCTGGGCGACCGCGGGCTCCGGGACCGGTCGCACGTCGCACTCCTGATGCCGCTGCCCGCCCCCATCCCGCCGTCGCCGGAGGCATCGCGGGCCCTGCTCGCCGCGTTCGAGGAGCGCGGGATCGACTGGCACCCTGAGACGCTGGTCCGTGCGCTGGACCCGTCACGCCGGGTGGCGATCCTCGACGGCGGCGGTGAGATGCCGTACGACCTCTTCCTCGGGGTGCCGGTGCACAAGGTTCCGATGGTGGTGGCCCGGTCGGGCATGACCGTCGACGGCTGGATCCCGGTCGACCCGTCGACCCTCGAGACGCAGTTCCCGGACGTGTACGCAGTGGGCGACGTCACCAGCGTCGGGACGCCGAAGGCGGGCGTGTTCGCCGAGGGCCAGGCGGCCGTCGCCGCCGGCGGCATCAGCGCGCGCATCCGCGGTGCCGGCGGAGCGGCCCACTACGACGGGCGCGGCATCTGTTACATGGAGTTCGGCGACGACCAGGTGGCCAAGGTCGACGTCACCTTCGTGACCGGGCAGGCGCCGCACGGCACGCTCGAAGGGCCGTCACCGGCGCTCGTCGCCGACAAGGCCGCCTTCGGCTCCAGCCGCGTGCAGCGCTGGTTCGGCCGCACCTGGCCGTGAGGCGCCCACCGCCCCCTATCCCACGAAGCTGAGATGGAGGCGGCGCTGGCGGTTGTCCGGGTTGAGGTCGACGACCACCACCCGCTGCCAGGTGCCGAGGAGCGGCCGCCCGGCCGCCACCGGGATGGTGACCGACGGGCTCACGAGGGCGGGCAGCACGTGGTCGGCGCCGTGGCCGGGGGAGCCGTGGCGGTGGCGGTAGCGGCCGTCGCGCGGCAGCAGCGCGTCCAGCACGTCGACCAGGTCGGCCTCCGAACCACTGCCGGTCTCCATCAGCGCCACGCCGGCGGTCGCGTGGGGCACGAACACGTTGACCAGGCCGTCGCCCGAGGCCCGGCAGAACTCGGCCACCTGGTCGGTGACGTCCACCACCTGCCGCCCGGCGACGTCGAGCGGCAGCTCGGCGGTGCGCATCAGACCGGGGGCGCCGGGTCGTACTGGATGTAGCGCCGGACCTGGCGGGCCCGGTCGACGGAGTGGAACCGGCCGACCAGGTGCAGGGCCATGTCGATGCCGGCGGACACGCCGGCCGCCGTGACGACGTCGCCGGCGTCCACGAAGCGCTCGTCGGGGCGGGCGACGATGCCGTCGCCCAACGACACCAGGTGGTCGAACGACGACCAGTAGGTGGCGGCCGGGCGGCCGTCCAGGACGCCGGCGTCGGCCAGCACCAGCGACCCGGTGCACACGCTGGCCAGGAGGGCCCCGGCCGCGGCGGCGTCGCGCACCCGGGCCCGCACCGTCTCGTCGCCGAGGAGCGGCCCCACGCCCGGCCCGCCCGGCCAAAGCTGGACGTCGAACGGGGGCATGTCGGCCCACGTGTGGTCGGCCAGGACCCGGGCCCCGTTGGCGCAGGTGATGACGTCGTCGGTGTCGGCGACGGTGAAGACGGTGACCTCGTCGTCCGGCCAGGCGCGGGCCCAGCCGGCCAGCACCTCCCACGGCCCGACCCAGTCCAACTCCTCGACGCCGGGGAACAGCGCGATGGCGATCGACGGCCCGGACATCGGCTACACATCCTGCCATGGAGACACCCGATGCCCCCGAGGAGCGGACGCAGCAGGAGGTTCGGGAGGAGGCGGCCGCCGAGCCCGACGATCCCATCACCAGCCGCGAGGAGCTGGAGACCGAGCTGATCGACGAGGGCGCTTCCGAGGAGGGCAGCGCCATCGGCGACCAGATGCCCTAGGTTCAGCGCTCACCGGCGGGCGCTCGGCACCCCCACGAACTCGGTCACCGACGGTGGCGGGACCCGTCCGGCCACGATCAGGCCGCCGCGGCGGACCAGGGCCTCCAGCGGCGGCTCGTCGGTCGGCTCGTCGTCCAGGGCGTCGAGCACGGCCTGGGCCCGCTCGGTCGCAGCCGCTACCAGGCGGCGCAGGTGGAGGGCGTGGCGGCGCAGGACCGGGCGGCCGGGTACCGGCCAGCGGGCGACCAGCTCGTCCAGGGTGGGCTCGCTCCCGAGACCGAGTGCGGGTCCCGCTCCGGCCAGCTCCACGGCCCGGGACAGCTCCAGCATGTCGAGGCGGTCGACCAGGAGGTCCGCCTCCCGGAACGCCGGTCCGGCCCAGGCCAGGCGGTCGGACTCCAACAGGACCAGGGCGACCCGGAGCTGCCATCCGATGCGCTCCAGGACCTGGCGCTCCCGCCCCAGCAGGACCGACAGCGGACGGGCGCTCCACAGGGGAACGGCTTCCACGCCCCGTTCCTCGGCACCGGGCGCCCGATGGTGAGGATTCGGGAACCCAATCAGCCCAGCAGGCCCAGCGCCACGGCCCGGGCCAGCGCCTCCCGGCGGGTGGCCACGCCGAGCTTGGCGTAGATGTGGCCGAGGTGGGTCTTGACGGTGGCCGGCGTCACGTAGAGGCCCTCGGCGATCTCCCGGTTGGACCGGCCCTGGGCGAGGTGGACGAGCACCTCGATCTCCTTGCGGGTCAGCGGCGGCGGGCCATCCGCTCCGACCGCCGGCGGGGTGCCGCCGGCTCCGCCCCCCGGCCCGAGAACGCCGACCAGCAGCGGCACCAGGGCCGGTGAGACGACCCGCTCCCCCGCGCCGACCCGCGCCAGGGCGGCGGTCAACTCCTCGGGGCCCACGGACCGGCTGAGCAGGGCGTCCACGCGCGCTGCCCGCAGGGCGTCCAGCGTGGTCGGGTCGACCTGGTCGAGCAGCACCACCACCCGTGGCGCCGAGGGCAGCTCCCGGGCCCGGCGGGCCGACTCGGCCAGGGCCAGGTCCCGGTGGGACCCCAGGACCAGGAGGGCGGCCCCACGGGCCCGGACCAGGCGCAGGCCCTCCTCGGCGCCGGCCGCCGACCCCACCACGGTCACCAGGGACCCCTTCAGCGCCTGGCCGATGCCCAGGCGGACCAGTGGCCAGTCGTCGACGACCACGGCGGTCGCCAGCGCCGGCCGGTCCACCGTCCAACTGTAGGCCCGGGGACTAGTCCACCCGGGTGGTCGGCCGCACCACCCGGCCGGGCCAGACGGCGGTCGCGGTTCGCCCGCCCGGCCGATGTGGCCGGCCCCTGCGTGCCCGAAGGTGGTCCCATGACAATCGAGGCTGGGGTGCCGGGAGCGCGGTCGGACTTCGACGACGAGTTGGTCCACCAGCACCTGGCGCTGGTCAGCCAGATGGTCAACCAGGTGGTGGGCCGCCTGCCCCGGTTCGTGGCCAAGGACGAGCTGATGTCGGCCGGCATGGTCGCCCTGGTCCAGGCCGCCCGCGGCTTCGACCCCCGCCGCGAGACGGGCTTCGAGCGCTACGCCTGCGCCCGCATCCGCGGCGCCCTGCTCGACGAGATGCGGTCGCGCGACTGGGCCAGCCGCTCGGTGCGCAGCCGGGGGCGGCGGCTCCTCGGTGCCGTCGAGGATTTGGGCGCCACGCTCGGCCGCACCCCCACCACCGCCGAGCTGGCGGCCCACCTCGGCGTCAGCGCCGAGTCGGTGAGCGCCACCAGCCGCGACATGGAGCGGGCCCGGGTGCTCAGCTACGACGGCCTGATCGCCGACGACCCCGAGCTGGCCCTTCCGGCGGTCGACCAGGACCCAGAGACGGTGCTGGTCGAGCGCGAGCGCCGCGGCTACCTGCTCGACGGCGTGGCGGCGCTGCCCGAGCGGCTGCGGGCCGTGGTGGTCGGCTACTTCTTCGAGGAGCGCACCAGCCAGGAGCTGGCCGAGCAACTGGGCGTCTCCACCTCGCGCATCTCCCAGATGCGCACGCAGGCACTGCTGCTGCTGCGGGAAGGCATCCAGGCCCAGCTCGACCCGGCGCAGGTGGTTCCCGCCGCCAGCCCTCTGGTCAGCCGGCGCCGGGCCGCCTACGCCGCTGCGGTCGCCGCCGGTTCGGGCTTCCGGGCCCGCCTGGTCCCGACCCCGGCCCGCCTCCGGGTCGCCACCGCAGCCTCCTGACGGCCGGCGGCAGCGGCCGGTACCCTCCCGGGGTGCCTCGCCGCATCGCCACGGGGTCGCCGTACGAAGCGACCATCGGGTTCAGCCGCGCCGTCGTCGTGGGCGACCGGGTCCTGGTGGCCGGGACCGCGCCGGTGTGGCCGGACGGGTCGTGCGACCCCGACCCGGCCGAGCAGGCCCGCCGCTGCGTGGCCATCATCGACGGCGCGCTGGCCGAGGCCGGCGCCTCCCGGGCGGACGTCGTGCGGACCCGCACCTACCTCACGTCGGCGGCCGACGCCGACGCCGTGGCCGAGGTCCACCGGGCCGCCTTCGGGAAGGCCGCCCCGGCTGCCACCTTCGTCGTCGTGGCTGCGCTGGTCGACCCCCGCTGGCGGGTGGAGATCGAGGTCGAGGCCGTGCTCGCGGCTGGCGCTCGCGGCTAGCCGGCGGGCACCCCGGCCAGGACGGCCGGAAGGGGCTCCTCGTGCAGCACGGTGACGCGACGGGTGGCTCGCGTCAGGGCGACGTACAGCGCCCGCAGCCCCTGCGGCGAACCGGCCACCAGGTCGGCCGGCTCGACGACCACCACCGAGTCGAACTCCAGGCCCTTGACCATGCCGACCGGGATGATCGTCAGCCGCTCCTTCAACCCTGTGCGCTCGACGTGGCCGCCAGCCAGTCCGGCCGCCGCGACGGCGTCGGCGAGGACGGCCGCCGTGGCCGGCGTGGCGATGACGGCCACCGTGCCCTCGTCGGCGTCGGCCAGCTCGGCGGCCGCGGTCCGCACCGCCTCCTCGACCAGCCGCCCGGCGGCCACGCTCCGCAGCACCGGCGCCTCGCCGGTGGAGCGGACGCTGCGGGGCGGCCGCAGGCCGGGAGCGGCCTCGGCCAGCACCCGGGCGGCCAGGGCCATCACCTGGCCGGGCGTGCGGTAGTTGACGCTCAGCTCGACCACCCGGGCCGGGCGGGCCGAGGGCAGGTGGGCCACCACGTCCTCCCAGCCGGACGGGGCCAGCGGGCCGGTGGCCTGGGCGATGTCGCCCACCACGGTCATCGAACCCGACAGCGACCGGCGGGCCAGCATCCGCAGCTCCATGGGGGTCAGGTCCTGCGCCTCGTCGACCACGATGTGGCCGTAGGTGCGGACCAGCTCCTCGCCCTCGCCCAGCCGGCGCCGCGGGCCCAGCAGGACCCGCGCCTCGTCCAGCAGGGGCAGGTCGCCGGCCGTCCAGGCCACGGCGTCCAGGCTCGGGCTGCGGGGGCGGAACAGCGCCCGCGACTCCTCGTCGGACAGCGAGCCCCGACCGGCGAGGCGCAGGAGCGGGAGCGCCCCGAACAGGTCGTGCAGCAGCTCGGCCGGCTCGAGCACGGGCCACATGCGGTCCAGGGCCGCTGTCAGCGGGGGCAGCCGCTTCAACTTGCTCCACAGCTCCCGCTCGTCGAGCACCGCCCCGTCGGGCTCGCTGGGGTCGTCGGGGTCGGCAACCACCAGCCCGACCCGGCGGCGGCGCTGGAGGGCCTCTTCGTACTGCGCGACGAGGCGGCGGGACACCAGCGCCTCGACCAGCCGGCGCCGGGCGTTGTGCGTTCCCGGGCGGCGGCGGGCGGCCGCCACCACCTCGGCCGACGCGTCGGCGGTCAGCCGCAGGACGAAGCCCTCGAAGCCGATCTCCACGTCGGTGCGGAGGGCCCGCTGGCGGTCCCGGACGGCGCGGGCCACCACCTTGGCCATGCAGGCCCGACCCTTGATGCGGGCGACGGCGGCGGGCGCCTCGGCCCGCACCCGGGCGTCGTGGACCAGCCCGGCCACCGTGGTGAGCGTGACCCCGCTCTCGCCCAGCGAGGGCAGGACCTGCTCGATGTAGCGCAGGAAGAGCGGGTTGGGGCCGACCAGCAGGACCCGCTGGCGCTCCAGCGGGAAGCGGTGGGTGTACAGGAGGTACGCGGCCCGGTGCAGCGCGACGGCCGTCTTGCCCGTGCCCGGGCCGCCCTGGACCACCAGCACGCCCGGCAGCGGCGCCCGTATGACCTCGTCCTGCTCGCGCTGGACGGTGGCGACGATGTCGCGCATGCGACCCGAGCGGGCCCGGCCGAGCGACGCCATCAGCGCGCCCGCTCCGGAGACGACCAGGCCGTCCTCGCCCTCGGCGCCCGCCTCAGGATCGACGGCGAGGCCCCCGGCGGCGCCCTCCACGTCGAACAGCTCGTCCTCGATCCCGAGGAGGCGCCGGCCTTCGGTGGCGAAGTGCCGGCGGCGGGCCAGGCCCATCGGGTGGACGCCGGTGGCCCGGTAGAACGGCTCGGCCACCGGGGCCCGCCAGTCCACCACCAGCGGCTCCTGGTCCTCGCCTGACACCGCCAGGCGGCCGATGTGGAACGCCTCGCCGTCGGCCCGGTCGATGCGACCGAAGCACAGCGACTCGGTCCCCACGTCCAGCTGCTCGAGGCGCTGAAGGGTCGTGCGCACCATCACGTCGCGCTCGGCCAGCGACTGCGGCGTGCTGCCCCTCTGGCGCAGTGTCGACGCCAGCACGGCGGTGGCGGCGGCCCGGAGGGCGTCGATGCGGGCGTAGGCCCGCTCGATGTACGCCCGCTCGGACTGCAACTCGGGGTGTGGGGCCACGCACTCCCTCGCCGGACAACGGCCGCCCCGCTCGTTGCGAGGACGTTCGAGTGTAGGTGGCCGCAGCCCACGGCGGGCCAGGCCGCCGGCGGGTCACCTATCGTCGCTGCGTGCCCGTCGCGCCCGACGCCCCCTTCCTGCTGGCCTGCCGCCGGCAGCCGGCCCCGACGGTGCCGGTGTGGTTCCAGCGCCAGGCCGGCCGGTCCCTGCCCGAGTACCGGGCCCTGCGGGGCGAGGGCAGCATCCTCGACGCCATCCGCCGGCCCGAGTTGGCCGTCGAGCTGACCCTGCAGCCGGTCCGCCGGTACGGCGTGGACGCCGCCATCCTGTTCTCCGACATCGTCGTCCCCGTGGCCGCCGTGGGCTTCGGCGTGGACGTGGTGCCCGGCACCGGCCCGGTGGTGGCCCGGCCCTTCCGGGGCAAGGAGGACCTGGCCCGCCTGCGCCCCCTCGAGCCCGAGACCGACGTCCCCTACGTGATCGAGACCGTGGCGGCGCTGGCCGGCCAGCTGGACGTGCCCCTCATCGGCCTGGCCGGGGCCCCCTTCACCATCGCCAGCTACCTCGTCGAGGGCGGCCCGTCGCGGACCTACGCCCGGACCAAGGCGCTCATGCACGGCGAGCCGGCCACCTGGCACTCCCTGATGGACGCGCTGGCCGACATGGCCGTCGCCTTCCTGCGGGCGCAGGTCGCCGCCGGTGCGTCGGCCGTCCAGCTCTTCGACAGCTGGGCCGGGGCCCTGTCGCCCGACGACTACGACCAGTACGTGCTGCCCGCCACCCGGGCCGTCTTCGCGGGGCTGGCCGACCTGGGCGTCCCCCGCATCTGCTCCGGCACCGGCACCGGGGAGCTGCTGGGCCTGCTGGCCTCGACCGGCCCCGACGTCGTCGGCGTGGACTGGCGGGTGCCGCTGGACCGGGCGTGGGAGCGCATCGGCCCGGACTGCGCCATCCAGGGCAACCTCGACCCCGAGGTGTGCTTCGCCCCCTGGTCGGTGGTGGCCGACCACGCCGAGCGGGTCCTGGCCCGCGCCGGCGGGCGGCCCGGCCACATCTTCAACCTGGGCCACGGGGTGCTGCCCGGCACCGACCCGGCCGTCCTGGAGCGCCTCGTGGACCTCGTGCACGCCCGTGCTTGAGGGCCTGCGCGGCGTCGTCTTGATGGCCTACGGCACCCCGGCCACACCGGCGGACATCGCCGCCTTCTACACCCACATCCGCCGCCAGCGGCGCCCGAGCCCCGAGCAGCTGGCCGAGCTGGAGGCCCGCTACGAGGCCATCGGCGGCACCTCACCGCTGGCCGCCCGCACCCGGGCCCAGGCGTCGGCGCTGGCCGAGGCGCTGGGGGACGAGTGGGTCACGGTGCTGGGCAACAAGCACGCCGAGCCGTTCATCGAGGCGGCCGTGCGCGAGGTGGCCGCCAGCGGCGCCCGCACGGTCGTCGGGCTGGTCCTGGCGCCCCACACGGCCGCCCTCAGCACCAGCGAGTACCACGCCCGTGCGCGGGAGGTCGCCGTGCCGGCAGGCATGGTCTACCGGCAGGTCGGGGCCTACGGGGACCACCCGGCGCTGGTGGAGCTGCTGGCCCGGCGGGTGAAGGATGCGCACGACCGGTTCGCGGCCGGGACGCGCGTCCGCACCGTCTTCACCGCCCACTCGCTGCCGGAGCGGGCGCTCGGCTACGACCGCCCCTCCTATCCCGACCAGCTCACGGCCACGGCGGCGGCCGTCGCTGCGCAGGCCGGCGTCGACGACTGGCAGATCGCCTGGCAGAGCGCCGGCCGGACCGACGACCCGTGGGTGGGGCCCGACATCCGCGACGTGATCACCGGGCTCCCGGCCCAGGGCGTCGAGGGGGTGCTCGTGTGCCCGGCCGGCTTCGTGTCCGACCACCTCGAGGTCCTCTACGACATCGACATCGAGGCCCGCCGGGTGGCCGAGGAGGCCGGCGTGGTCCTGGAGCGCACCGAGTCGCTGAACGACGACCCCGCCTTCGTCGCCCTGCTGGCCGATCTCGTTCGCCAGGCCGCCGCCTCGCGGTGAGCGGATCCGCCCCGGCGGTCACCGTCGTCGGGGGCGGGATCGCCGGGTTGGCGGCGGCGTGGGAGGCGTGCCGGGCCGGCGTGTCGGTCACGGTGCTCGAGGCGGGCGACCGCCTGGGGGGCCGGGTCGCCACGACGCAGCTGGCGGGCCGGCCGGTGGACCTGGGGGCCGACGCCTTCCTGACCCGGGCGCCCCACACCGCCGCACTGGACCTCTGCCGGGAGCTGGGCCTGGAGACCGAGCTCGTGGCGCCGGCGGCCGAGGGCGCGGCGGTGTGGACCGGGGGCCGGCTGCGGCCCCTGCCGGCGGGCATGGTGCTGGGGGCGCCGGCCGGGCTGAGCGGCCTGGCCCGGGTCGCCCGCTCCGGGATCCTGTCGCCGGCCGGCGTCGCCCGGGCAGCGGCCGATCTCGTGCTGCCACGGTCGGGCACGACCGGTGACCGGTCGGTGGGCGACCTGGTGGCCCGGCGTCTCGGCCGGCAGGTGGCCGACCGCCTGGTCGACCCGCTGCTGGGCGGCATCCATGCAGGACCGTCGTCACGGCTGAGTGCCGAAGCCGTTGCGCCACAGCTGTTCTCAGCCGCCTCGTCGCACCGCAGCCTGGTCCTGGCCCTGGGCGCCCAGCGCCGGGCCGCCCAGCGCTCCGGCGCCGGCGGGCCGGTCTTCCGGTCGGTGGCCGGCGGTATGGGCAGGCTGGTCGGCGCCCTGGTGGACGCGCTGCGGGCCGTCGGCGCGCGCCTGGAGACCGGCGTGGCGGTGGAGGACGTGGCCGACCTGGCCACCGGGCCGGTCGTGCTGGCCACCTCGGCCAGCGTGGCCGCGTCGCTCCTCGGGGCCCGGGCCGCCGACGCGGCCGCCGGCCTGCGCGCCATCGAGGTTGCCTCGGTGGCACTGGTGGCGCTCGCCTACCCGGCCGCCGCCTTCCCCCGCCCGCTCGCCGGAACGGGGTTCCTGGTGCCAGCCGGCGAGGGCCGCCTGCTCACCGCCTGCTCCTACGGGTCGGCCAAGTGGCCGCAGTGGGCCGGTGCGGGCCACGTCGTCCTGCGGGCGTCGGCCGGCCGGGCGGGCGACGAGCGGGCGCTGGCCCTGGGCGACGCCGCGCTGGTCGGCCGGCTCCACGGCGAGCTGACCGCCGCGCTCGGGCTGACGGCTGCCCCGGCAGACTCGGTGGTGGCCCGGTGGCCGGGCGCCTTTCCGCAGTACACCGTCGGGCACCTGGCCCGGGTCGACGCCATCGAGGCGTCCCTGGCTCGCGACCTCCCCGGCGTGGCACTTGCCGGCTCGTCCTACCGGGGCGTCGGCATCCCCGCCTGCATCGCCTCCGGCCGGGCCGCGGCCCGCCGGCTGCTGGCGGTGAACACGGCGTAGCCGCGCGCCAGTGCCAACGCCCCGGCCGTAGACGACGCTGGCAACCTTCGCCCATGCTCGTCGTCGGTGTGGACGCCTGCACCACCGGATGGATCGCGGTCGTGCTCGCCGACGGCGAGCGCCCGCAAGGCCACTACGTCCCGAGCATCGACGCTCTCGGCTCCGTCGCCGGCGATGCGGCTGCGCTGGCCGTCGACATGCCGATCGGGCTGCCCACGGAAGGCGCACGACACGCCGACCTGCTTGCCCGCGCCTTCGTGGGACCGCGCCGGAA
>DATLFQ010000057.1:0-8791 GCA_035540915.1 Acidimicrobiales bacterium
CCGGCGGGCACGACCGCCATGGCCTCGGAGCCGCCTGGGTTGAACACCTTCGCCCCCTCCTTGACGTAGGCCAGGCCGTCGTCGAGGAGGGTGAACACGGCAGGGGCGATCTCTTCGCACAGGCCGTCGCCGGTGCAGAGATCCTGGTCGATCCAGACCTTCATGGGGCCATCGTAGCCGGGTTTGCGCGGGATCGACGGTGCAAACTCGGCCCCGGCACAAGCCTCCCGTTGCGATCAGGCGCCGTGTATGGTCGCCCCGTCCCGTTCGCACCCGAGTCTGCCCTGCCGACGGCACGGGAGGTGGTTCCGACGCCCGACCCTGACAACGACGGGAAGCTCTCCGCGCTCGAGCTGGAGGCGGCGGAGCTGCGCGAACAGGCCATGGTCCTGGAAGAGGAGGTCGTCGCCCTGCGCCGGCGGCTCCAGGACGCGCCCAAGCGGGTCCGCACCCTGGAGGAGAAGCTCCTGGAGACCAAGGGCCAGCTCGCCCAGGCGGTGTCGCAGAACGAGCGCCTGACCTACACGCTCCGGGAAGCGCGCGAGCACATCGCCAAGCTGCGCGAGGAGGTCGACAAGCTCACCCAGCCGCCGTCGGCCTACGGCACCTACCTCGAAACCAACGACGACGGCACGGTCGACGTGTTCTCGGGCGGGCGCAAGATGCGCGTGGCCCTGCACCCGGAGCTGGACATCTCCGACCTGCGGCGGGGCCAGGAGGTCGTGCTCAACGAGTCCCTCAACGTGGTGCTCGCCCGACACCAGGAGGTCTCGGGCGAGGTGGTCACGCTCAAGGAGCTCCTCGACGACGGCCGGCGGGCCCTCATCGTCGGCCGGGCCGACGACGAGCGGGTGGTCGAGCTGTCCGAGGCGCTCTGGGGCGAGCGACTGCGCTCGGGCGACACGGTGCTGATGGACCCCCGGACCGGCATGCTCCTCGAGCGCCTGCCCCGCCCGGAGGTGGAGGAGCTGGTCCTCGAAGAGGTGCCCGACATCTCCTACGACGACGTGGGCGGCCTGGACGCCCAGATCGAGGCGATCACCGACGCCGTCGAGCTGCCCTTCCTGCACCGGGACCTGTTCGTCGAGCACAAGCTGCCCGCCCCCAAGGGGATCCTGCTCTACGGGCCGCCCGGCTGCGGCAAGACGCTGATCGCCAAGGCGGTCGCCAACTCGCTGGCAAAGAAGGTGGCCCAGGTGACCGGCGACACCTCGGCCAAGAGCTATTTCCTGAACATCAAGGGCCCCGAGCTGCTGAACAAGTACGTGGGCGAGACCGAGCGCCAGATCCGCCTCGTCTTCCAGCGCGCCCGGGAGAAGTCCGAGGAGGGCATGCCGGTCATCGTCTTCTTCGACGAGATGGACTCGCTGTTCCGTACCCGCGGGACGGGGATCTCCTCGGACATGGAGTCCACCATCGTGCCCCAGCTCCTGGCCGAGATCGACGGCGTGGAGACGCTCAAGAACGTCATCGTGATCGGGGCCTCCAACCGGGAGGACCTCATCGACCCGGCCATCCTGCGCCCGGGCCGCCTCGACGTGAAGATCAAGATCGAGCGGCCCAACCGGGAGGCGGCGGTCCAGATCTTCGGGCGCTACCTCACCGCCGACCTGCCCATCGACCCACTGGAGGTCGAAAGCCTCGGCGGCGGCGACGTGGAGAAGGCGGTCCGGGTGATGATCGAGCGCACGGTCGAGGAGATGTACCGCGACACCGAGGACAACCGCTTCATCGAGGTCACGTACCAGAACGGCGACAAGGAGGTCATGTACTTCAAGGACTTCGCGTCGGGGGCCATGATCGAGAACATCGTGCGCCGGGCCAAGAAGCTGGCCATCAAGCGGATCATCGCCGGCGAGCGCAAGGGCATCCGGGCGGCCGACCTCAGCGCGTCGATCCGCCAGGAGTACAAGGAGCACGAGGACCTGCCCAACTCCACCAACCCCGACGACTGGGCGAAGATCTCCGGCAAGAAGGGGGAGCGCATCGTGTTCCTCCGGGTCCTGTTGTCGGAGGGCAAGCCGGGCCAGACGCCGGTGGGCGGCCGGGCCATCGAACGGGTGGGAACCGGGCAGTACCTGTAGGCGCCGCTCCGATCGGCCGCACCGGTGGTGCCGCGACTCGGGGGGTAGGGTCGGATCGTGGCCATAGCCAAGGTCTGCGGGATCGAGACCGAGTACGGGATCGACCCGCGCGGCATGGGCGAGAAGAACCCCATCGCCGCCTCGTCGGTGCTCATCAACGCCTACGTGAGCGATCTGCAGCGCAAGGTCGGCTGGGACTTCGAGGACGAGTCGCCCGGCAACGACGCCCGGGGGTTCGCCCGGGAGGGATCGGCGGCACCCGAGGTCGAGACCCACCTGGTGAACGCCGTGCTCACCAACGGCGCCCGGTACTACGTCGACCACGCCCACCCGGAGTTCTCGACGCCCGAGTGCCTCGACGCCCTGGAGTGCCTGCGCTACGACCGGGCCGGCGAGCAGATCCTCGTGCAGTCGATGGCCGCCGTCGAGCGCCTCCTGCCGCCAGGGCAGGACATCGTGATCTACAAGAACAACTCCGACCGCAAGGGCAACTCCTACGGCACCCACGAGAACTACCTGGTGGACCGCCAGGTGCCCTTCGCCAAGCTGGTCCAGCACGTGATGCCCCACTTCGTCACGCGAGGCATCTACACCGGGGCGGGCAAGGTGGGCACCGAGGCGCCGACCGGCGATCTCGAGGTTCCCTTCCAGCTCACCCAGCGGGCCGACTTCTTCGAGGAGGAGGTCGGCCTCGAGACCACCATCAAGCGGCCCATCGTGAACACCCGCGACGAGCCGCACGCCGACGCCCAGAAATACCGGCGCCTCCACGTGATCGTCGGCGACGCCAACCTCGCAGAGGTGGCCACGTTCCTGAAGGTCGGCGTCACCTCGATCGTGCTGGCCATGATCGAGGACGACTGGTTCGCGGACCGCGACTTCACCCTGGCGGCGCCCGTCCAGTGCATCCGGCGGGTGTCCTACGACCTGGACCTGAACCACCCGCTGGAGCTGGCCGACGGCCGGCGGATGACCGCCCTCGACCTGCAGTGGGAGTACCACGACCTGGCCCGCAAGTACGCCGACGACCGGGGGCTGGCCGCGGTCGGGGAGGCCGTCGGGGCCGACGTGCTGCGGCGGTGGGAGCACGTCCTCACCGGGCTGGAGACCGACCCCTCGTCACTCAGCGGCCAGCTGGACTGGGTGGCCAAGTACCGTCTTCTGGACGGCTACCGCGAGCGCCACGGCCTGCGGTGGTCCGACCCCCGCCTGGCCGCCATGGACCTGCAATACCACGACCTGCGACCGGGCCGATCGCTGTTCGCCCGTTTGGGCACCGAGCGGCTCGTGAGCGAGGAGTCGGTGGCCGCCGCCGTGAGCGAGCCGCCCACCGGCACCCGCGCCTACTTCCGCGGCCGGTGCCTGCAGCGCTGGGCCTCGTCCATCGCCGCCGCGAACTGGGATTCCATCGTGTTCGATTTGGGCGGCGACCCGTTGCGGCGGGTCCCGATGATGGAACCGCTCAAAGGTACGGCCGAGATGGTCGATAGCTTGTTGGAGGGATGCCCCAGTCCCGCCGCACTGTTGGACAGACTGGGCGCCTGAGGAGGCACTGCACCATGGCCGAACGAGAACAGAAGAAGCGCCAGCCGGCAGCCCGCGAGGTCGAGGAGATCGACGAGGCGGCCCCGGCCGGCAACAAGCAGGGCGACAAGATCAAGGCGGAGCTGGACGAGCTGCTGGACGAGATCGACGAGGTGCTCGAGGTGAACGCCGAGGACTTCGTGCGCTCCTACGTCCAGAAGGGCGGGGAGTAGGGCGGACGGCGGCGCCGCCGCCGCCCGCCCCCGAGCGGTGCCCGCTACCGGCGGCCGCCGCTCAGCTTGAAGGCGAAGTGCAGCGGCCGGTCCTGCTCGTCGAAGGGGATGGCGATGTCCTCGGTGCCATCGGGATCGATGCGGACCACCACGCGCGGCCGGAAATGTCCGCCGCTGCGGGCACCGGTGAGCCGGCGCAGTTCGGCGAACGCCTCGCCGTTGGTGCGGTGCCGGCTGATCGGCTGGCCGCTGATGCCCTCGAACGACCGGCCCTCCATCTCCCGGATCTCGTAGACGACACCGGTCATGGCCTTGGGCGACTTCGGCGGCTTCTCGCCTCGGTTGCGCTTCACCTTCTCGGCCTTCTCGGGCTTCACCTTCTCGGGCTTGGGTTCCTTCTCGGCCTTGGCCCTGCGACCGAAGCGCGAACGCTTGGCGGCGGGCTCGGGGTCGGTCGGCGGCTCCCATGAGGGGGCGGCCCAGGGACCGGCGGCCGGCGCCCCCGTGGCGTCGCCCCCGCTCTCCGCCGCCGGGTCGGCGGCCGATTCGCGGGCGTCCGCGTCGGGGGCCCCGGCGACCTCGGGCTCGGGGGCGGCTTCCTCGGCCTCTGCGTCCTCCTCGCTCTCGTCACCGACCAGCGCCAGCCGGTAGGTGCGCCGGTCCCGGACCCCCCTCGCGACCAGCCCCTCGGCCTCCAGCTCCGCCAGGGCGGCGGTCAGCTCGGCCCGCGTCCAGTCGAGGTCGTCAGCGATCACCCGCAGCAGGGCCCGCCCGGGCGGTACCTCGACGACGCCACCTCGCTCGGCGAGGTAGTCGAGTACGCGTTCGGTTGCGCTGGCCAGGTCGGTCGGCATGAAGGGCCTCCATCGGCGATCGGGGCGAACGCCGTCCGAATTACTGGTACCAGAGGGCGGCCCGGATGGGAACGCCCTGCCTGGGACGGCCGCCGGGGGCGACCGGGTAGCCTCCCGAAGCCATGACCTTGCCGCTGTTCCCGCCGACCGACGATCCGGGCCCGAGCTTCGTCGGCCTGGTGCACCGCCTCCAGGGTGCGCCACCCCGGTTCGAGGTCGACCGCTCGACGGTGACCCACGCCACCACCATCGTGGCGGTCCGCTACGCGCAGGGCGTGGTGATGGCCGGCGACCGGCGGGCGACGGCCGGCTCCACCATCGCTCACCGCAACATGGAGAAGGTCTACCCGGCCGACCGGCACTCGGGCGTCGCCATCGCCGGAGCGGCCGGCCCGGCGATGGAGATGGTCAAGCTGTTCCAGCTCACCCTCGAGCACTACGAGAAGCTGGAGGGCAGCTCGCTCAGCCTGGAGGGCAAGGCCAATCAGCTGGCCCAGATGATCCGGCTCAACATGCCGATGGCGATGCAGGGCCTCGTCGTGGTGCCGATCTTCGCCGGCTACGATCTGCGCCGCCAGCAGGGGCGGATCTTCACCTACGACGTCACCGGCGGGCGCTACGAGGAAGCGGACTACCACGCCGACGGCTCGGGTGGCCGCGATGCCCGCACCACCATCAAGCTGGGCTTTCGCGACGGCATGGACCGCGACGAGGTGATCGAGCTGGCCATCCAGAGCCTCTACGAGGCGGCCGAGGAGGACAGCGCCACGGGTGGGCCCGACCCCGTGCGCGGCATCTACCCGGTGATCGCCACCATCTCCGCAGCCGGCTTCGAGCGGGTGGCCGAGGACGAGGTGGCGGAGCGCTTCGGGGCCCTGCTCCGGCGGCGCACCGACCACAACCAGCGGCCGGCGGAGGACCAGCCATGAGCATGCCCTTCTACGTCGCCCCCGAGCAGTTGATGAAGGACAAGGCCGACTACGCACGCAAGAACATCGCACGAGGCCGGCCGCTCTTGGCGACCATCTACGACGCCGGCGTGCTGCTGGCGGCCGAGAACCCCTCCAGCACCCTGCGCAAGATCAGCGAAATCTACGACCGGATCGCCTTCGGCGCGGTGGGCCGCTTCAACGAGTTCGACCAGCTCCGCATGGCCGGCGTGCGGGCGGCCGACTTCAAGGGCTACTCCTACAGCCGGGAGGACGTTGACGCCCGCGCACTGGCCAACACCTACGCGCAGTACCTCGGCCAGGTCTTCACCCATGAGATGAAGCCCATGGAGGTGGAGATCCTGGTGGCCGAAACCGGCCCGGCCGGTGGCGGCGGACGGGACCAGCTCTTCCACATCCTGTTCGACGGCACGGTGTTCGACGAGGACCGCTTCTCGGTGCTCGGCGGCGAGGCCGAGGCCATCCACCAGCGGATGAAGGACGCCTGGACCGACGGTTGGGACCTCGCTGCCGCCCTCAACGCAGCGATCTCGGCGCTGGCCGGGCCCGATCGCTCACTGGCGCCCGCCGAGCTGGAGGTGGCGGTCCTGGAGCGGGCCCGCACCGGCCGCGTCTTCCGCCGCCTCGACGGCGAGGAGCTGGCCGGTTTGGTGGCACCTCGCCCGGCGCCGGACGGGGCGGCCGGCGCCTCGGAGGCTTCGGATTCCTCAGACGCCCCGGCTCAGCCACATGGCGACGACCAGCACGATGGCGAGGGCAGCGACCCAGCGGACCGCTGAACCCGTCGGCGGCCCGGATGCGTCCTCCTCGGCGCCGTCGTCGAAGCACCACTCCACCTCGTCGGCCAGGAGCAGCTCGCGGGCAACGCCCAGGTCGTCGCGGTCGACGTAGACCTGGACCTCGCCCGGCACCGGGTAGGGGCCGGCGAGGTTGCCGCGCAGCTCGGTGAGGATGCCGTCGGACCCGAGCCGGGCGGCGATCACCCGGGCGTGGAACGGGTCGTGCACCGACGTCAGGTGGACCATGGAGCCCGATCCCACGCGGTGAACGGTACCGTGGGCCCACCGGGGCGGCGAGGTTCTCGTCCTCGCCCGGACGAGGTCCCTGGCTGACGAGGACGATGGACCGTCGCATTTTCGGGCTGGAGAACGAGTACGGCGTCACCTGCACCCTCCGCGGGCAGCGCCGGCTGAGCCCCGACGAGGTCGCCCGGTACCTGTTCCGGCGGGTCGTCAGCTGGGGCCGCAGCAGCAACGTGTTCCTGGAGAACGGCGCCCGCCTGTACCTCGACGTCGGGAGCCACCCCGAGTACGCCACCCCCGAGTGCGACTCGATCTACGACCTCGTCGTCCACGACAAGGCGGGGGAGCGGATCTTGGAGTCGCTCGTGCTCGCCGCCGAGCAGCGGCTGCGCGAGGAGGGCATCCGCGGCGACATCTACCTGTTCAAGAACAACACCGACTCGGCCGGCAACTCCTACGGTTGCCACGAGAACTACCTCACCAGCCGTCGCGACGACTTCGGCCGCTACACCGAGGTGCTCATCCCGTTCTTCGTCTCCCGCCAGATCTACGCCGGAGCCGGCAAGGTGCTGCAGTCGCCGCGGGGCGCGGTGTACTGCATCAGCCAGCGGGCCGAGCACATCTGGGAGGGCGTCAGCAGCGCCACCACCCGCAGCCGGCCCATCATCAACACCCGTGACGAGCCGCACGCCGACGCCGAGCGCTTCCGGCGGCTGCACGTCATCGTGGGCGACTCGAACATGAGCGAGTACGCCACCTTCTTGAAGGTGGGGGCGACCAGCATCCTGCTGCGCATGCTGGAGGACCCCGGCGTGGTCCTGCGGGACATGACCCTGGACAACCCCATCCGGGCCATCCGAGAGATCAGCCACGACACCACGTGCCGCCGGCGGGTTCGCCTGGCCAACGGCCGCGAGGTCAGCGCCATCGACATCCAGGCGGAGTACCTGGGGCGGGCGCAGAAGTACGCCGACACCAGGGGCATCAGCCCGCTGGAGGAGCAGGCCCTCGCCATGTGGGAGCACTGCCTGACCGGCCTGGAGAAGGACCCCTTCTCGCTCGACCGCGAGTGCGACTGGGTCATCAAGCACCGGATGATGGAGGCCTACCAAGCCCGCTACGACCTCCCGCTCAGCCACCCGCGGGTGTCGTTGATGGACCTCCAGTACCACGACGTCTCCCAGGAGCGGGGCCTGTTCTACCTGGCCCAGCGCAAGGGACTGGTCGAGCGGATCTGCTCCGACGAGGCGATCGAGACGTCCGTCGACGAGCCGCCCCAGACCACCCGGGCCCGCTTGCGCGGCGAGTTCATCCGCCGCGCCAAGGAACGCCGCCGCGACTACACCGTGGACTGGGTCCACCTGAAGCTGAACGACCAGGCCCAGAAGACCGTCCTGTGCAAGGACCCCTTCAAGTCCCAGGACGAGCGCGTCGATCGGCTGATCGCGTCGCTGTAGGTGCCCAGTTACTCGACCTCGATCGTGGTCGCCGTCATCAGCGAGCGGGAGGGGTTGCAGCGGGTGGCGTTGGCTTCGGGGCGGCGGGCGTACGTGCTCACGCAGTTGATCGGAGCTGTCGCAGTGGGCGACGAGGTGGTGGTGAACACCACGGCCGTGGACCTGGGGCTGGGGACCGGCGGGTGGGACGTGGTGCACTGGAACCTGGCGCGGCGGGCCTGGTCGGGGGGCGCCGGCGGCCACATCCTGAAGCTGCGCTACACCAGCCTGCAGGCCGACACGGGCGTGGCCGAGGAGCGGCCCGGCTACCGGGCCCCGGCCTCGCTCGCCGGCCTCCCGGTGGTGGTGTGCGGCCTGCACAGCCAGGTCGCCGCGGTGGCCGCCGCCTTCAAGGACACCGCCCCCGACCGGCGCCTGGCGTACCTGATGACCGACCAGGCCGCCCTGCCCCTTGCGCTGTCGGACCTGGTGGCCGCCCTCCGGGGCGCCGGCCTCCTCGACGCCACCGTGACCGCCGGCCAGGCCTTCGGCGGCGACCATGAGGCCGTCAACACCGTCTCGGGCCTGGAGGTGGCGGTGGCCGAGGGCGGCGCGGAGGCCGTCGTGGTGGCGGGCGGGCCGGGCAGCGCCGGGACGGGCACCCGGCACGGGTTCAGCGCGCTCGACG
>DATLFQ010000058.1:0-12782 GCA_035540915.1 Acidimicrobiales bacterium
CCTCCGGCCGGCACCGCGCCACTGCCCCGGCCACCAGCAGCCCGACGACGACGAGGGCGAGGACCGACAGGGCGACCAGGCCGGCCAGTGGGCCCCGCCGGCGCTCAGGGGCCCGGGGCAGTGGCGCGGTGCCGGCCGGAGGCGTCGCCGGGCGCCGTTCGCCGCCGACGGCCGCCATCTCGCCGGTGGGCTCGCCGTCGTCGCCGCTGCTCTCATCGCCGTGGTCTCCGTCGGCGAGCCCCTGCGGCTCGGTGCCGTCGGCCCGGTCGAGCGCGGTCAGGTCCAGCGCCAGGAGGGCGTCCCGGAAGTCGGCCAGGGACTGGTAGCGCTCCTCGGGCTGCTTGGCCATGGCGGTGAGGACCACCCGCTCCAGTGGAGCGGGGATGGCCGGCCGGTGCTCGCGTGGGGCGGCCGGGGTCTCGCGGACGTGGAGCAGGGCGGTGGCCAGGTCGGTGTCGGCCGAGAACGGCGGCTCGCCGCAGAGCATCTCGTACAAAACGACGCCGAGGGCGTAACCGTCGGAGCGGCCGTCGGGCGTGCCACCGGTGACCTGCTCGGGCGACAGGTAGGCGGCGGTACCGACCACCGTCCCGGTCTGGGTCAGCACCACGGCGCCCTCATCGGGTTCCATCCGGGCGATGCCGAAGTCGGCCACCTTCACGCCGACGGCCGCCGCCGCGCCGGGCTGGTGGGCCACCAGGATGTTGGCCGGCTTCACGTCCCGGTGGACCAGGCCGGCCCGATGGGCGTGGTCCAGGGCGTCGGCCACCTTGGCGGCGATCGGGACCGCGACCGCGGTGGGCAGCGGTCCGGACTCCGCCAGCGCCTCGCGCAGGGTGTGACCCCGCACCAGCTCCATCACGATGAAGGCGGCGCCGTCGTCGGTGCCGGTGTCGTAGGTGGCGACGATGCCGGGATGGACGAGGCGGGCGGCGGCGACCGCCTCACGCCGGAAGCGCTCGACGAACGCCTCGTCGCCGGCCAGGTGCGGGTGGAGCAGCTTGATGGCGACGGGCCGGGCCAGCACCTGGTCGTGGCCCTCCCAGACCTCGGCCATGCCACCGCGGGCGAGGAGGCGGACCAGCCGGTACCGGCCGCTCAGGACCCGGTCGGCGAGCGGCACGGAGGGCGGCTGGTCGGGCACCAGCGACCTACCGTAGCCAGGCCTGCGGAGGGTTCAGACCCCCGCCGCCGTGGTGGTGAAGGTGACGCCGACCACGCTGGGCCCGGCGTGGGTGCCGATGACGGCGCCCACCTGGCTGACCACGGGGGGCTCGTCGCTGCAGCCCCCGAGCAGGCCCAGCAGCTCGTCGACATCGGGTGCCTGGCCGTGCACGACGGCAAGATTCGACACCGGCCCGGCCTGGCGCACCTTGTCGGCGAGGTACTGCAGTGAGCGCCGCCGCGTCCGCTGCTTGGACTCGGGCTCCACCGTGCCGCCCGTCACCTGGATGATCGGCTTGATGGACAGCAGGGAGCCCAGCAGTGCCTGGGCGGCACCGATGCGACCGCCCTTGCGGAGGTTCTCCAATGTGTCGAGGGCGGCGAAGATCCGCGTGGTCGCCACCAGCTCGCCCACGGCGGCGGCCACCTCGTCCAGGCTCGCACCCTCGGCCGCCCGACGGGCAGCGGCGAGCGCCATCATCCCCTGGCCCATGGAGACGGCCCGGGAGTCGATCACCGTCACCGGGAAGGTGCCCTCGACGGCCTGGGCGCCCAGCGTGGCGGCCTGGAAAGTGGCCGACAGGCTGGACGACAGCGTGATGCAGACGGCGCCGTCGGCGCCGGCGCCCGCCGCGGCGCGAAACGCCTCCTCGAAGGCGCCGGGCGAGGGCGCCGCCGTCTCCGGGAGCTGCGGCGAGCTGGCCACCCGCTCCCAGAAGCGGGCGGGCGTGAGATCCCTGCCGTCGACCAGCTCCTCGCTGCCGAAGCGGATGGTCAGGGGCACGACCGTGATGGCGTGCCGGCTGACCAGGTCGGGGGGGAGGTCGCAGCCGCTGTCGGTCACCACGCTGATACCGGGCACGGCGGCCAAGGTAATCGAGTCGTCAGCCCCGGCGGAGGTTGGTTAGCGCCCGCAGCTCGGCCATGCCGAGGGCCCGTCCCACGGCGAGGTAGCTGGCCAGGCCGGCGACGACGGCGAGCGTCACCTTCGGCAGTGCCGGCCCGACCGCGACGGCCACTCCCAGCACGCACGCGGCCATGGCGGCACTGGCGACCGCGGTCCGGCCCCACGAGCGGGCCACCGCGGTCCCCTCGAGCCCCCCGACCCGCCGGCGCAGGTCGACCAGCGCCACGACGACGCCGACGCCGTAGGCCGCCGAGTAGGACAGGGCCAGGCCCTGCACCCCCATCGACGGGTACAGCGCCAGCGCCAGCCCGACGTTGACGGCGTTCTCGACCACGTACAGGACGAACACCGTGCGGGTGTCCTGCATGGCCTGGTACACGCGGATCACGAAGTACCACAGCGAGAAAGCGGGCAGGCCGAGGGCCAACCAGCCCAGCACCGAGGCGGTCGTGCGGGCCGACGCCTCGGACAACGCCCCGTGCTGCAGGGCCACCTCCACGATGGGCCGGCCCAGCAGCAGGTAGCCGACTGCGGCCGGCACGACGATGGCGGCGGTCGTGCGCAGGCCGGTGGCGACCTGACGCCGGAACGCCGCCACGTCGCGTGCAGCCCATCGCTCCGCCAGGTCCGGCTGCAGCGCGGTGGCCACCGAGACGGTGAAGACGCCGTGGGGGAGGAGGAAGAAGACGAGCGCGGCCTGGTAGGCGGCGACGTCGCCCTGGCCAACGGCCGCCAGGGCGAGGGCGACCCACAGCGCCACCTGGTTGGCGGCCACGAACCCGAACGTCCAGCCCGAGAGCCGCAGCACCTGGCGGACGGCGGGATGGGAGGGGTCCCAGACCGGCCGCAGGCGGGCGCCCGCCCGGCGCAGGCTCGGCAGCTGCACCAGCGCCATGGCGGCCACGCCGGCCGTCGTGCCGAGTCCGAGGAGCGCCAGCGTGCCCGGCTGGTCGGCGACGGCGGCCAGGGACAGGTCGTCGGTCACGTGCGGCAGGGCCAGCAGGACGCCGATGACCACGAGGTTGTTCAGCACGGGGGCGAACATCGGGGCGGCGAAGCGGCGCCGGGCGTTGAGCACGGCGGTGGCCAGGCTGACGATCGCGTAGAAGGCCACCTGGGGGGCGAACATGCGCAGCAGCAGCGTGGCCACCCGCTGCTGCTCGTCGGCCGAGCCGGTGTCGTTGGCGACGGTGTAGAGGCGGATGACGAGCGGGGCCACCAGCACGAACACCGCCGTGAGGGCGGCGGCCACCGCGGCGACGACCGTCATCACGGCCGACACCGCCCGCCACGCCTGCTCCTCCGCGTCCTCGTCGGCAGCGCCGCCGTCGGTCCGGCCGATACCGGCCAGCCGCTCGACGAACACCGGGACCAGCGTGGCCGACAGGATCCCGCCCAGGACCAGCTCGTAGATGATGTTGGGAGTGATGTTGGCCAGGTTGTAGGTGTCGGTCAGGCGGGTGAAGCCGAGCGCGTAGGCGAGCGCCACCAGCTTCCCGAAACCGGTGATCCTCGACAGCGCAGTGCCCGCGGCCATGACCGCGGTGTGGCGACCGAGAATGCTCACCCGGGGATCACGCGGGGATGAGGCGGCGGTTCCGTCGGCCCCGGGCCAGGTGGCGGGCCCACCAGACCACCAGGAAGAGCCCGGCCCCGGCCGACAGGACGACGCCGACGCCCGACGCGGCGGTGGAGCGGACGGTGAAGCGGCTGCTGCCGAGCTCCATCGAGCCGTCGGGTGTGGTGAGGCGGAGGCGCAGCGGGAAGGCGCCCGACGTGCGCGCCCGCACGGCGAACAGCTCGGTGGTGTTTCGGCGCGTCAGCTCGATGGACCGGCGGTCGCCGTCGGGGAAGCCGAGCTTCTCGCTGATGACCTGCAGCCGAAGCAGGACGGGGTAGTCGGCCCGGCTGAGCACCGTGACCGGGATCTCGCCGCGCCGGGCCGTGAGGGTCACCGACCGCTCGTCGGGAACCTCGATCAGGCCGGTCTGCTCGCTGACGGCCACCTCGACGCCGGTGAGGTAGGTCGGGCGCTGCCTGGGGCGCAGCTCGACGCTCTGCGCCGTCAGGAGCACCGCCTCGAAACGGTCGTCGAGCGGGTTGTCCGGTCGCAGCATGCTGGCGAACCCGCGAAGAAGGGCGCGGGCGGACCGGATGGCCTCGGCGGGCAGCGGCCGGGACTGGCCGGGCGGCACCAGCCGGCGGATCAGGGGCGCCTCGCCGCGGGTCGTCGCCGGCGGCACCTCGGCGAAGATCTCCCCCAAGGTGGCGGCCCGCAGGACGGGGCTGGAGGCGAGGCCGGCCAGAAGGGCGTCGAGGAAGGCGGCGGGCGCCCGCCAGGTCCGGGGCGGTGCGGCGACGACGGCCCGCCGCCGGCTCGGCTGGTCCCGGTAGATCACCGCCAGATCGGCCAGCAGGTGGTGCGCGGCCAGCACCGGGTCGTCGGTGGGGGAGAAATGGGCGGCCAGGCCGGTGTCGCCCGCCAGCACGGCCGGCGGGCGCACCTCGGGTACGGCGATCTCGAACGGTTGCGCGAGCGTCACGTCGAGGTCGACGGGCTCCAGGTCGGCGGCCGGTACCACCAGGTGGTCCACCTGCTGGCCCCGCAGGCGCTGCACCGTGGCCACGTCGATCGGGTCGTCGGCGATCCACGTGCGCACGTCGGGTCGGGTGGCCAGGACGCGCTCGATGACCTCGTTGCCCCGGTCGAGCTGGGCCACCGCCTCGCTGCTCAAGCCGGCGTCCTCGAGCGCGGGCAGCGACACCGGGACGTAGGTGGCGGCGGCCGTCTGGCGGGCGACGGCGGCCCGAGTGAGCGCCGCCAGCGTGGCGCGGTCGGCCGGCCGCCCGCTCTCCTCGAGCGCCTCGAGGGTCTCGGGCGTCGGTCTGAGGGTGAAGGCGGTCCCGGTCGCCGCGGCGAGCGACTGGGCCAGCGCCCCCAGTCGCTCCGACGCGTCCTCGGGAAGCCGGCGGTTGCCGTCGGGCTGGAGCGCGGGCCCGGCGTGGACCGGCACCACCAACCCCACGTCGAGCGGGACCCCTCCCTCCTCGGGAGCGGTGGCGTAGACGAGGTGCGTGACCAGGCTGGCGAGCGTGGGGCCGCCCCCGACCCCGCGCAGCTCGGCCCGCACCGGGTAGACGCCCTGCTCGTTGAGGCGGAGACGGGAACGGTCCGGCGGCTGGGCCGGGTCCTGGACCGGCATCGTCACCACGACGGCGCCGCCTGCGTCGGTGGCCAGTTCGGCCAGTGGCGCCGGCGGCGTCACGGTGAGGGGCACGCCGCGCGGCCGCGACTCCAGCGTCTGCACGAACTCGCTGCGGTGGGCCACCCGCCGGTAGACGGCCACGACCAGCTCGACCTCGGCGGCCGGTTGCGTCGTGCCCACCACCAGCCGCACGGTGTAGTCCTCGCCCGGGCCGACCCAGGCTGTCTGCGACGCCAGCCGGACAGAGGACTGGCCGAGGACCTGGGCGGCGGCCGGAGCCGCCGAGCGCGCTACCGGTGCGGCGAGCGCCGCCAGGCCGGCGACCACCGCCACGGCGATCGTCGAAACGCGGGCCCGCCCGCGGAGGGCCTGCCGGTGAGTGCGGATGAACCGGCCTCCCGGACCGGTCACGCGCGCAGCTCGAGGCTCAGCACGCACAGGCCTTCCGGTTCATGGACGAAGCCGACGCTTTCGTACAGCGCAACGGCGGGGTCGTTGCCGAGCTGGGTGTTGACCACCGCCTGCTCCACCCGCCACCGCCGCAGCCAGTGCAGGGCGTCGACGACCAGGGCCCGGCCCAGGCCCAGGCGCTGCTGGTCGGGAACGACGGCCAGGCGCTGGAGGAAGCCACGCCGCCCAGAGCGCCCGGTGACGGCATAGGCGGTGATGCCCGATGGGTTGTCGGCCAGGCGGAAGCGGACGTGGGGGGTGGCCCCCAGGGCTTCCGCGAGCCCGGCTTCGTCGATGCGCCAGAACGGCGGGAACGCCGCCTCGTCGACGGCCAGCACGGCGGCGTGGTCCGCCCGATGGGCCCGGCGGAGCGCCCGCGTGTCCGCCTGCGGGATGTCGGTGAGGTCGTGGCCGAGGAGATGCAGCCGCTCCTGCACCGTGAACCCGGCGAAGAGGAAGCCGGACTGCTCCGGCGTCGTGAGGGCGGACGTCACCACTTTCGAGAACCCCTGCCTGGCCAGCTGGTCCACGCAGCGCCGGACGAAGGCCGTCGAGGGGACCGGCGCGTCCGGGAACGGCGTGATGCAGGCCACCGACGCCTGGCCTCGCCAGGGAGCAGTGCGAGCCCGCTCCCGCCCCCAGCGGATGACCCCGGGCAACGCAGTGCTCATGGACGTCACGAGACTATCGACGGGCCCTGCGCGGGGCGGCTCCGGGTACCGTCGGCCCATGATCCCCGAGCGGGTGGGCGCGTTGGTGGAGGAGGCGGCGTGGCTGGCCGACGCCTTCCGAGCCGGTGGGCACCGCCTCTACCTCGTGGGCGGCGTGGTGCGTGACGCGGTCCTCGGCCGGATCGGCGAGGCGGCCGATCTGGACTTCACCACGGACGCCCGGCCGCCCGAGATCAAGGCGCTGGTCGGGCCGCAAGCCGACGCGGTGTGGGCCCAGGGCGAGCGCTTCGGCACCATCGCGGCCGCCCGCAACGGCCGGCGCTACGAGATCACCACCCACCGCGCCGAGGCGTACAGCCCCGACTCCCGCAAGCCCGAGGTGGCGTTCTCGTCGGCTGTCGAGGCCGACCTGGCCCGGCGGGACTTCACCGTCAACGCGATGGCCCTGCGCCTGCCCGACCTGGAGCTGGTTGACCCCTTCGGCGGGCTGGGCGACCTGGCGGCCGGGCGGCTGCGTACCCCGCTGGCCCCCGAGGAGTCCTTCGGCGACGACCCGCTGCGGATGCTGCGCGCCGCCCGCTTCGTGGCCTCCCTGCGGCTGTCGCCCGACGCCGCGCTGGTGCGGGCGGTGGAGGCGATGCACGAGCGCCTCTCCATCGTCTCGGCCGAGAGGATCCGCGACGAGCTGGACAAGCTGCTCGTCGCCGAGCGCCCCGGCGACGGCCTGCGCTTCCTGGTCGCCACGGGCCTGGCCGGCGAGTTCCTTCCCGAGCTGCCGGCCATGGCCCTCGAGCAGGACCCCGTCCACCGTCACAAGGACGTGCTGGCCCACACGATCGCCGTCGTCGAGAAGACCGGGCCGGACCGTCTCCTGCGCCTGGCCGCGCTGTTCCACGACGTGGGCAAGCCCAAGACCCGGGCCTACGGCCCCGGCGGCGTGTCTTTCCACCACCACGAGGTGGTCGGCGCCCGAATGACCCGTGACCGGATGCGGGCGCTGCGCTACTCCGGCGACGACATCGCCGCGGTGAGCCGCCTGGTCGAGCTGCATCTGCGCTTCCACACCTACAAGATGGGCTGGACCGACTCGGCCATCCGCCGCTACGTGCGCGACGCCGGCCCGTTGCTCGACCGGCTCAACGAGCTGACCCGCTGCGACTGCACGACGCGCAACGAGGCCAAGGCCCGGGCCCTGGGCCGCCGCATGGACGACCTGGAGGCCAAGATCGCCGACCTGCGCGAGCGCGAGGAGCTGGCGGCCATCCGGCCGGACCTCGACGGCGTCCAGATCATGGAGCACCTCGTTCTTCCGCCCGGCCGCCTGGTCGGCGAGGCGCGCGACTTCCTGCTGGAGCTGCGCCTGGAGGAGGGGCCGCTCGGCGAGGAGGAGGCCCGCCGCCGGCTCGACGCCTGGTGGGCGGCCCGCCGGGGCTAGGTCAGCAGGAGGTCCACGACGGCGGCGGTGTCGGACAGGTCGGCGAGGGTGTGGTCGGCGCCCGCCTCCCGCAGCTCGCCGAGCGAGAACCGGCCGGTGGCCACGAGGACGCACCGGGCACCGGCGACCCGGGCGCACGCCAGGTCCCGGGGCGTGTCGCCCACCACCCAGACCTGGGCCGGGTCGAAGCGGCGCCCGCGCAGCCGGGCCGCCCGTTCGACGGCCAGCGGGACGAGCATCTCGCGGTCGTGGTGGTCGCTGCCGTAGGCGCCGACCTCCAGGTCCAGCCAGCGGTCCAGGCCGAAGGCGGCGACCTTGACCACCGCGTTGGCCCGGGTGTTGCCGGTCAGCACCGACTGCAGGACCGAGGGCTCGGCGTGCAGGCGGGCCAGCAGCTCCTCGATGCCGTCGTGGGCCCGGCCCTCGGCCCGGACCTGGTCGGCGGCGGCCGCCAGCTCGGACTCAAGTCGGGCCAGCACGTCGGGAACCCGGCGCTGCGCCTCGTCGGCGGCCAGGCCGGCGAACGCCAGGATCTCCAGGGCGATGCCGGGATCGGTCTTCCCGCTCATCCGCACGGCGTGGTCGCCGGCGGGGCGGCCCAGCACGTGGGCGGCGGCCAGGTCGAACGCCCGCTGGGCGATCCCCGAGGTCGTGAGGAGCGTGCCGTCGACGTCCCACAGGACCAGCCGATCACTGTGCGCACCGCCGTCCGGGGCGGGGCTCGGGCCCCCGCCTCCGGGAGGACGCCGGGGCTCCGGGGCCCCAGCCGGGGAGGCGATCAGTTCCCCTCCTTGCGGGCCCGGATGACCAGGGTCGGCGGCACGTGGTGCATGCTGTCGTTCCAGTGCTGGCTCCGGGGCCCACTGGGAAGAGGCGGCGGCTCGAGGACGGCGTCGACCCGGTAGCTCGACCGCACGAGCGCCGTGACGAGGGAGCCGACGGTGTGCGGGTAGCTGGTCAGCTCGGTGCCGTCGGCGGTCCGCCAGTCGACGGGCGAGGGGTCGAAATACGACCGGACGACGCGCAGGGGGTCCTCGCCGGCCGGGTCGACCATGTGCGACGCAGGGTGCTCGAGGCTGAAGACCAGCGGCGCCCCCACCCGCAGGACCCGGTGGACCTGGCGGAACACCCGGCCGACGTCTTCCACATAGCCCAGCGCGTAGGCCGAGAAGACGAGGTCGACCGAGTCGGCCCGCAGGAAGGCCAGGTCGGCCAGGTCGCCGTGGCGAAGCTCGACCCGGACGCCCTCCTCGACGCTGAGCGCCTTGGCGTACGCCAGCTGCTCGGCCGAGGCGTCGACCCCGATGGCGATGGCGCCCTGCTTTGCGAAGGCGATCGCGTTCTGCGCGCCGCCGCATCCCAGCTCCACCACCCGCTTGCCCCGCAGGTCGCCGAGGAGCCGGAGATCGCGCTCGGTCGCGATGTCCGGCCCATACACGGCGACGTCGGTCGGCAGCTGGGCGGCTGCCTGGTAGGCAGCCGACCAGCGGTTCCATCCAGCGGTGTTGTCGGCGGGCACGCCCTGATGTTGCTACAGCTGTGGCCCCTCGCGTGAGGGTCATGTCCTTCAACATCCAGCACGGGCGCCGGCCCGACGGCCGGGTCGACACCGCGGCCCTGGCCCGCTACGTCGCCGGCTGCCGGCCCGACGTCCTCGCCCTGCAGGAGGTCGACGTCGGCGTCGCCCGGTCCGGCCGGGTCGACCAGGCGGTCGAGGTGGCGCGGGCGGCGGGCATGATCGTCGCCTTCGGGCCGGCCTGCCGCCAGGGCCGGGGCGGCCGCTACGGCAACGCCCTGCTGGTCCGGGGCGCGCTGTTCGACGTGGCCAACCTGGCCCTGCCGCGCAGCGGTCGCAACGAGCGGCGGGCCGTGCTGGTGGCCACCGCCGAGGTCGACGGCTGGCGGGTGTCGGTGGCCGCCACCCACCTGTCGGTGGACCCCGGCGAGGTTCGCGACCAGCTCCGGGCCGCGCTCGACGCGGTGGCGGGCCGGCCCGCGCCACGGGTGCTGGTCGGTGACCTGAACCTGGTTCCGGCCGACGTGACCGCGGCCCTTGACGGCCGGGGACTGGTCCTGGCCGACACGGCGGCGCCGACGTTCCCGGCCCACGCGCCGCGAGCGCGGATCGACCACGTCGCCGTCGAGGGGGCGGTGATCGATCGGGTTGAGGTGCTCGACCGGGCTCAGGTCAGCGACCACCGGGCCCTGGTCGTCGAGCTGTCGGCCCCGTGAGGAATCACTCCCCGGTGGCGAACTCCTCCACCATGCGGCGGGCGTCCTCGTCGCGGTACTGCACCGGCGGGGACTTCATGAAGTAGGCCGACGGCCCGAGCAGCGGTCCGCCGATGCCCCGGTCCTTGGCCACCTTGGCGCAGCGCAGCGCGTCGATGATCACGCCGGCCGAGTTGGGCGAGTCCCACACCTCCAGCTTCAGCTCGATGTTCAGCGGCACGTCGCCGAAGTTGCGGCCCTCCAGGCGGATGTAGGCCCACTTGCGGTCCTCCAGCCACGCCACGTGGTCGGAGGGGCCGATGTGGACGTCGTCGTCGGCGATGCCGTTGTCCAGCTGGGAGGTGACCGCCTGGGTCTTGGAGATCTTCTTGGACTCCAGGCGCTCGCGCTCGAGCATGTTCTTGAAGTCCATGTTCCCGCCCACGTTGAGCTGGTAGGTCCGGTCGAGGACCATGCCCCGGTCCTCGAACAGGCGGGCCAGCAGGCGGTGCACGATGGTGGCGCCGACCTGGCTCTTGATGTCGTCGCCCACGATGGGGACACCCGCCTCCTCGAAGCGGCGGGCCCACTCCGGATCGCTGGCGATGAACACCGGGATGGCGTTCACGAAGGCCACCTTGGCGTCGATGCAGGCTTGGGCGTAGTGCTTCTGGGCGGCCTCCGACCCGACGGGCAGGTAGGCCACCAGGACGTCGGCGCCGGAGGCCCGGAGCGCCTCGGTGACGTCCACCGGCTCGGCCGGCGACTCCTCGACCGTCGCCCGGTAGTACTTCCCGAGGCCGTCGAGGGTGGGGCCCCGCTGCACGGTGACGCCCAGCTCGCCGACGGGCGAGAACCGGATGGTGTTGTTCTGGCCGGCGAAGACCGCCTTGCCCAGGTCGAGGCCGACCTTGGCGGCGTCGACGTCGAAGGCGGCGACGAACTCGACGTTGCCCACGTGGTAGCCGCCCAGCTCGACGTGCATGAGCCCGGGGACGGTGTCGTTGGGGTCGGCCGAGCGGTAGTACTCGACGCCCTGGACCAGCGAGCTGGCGCAGTTGCCGACGCCCGCTATGGCGACCTTGACGGTGTTCCTCACTTGGGATCCTCCTGCCGCTCGGCGGCGATGAGTTGGTCGAGCCACGAGATGTCACGCTCGGTGGCCTCGGTTCCGTGCTCCAGCAGGGAGCGGGTGTAGGCGTCGAGGCGCTCCCGGCTGGCCCGGATGGCGTCCCGGGCGCGGGCGAGGCGCTCCACGAGCAGGGCCCGCCGCCGTTCGAACAGCCCGAGGCGGGCGTCGGCGGGCAGGTAGCGGGCGAAGGCCAGGCGCAGGTTGAACGCCCGGTCGTCGTCGCCGGAGTTGGAGTCGGTGAGGAGGAGCTCGGCGAACAGCTCCTCCCCCCGCTCGGTGATGCCGTAGACCTTCTTGCCCCGGCTCCCGCGGGTGGTGCGGGCGGCGGCCCGGCGGGCCCGGAAGGCGAGCAGCTCGCCGCCCAGGGAGCCGGTCATCGGGATGGGGGCGAGGGGCACGGGGTTGGCCTCCACCGCCTTGACGGCGCCGGCCGCCTCCAGCTTGGCGAGGGTCGGGTAGAGCGAGCCGAACGAGACGCTCGAGAGGGGGCCGAGCACGCTGCTCAGCCGCTTCTTGAGCTCGTAGCCGTGGAGCTCCTGCTCCTTGAGCAATCCCAGTACCGCCAGTTCCAACACGTTCGTCCCGGTGTCCTCGATGTATCGATCCGATATATCGGTACGAGCATAACGCAGCACGGCGGGCGGCGGGCGCGCACGTCGCCTCGCCGCGGGCGGGCGCTGTGGGGAAGCGCCGCTACCCTGGGTCGCCGTGAGCTTCCGCCCCGACGCCGTGCGCGGTGCCCCCGGTGGTGCGGCGCTCCCCGGGCAGATCGACTACCGCATGGCGCGGAACTTCGTCATCAAGGAGTTCCATCGCGGTCGGCTGTCCAGGCTGGACGTGTGCGACGCCCACCCCGAGCTGCTGCGGGCGGCCAGGGGCATGGGAACGCCGGGCGGCCAGCAGTGCCCGATCTGCGAGGAGCTCGAGCTGGTGCACGTGGCGTACGCGTTCGGGTCGCACCTTCCGCCGGGCGGCGCCGCGTTCCAGGGGGCTGCCGAGCTGGCCAAGCTCACCCGCCGCGCCGGCGAGGTGGCGTGCTACGTGGTGGAGGTGTGCACGGGGTGCTCGTGGAACCACCTGGCGCGGACGTACGTGGCGGGCCGGAGGCGGACGAGGTCGGGCTGATCGCCGGGCCGCTGCGCCTGGGCGCGGCGGCCGCGGCGGCGGCGCTGGCGCTCACGTCGTCGGGCGAGGTGGTCTTGCTCGCCTGCCTGCTGGCGCTCGTCGCCGCCGACGTGCGGGCCGGGGCTGCGGCAGCTGCCGCCCTCCTGGCGCTGGCCGTGCGCTGGGGCTCGACGTCGCTCGACGCCATCTCCGGTGCCCAGTCGGTGCTCGGCCCCGGCGCGACGCTCGGGTCGCCCGCCGAGGTCGCCGCGTCGTGGTCGGCGGCCGCCGCCCTCGTGCTCTCCGCCCCGCCCGGGTGGTGGCCCGCCGTCGCCTTCGGGTCGACGACGGCCCTCGCCGTCGCCGGGACGGCGGGTGGTCCTGCCGACGTCGCCCTGCGCCTGGGGGCCGCCGCCGCCGGCGTCGCCGTCACCGTGGCGGTGGGCCGGCGCCTGGCACCCGGGACGGCCAGGCCAGCCGCGGTGGTCGCCGGGGGCGCCGC